>JAGWPW010000051.1 GCA_028870315.1 Sphingomonadales bacterium | reverse complement strand
TTGTCGATCATTCCATTCTTACCGACCGGGAAGATCGCATGTATCTCGTCAGATTTCAAGAGGATTTCTTCCCGATCGGGAAGAGCATGCGCTGCGGTGCCGGTTAGCGTATGAAATCTTACCGATCGGTAAGCCAGATGATGACCGGATAGTACATTCTGTGCTATTGAGGATCGTCGAAGTCAGGGAATCCATCCATGCCAATCGCCAGCGCTCAATACGACGATGAAGAAAAACTGGCGATGGAGCGGGCCGCCGCCTCATTGGTTGCGCGCTGGGGCGTTCCAGACGAAACAGTCGACAGGCTGCTCAACGGCGACGAGCGGGCTGCGGCGCTGCTCGGCATACATGCGGCCTTGCGACGGATACTCGCTGATAGCGATAGGGCCGTGCGGTGGATCGGTGCGCCTAACGAAGCCTTCGATGGGGACAGCGCGCTCGACGTCATTCTGGCGGATGGCCTTGCGGGTATGCAGCGGGTCCAGGCCTATCTTGATGCGGAAATCGCTGGCTGAGCAGATTGGCGGCCAGATCCTGAGCGGTGCAGCGGGGTCAACCAGGGACCGCACTCGCGGCGGCAGGCGGCTTGCGGAAGCTGCCTTGCAGGACCTTTGCGCCGGAGCGTAGCTGGTCGAGATAGTCTGCCCAGCTCTGCATCATCCTGATCCGTTCTTCCCAGTGCTCGCCCCGTGCATAGGCGCGGCGGACGTCATCGGTCTCGGCATGGCCAAGCTGGCGCTCGATCGCGTCGGGGTTCCAGTGGCCTTGCTCGTTCAGCAGCGTGCTGGCCATGGCGCGGAAGCCGTGGGCGGTCATCGTGGTCCCGTCGAAACCCATGCGCCGAAGCGCAAGATTGATCGTGTTTTCGCACATGGGCCGGTCGTGTTTGCCCTGGGCCGGGAAGAGGTAGCGGCGGTTGCCGGTAATCTCGCGTAGCTCTTCCAGGATGGCGAGCACCTGACGGCTCAGCGGCACGCGGTGCGCGACGCGCATCTTGGTCTTGTCGGCGGCGATGGTCCAGATGTTGCGGGCGAAGTCGAACTCGCTCCATTCGGCCTGCCGCAGTTCACCGGGACGCACGAAGACATAGGGGGCAAGCCGCAGGGCTGCGTGGGTGACCGGATAGCCTGAATAGGCGTCGATAGCGCGCAGCAGAACACCCGCTTCCTTCGCCGTGATGATCGCGGCCCGGTGCGTCACCTTGGGCACGATCAGTGCACCGCGCAGGTCTGCCGACACGTCCCGGTCGGCGCGGCCGGTAGCGATGGCATAGCGGAACACCTGTCCGCAGGTGCTGCGCAGCCTTCGGGCCGTTTCGTAATGACCGCGCTTTTCAACAGCGCGCAGCACGGCCAGCAGTTCGGGCGCCTTGATCTCGCCGACCTTGCGGTCTCCGATGATGGGGTAGGCGAATTCGAGAAGCCATTTCAGCTTGCCCAGCGTCACTTCGGCACGGCCTTCGCGCCGGGCCTTGTCGAGCCATTCTTCCGAAACTGCCTTAAAGCTGTTCACACTGGCGAGCGGTCCGGTGATCTTGTCGATCTTGCGCTTGGCGGCGGGATTGATGCCCTCGGCGATCTGCTTCTTGATCTCCAGCCGCTTGGCGCGCGCCTCGGCCAGGGTGATGGTCGGATAGACCCCGAGTGCTGCCGTAGCCCGCTTTTCGGCGAAGCGATAATCCATCCGCCAGTATCGCTGACCCGCCGCTGTCACCAGCAAGTACAATCCGCCCCCATCGGAGAGCTTGTAGGGCTTGCCGCGCGGAGCGGCTTTTCGGACGGCCAGATCGGTCAGCATGGCGCCACCTCTGTCGGTTTCGATACCGTCAGATATACCGTCATGTACCGTCAATTTCAACGAATTCGGCCGGATGCCAATGGACGCCCGATCCGTCAAAAGCCCCTGATTTTCCGGACTTTTCCGGACATCTGCGGATGCATCCGGAAGAAATAATGGTGCCCAGAAGAGGACTCGAACCTCCACGCCCTTGCGAGCGCCAGCACCTGAAGCTGGTGCGTCTACCAATTCCGCCATCTGGGCACGGGATGCGACGGCGCTAGTGCCGTGCACCGGGTAGGTGCGCGCCGATAGGGGGGCGTCGGCAGCTTGTCAACGCTTGTTCCCGCGCGCGAGGCAGGGCATTGCGTACATGCCGGCGCCGGTTCATGGCACGGTTGGCAGGTGCGAGGACTTAGACGGGATGGCAAGCGGCACGGGCAATGACAGGCTGCGCGACCGGCTGGTGGTGCTGGTCGGCGGCAGCGGCTTTTTCGGGCGGCATCTGGCGCAGGAACTGCTGCGTTGCGGTGCCCGGCTGCGCATCGCCAGCCGCCATCCCGAGCGCGCCTTCGCGATCCGTCCGCTCGCCAATCTCGGCCAGGTGCAGTTCCAGCTGTGTGACGTGCTGCAGCCGCGCATGCTGACCGAGGCGATGGCCGGGGCCGAGGCGGTGATCAATCTCGCCGGCGCCTTTACCGGCGATCTCGACGGCTTGCAGGGCAAGGGTGCCGGGCGCATCGCCACGGCGGCGCTGGCCGCGGGCGCATCGAGCTTCGTGCATGTCTCGGCGATCGGTGCCGATCCGGCATCGGACATCGCCTATGCGCGCACCAAGGCCGAGGGCGAGGCGGCGGTGCTGGCCGCCTTTGCGCGCGCGACGGTGCTTCGTCCCTCGATCCTGTTCGGCGCGGATGACAACTTCATCAATCTTTTCGCGCGGCTGATCGCCACCTTCCCGGTGCTGCCGGTGTTCGCGCCCGGCGCACGCCTGCAACCGTTGTTCATCGATGATGCGGCGCAGGCGGCGGTGGCCGCGCTCGGCGATCCGCGGGCGCATGGCGGGCGGATCCATGAAATCGCCGGGCCGGAAGTGCTCACCATGTTGGAGCTCAACGCGGCGATCGCCGCAGCCCAGCATCGCCGCCGCAGCTTCGTGCCTCTGCCCGATGCGCTGTCGGCGGCGATCGCCGCCGGCACCGGCTGGCTGCCCGGCGCGCCGCTGACCCGTGCGCAGTGGAAGCTGCTCCAGCCGGGCAATTGTGCTTCGGGCCAATATCCGGGGCTGGCGGAACTCGGCGTGGCGCCGCGCCCGCTTGGCCTGTTCCTCGATCGCTGGATGCTGCGCTATCGCCGTCATGGCCGCTTCGGGGCGAAGGCCTTCGCCTGAACCGGCGACGAAGGACGCGATTTTCGGCTCGCTTGCAAGCGGCCATGCGCGCTGTGTCGGCCACCCGCTTGCCGGCGCGATGCTCCCGGCCTGGCGAAGCGCGGTCCTTCTTGTGCCCGCCGCATGGCGAAGCGCGGCCCGCAGGCACACTCAGGGCGAACGGGCCGCAGTCGAGGCGCCTTGCGACAGGGACGAACGCGGCGCCGCGTCGCGGCCCGCGCCGCCCAGCGCCTCGACCAGCGCGATCTGGCTTTCGAGCCGCGCCGTCTGAAGATTGATCAGCGTCAGCTGCGCGGTCAGCGCATCGGTCTGCGCGGTCACCACTTCGAGATAATCGGCGGCGCCATCGCGATAGCGGATGAGCGCGAGATCGACGGTATGTTGGGCCGAGGCCGCGGCATCGCGCTGCTCGACCTCCTCGGCCGAAAGATGGCGCAGCGCCGCCAGCCCGTCTTCGACCTGGCGGAAGGCGGTGAGCACGACGCCGCGATAATTGGCCGCCGCCTCGTCATATTGCGCGCGGCTGAGGCGGATCTGGGCGCGGCGTCGGCCGCCGTCGAAGATCGCGAGCAGCCCCGCCGCCGGCCCCAGCGACCAGAAGCTGTTCGGCGCGGCGAACAGCGCGCCACGCGTCGTCTGCCAGCCGCCGGCGAGCCCCAGCGTGATATCGGGAAACAGCGCCGCCTTGGCGACACCGATCTCGGCATTGGCGGCGAACATCCGGCGCTCGGCCGCGGCGATGTCGGGGCGGCGCTGGAGCAGCAGCGAGGGCTGGCTTGCCGGCACCTCGGGCACCGCCAGCGTGTCGGGCCGCGGCGCCACCGCGAAATCGCCGGCGCTGGCGCCGACCAGCGCGGCAAGCTCGTGCTCGGTTGCGGCGCGCGCGTTGGCCACGTCCGAGGTCTGCGCGACCGCGGTCGAAAGCGTCGAGCGCGCGCGGCTGACGTCCATCCCGGCGGAGATGCCGCCGTCATGGCGGGTTCGGGTCAACTCATAGGCGCGGTTATAGGCCTCGACGGTGCGCCGCAGCAGCTCGGCGCGCGAATCGAGCCCGCGCAGCCGCACATAGGCATCGGCAACCGCGGCCTGAAGGCTCAGCCGGGCGGAGACGAGATCGGCGTGGCTCGCCTCGGCATCGGCGCGGCTGGCGCGCAGATTGTTGCGGATCCGCCCCCAGAGATCGAGATCATAGCTCGCCGTTCCGCCGACCGACGTCTCGCTGTAGGTGATCGGAGCGCCCAGGATGTTGGCCGGCCCGTGCGCCGAGATACGACTGTGCTGATAGCTTGCCGTCGCGTCCACCTCGGGGACCAGCGTCGCGGCGGCGATGCCGGCCTGCGCCCGCGCTTCGTCATAGCGGGCGAGCGCGGCCACCAGCGTCGGGCTTGCCGCCGCCGCGCGGGCTTCGAGATCGTCGAGCAGCGGATCGCCGAAGGCGCGCCACCAGGCGCCGCGCGGTTCTGAATCCATCGGGCTCGCCGCGCTCCAGCCGGGAAGGCCGCTGCCCGACGCTTCCTTGTATTGCGCCGGCACATTGACCGCCGGCGCATGATAGGCAGGCGCGAAGGAACAGGCCGAAAGCAACAACGCCGCCGCCACCGGCCCGGCAAAGGATCTAGCCGGCATGCGGACCCGCCCCGACCTGCACGCGATCGCCGCTGCGGATCGAATCGGGGGGCGAATCGATCACCCGGTCGTCCGCAGCGATCCCCGACACGGTGACCGTGGTGCCGGCATCGCGCGCGATCCGCACCGGCCTGACCGTCACCCGGCCATGGCCATCGACCAGCGCGATGGTCGGGCCGCTGTTCGTATAAAGCACCGCGCTTCCCGGGATCGCCATGTCGCCGGCCAGCGCGCCGCCGCTGCCGCCGGGGAAGGTCACCTGCGCGAAGGCGCCGGGCTTGAGCGTGCCATCGGGATTGTCGATCTGCAATTCGACCAGCACCGAGCCCGAGCGGGTATCGACCGCCTGCGAATTATGGACCAGCGTCGCGACATATTGGCGGGTGGGATATTCGGGCACGGTCAGCGTCGCGCTCATGCCGTCATGCACCTGGCCGGCGCTGCTTTGCGGCACCCGCACGAAGATGCGCATGCGGTGGACATCGGAAATCGTGAACAGTGGCGCAGAGTTGGCGGTGCCGGCGACGACGAGCTGGCCGATCTGCGTGCCGCGGCTGCTGACCACGCCGGCAAACGGCGCGGCGAGCTGGGTGAAGCCCTCGGTCGCGACCAGCCGGCGGACATTGGCGAGCGCCGCGTTCGACAGGGCCTGCTTGGCCGCGAGATCGCCTTCCTTCTCGTCGGTTTCCTGGCGCGAGACCGCGTCCTGCGCCAGCATCGACTTCCAGCGCCGCGCGGTGATTTCGGCGAGATGCTGGTTGGCGAGCGCGGTCTCGTAATCGGCGCGCGCCTGCGCGAGCTGCTGGTCGAGATCGGGCGCATCGAGCGTGGCGAGCACCTGGCCGGCGCGGACATGCTGACCGATGTCCACCAGCCAGCGGCTGACATAGCCATTGGTACGGGCAAAGATCGCCGCGCTGTTGAACGCCTCGATCTGCGCGGGGAGCACCAGCGGCGCGCTGACCGCCGGGGTTGGGTGGACCACCGTCACCACGGGAATCGCCGCCTCGGCCGCGCTTTCGCGCAGCGCATGGTCGTTGTGCACGCGCGAGACGACGCCCGCCGCCGCGATCACCAGCGCGACCACCGCCGCGCCGACGCCCCAGCGCTTCAGCCGCGCATTGCTGGGCGCAAGGTCTTCTTCGGGGATGTGGATCGGTTCGGGCAGGGCCGTTTCCGGCGGGATCATGTCAGGCATGGGCGGGCTGCGCTTCCGTTTGGCCGGGCGCATCATCGCCCGGCAGCGCCGGCGCGTGATGGACGCCGCGATGGCGGTGAACGAGGCTGAAGACGGTAGGCACGAAAAACAGCGTCGCGATCGTCGCGCACAACAGGCCGCCGATCACCGCGCGACCCAGCGGTGCGTTCTGCTCGCCGCCCTCGCCAAGCCCGAGCGCCATCGGCACCATGCCGATGATCATGGCGAGCGCGGTCATCAGCACCGGGCGGAAGCGCACGAAGCCCGCGGCCAGAGCGGCCTGTGTCGAATCGCCGGTCTGGTCGAGCTGCTCGCGCGCGAAGCTGACGACAAGGATCGAATTGGCGGTGGCAACGCCCATGCACATGATCGCCCCGGTCAGCGCCGGCACCGACAAGGGCGTGCCGGTGAGGAACAGCATCCAGACGATGCCGGCCAGCGCCGCGGGCAGCGCGGTGATGATCACGAAAGGATCGAGCCAGCTCTGGAAATTGACGACGATGAGCAGATAGACGAGCACGATCGCCGCCGCGAGCCCCAGCCCCAGCCCGGTGAACGCCCTGGTCATCGTCGCATATTGCCCGCGGATGGTGACCGTGACCCCCTTGGGCTGCTGCGCCTTCAACCGGTCGATGACCTGCTGGATGTCGTCCGCGACCGCGCCCATGTCGCGGCCTTGGGTGGTGGCGTAGAGATCGATCACCGGCTGGATGTTGTAGTGCGAGACCACCGGCACCGTGTTCGATCGCTGGAATGTCGCCACCCCGCCGAGCGGCTGGGTGCTTGCCCCGGCGGCGCCCGAAATCGGCACATTGGCAAGTTCGTTCAGCGACTGGACGAGATATTCGGGCGCCTGGGCGACGACCCCGTAAGACACCCCGTTCTGCGGATTGACGTAATAGACCGGCGCGGTCTGCGACGAGCCGGCGAGCGAGGTCGAAAGGCTGCTGGTCACATCGCGCTCGGTCAGCCCATACTGGCTGATCCGCGAACGATCGACGTTGACATCGAACTGCGGCGAGTTCGCCGGCTGCTGGATGCGCGGATCGGCAACCCCGGGCACCCTGGCGATCAGCGGCAGCAACCGGTCGGCGTAGGCGCGCACCGCCTGCGGGTTGCGCCCGGTCACCTGCACGTCGATCGGCGCGGGCGCGCCGAAATTGAGGATCTGGCTGGTGATGTCGGCGGGCAGGAACGAAAAGCTGGTGCCGGGAAAGCGCGCCGGCAACGCGCGCCGCAGCTCGGCGATCACGTCGCGGGTCGGGCGGTGATCGGCGGCAAGCGTGATCATCATGTCGCCGTCCTGCGGGCCGATGGTGCCCGAATTGTTGTAGATCGTGTTGATCGAGCTCACCGGCAGGCCGATGTTGTCGGTGATCGCGGCAAGTTCGTCACCCGGGATCAGCCGGCGCAGCTCGGTGGCGATCCGCCCGAAACGCGCCGAGGTGTCCTCGATGCGGCTCCCCATCGGCGCGCGCACATGCATGAGGATCTGCCCCGAATCGACATAGGGGAAGAAGGTGCTGCCAAGCAGCGGGAAAAGCAGCAGCGATGCCGCCACCACCGCGAGAAACCCGGCGAGGAACGGCCGCCCCAGCGCCAGCGCCCGCCGCAGCAGGCTGACATAGATGCCGCGCATCCGCTCGAAGCGGGTCTCGAAGCCGCGCTGGAAGCAAACGAGGATGCCGGTGGGCGCGCCCGCATGGTCGCCGGGCCGATGCGGCTTCAACAGATACATCGCCATCGTCGGCACCAGCGTGCGCGACAGGATGAAGGACGCGACCATCGCAAACACCACCGCGAGCGCCATCGGCACGAACAGATAGCCCGCGACACCGGGCAGGAAGAACATCGGCACGAAGACGATGCAGATGCACAGCAGCGAGACGAACGCCGGGGTGACGATCTGCGCCGAGCCGTCCATGATCGCCGCGATCACCCCCTTGCCCTGTTCGAGATGCCAGTTGATATTCTCGATCGTCACCGTGCCTTCATCGACGAGAATGCCGACCGCGAGCGCGAGCCCGCCAAGCGTCATCGTGTTCATCGTGTGCCCGGTCGCGGCGAGCGCGGCGACCGCGGCGAGGATCGACAGCGGGATCGACAGCGCGATGATCACCGTCGAGCGCCACGAGCCGAGGAACAAGAGAATCATCAGGCTGGTCAGCCCGGCGGCGATCACCGCCTCGCGCAGCACGCCGGCCACCGCCGCCTTGACGAACAGCGACTGGTCGCCGACCATCAGGATGCGCAGCTGGGGCGGCAGGCCGACGGTGATCCTGGGCAGCAGCTTCTTGACGTCCGAGATGATCGACAGCGTCGAGGTAGAGCCGTTCTTCAGCACCGTCAGCAGCACCGAGCGGCGGCCGTTGACATGGACGATGTTGGTCTGCGGCGGATAGCCGTCGCGGACATAGGCGACATCGCGCATGTAGATGGTGGCGCCGTTCACCGTCTTGACCGGCAGGTTGTTCAGCCCCTCGATCGAGGTCGGCGCGTCGTTCAGCCGCACGCTGTACTGGATCGGCCCCACCTTGATGAAGCCCGCCGGGTTGATCTGGTTCTGCGCGGCGACCGCATCGGCGACATCCTGCGCCGACAGGCCCTTGGATTGCAGCGCCAGCGGGTTGAGGTCGATCTGCACCTGGCGCTGCTTGCCGCCCGAGGGATAGGGCATGGCAAGCCCCGGCACGGTGACCAGCTGCGGACGAATCTGGTTCATGCCGACATCGAACAGCTGCTGTTCGGACATTCCCTGCCCGGTCAGCGCCAGCTGGATGATCGGCACCGTCGAGGCATTGTAGTTGAGGATCAGCGGCGGGGTGGTGCCCGGCGGCATCGCGCGCAGGATGGTCTGCGAAACCGAAGTCACCTGCGCGGTCGCGGTGCGGATGTCGGCGCCCGGCTGCAGGTAGATCTTGACGATGCCGATCCCCTGGAAGGACTGGCTTTCGATATGTTCGATGTCGTTGACCGTGGTGGTCAGCACCCGCTCATAGGGCGTGATGATCCGATCCGACATGTCCTGCGGCGGCAGCCCGGCATATTGCCAGGCAACCGCGATCACCGGAATGTCGATATTGGGGAAGATGTCGATCGGCGTCTCGATCGCGGCGATAATTCCCATCACCGCGATGAGAATGGCCATGACGATGAAGGTGAGCGGCCGGTGCAGTGCAACCTTGACGATCTGGATCATGCATCACTCCGCCGGCAGGACGCCGGCGCGAAACCGAAGAAATTTTCCGCACCGGCCGCAGGGCCTGGTCGGGCGCGCCCGAGAGGCAGCGCCGCGGCCGCGATAACGGTTCCGGGAACGCACGGCTCCTAGCGGCAAAGCCGCGAGCCGGCAAGCGCTGCTACAAATGCGAGACAATCGCAAATCGGCCGTCAGCACAGGCTATCCGACCAGCCCGAGCGCGTCGATCGCCGCCCAGCCAACCCCGCCGAGCCGCCGCGCGCGTTGCGCATCCATGCCGCCGAGCGCGATCACCGGGACCTGCGCGCGCGCCGCCAGCGCCAGGAAGCGCTGCACGCCGAGCAGGCGCGCGCGCGGATGCGAGCGGGTGGCGAACACCGGTGAGAGCAGCAGCGCGTGCGCACGCCGGGCGGCGCCGATCTCGGCAAGATCATGGACGGCGGCCAGCCGGAGCAGCGCCGGTCCGCGCGCCTGCCGGCGCGGCGAACCATAAGCGCCGTCCGCGCCCCAGCGCCGCGCCAGCGCGGCATCGCCCGCCAGCACCACCAGATGGCGCCGTCGCCGGGCGATGGCGCACAGCGCGCGGAACCGCGCCCGCCGTTCGGCCGGGCAAAGATGGGCATGGCGAAAGATGAAGCCGCTGCCCGGCGGCAGGCGGGCGAGCGCGGCTTCCAGCATCGCATCATTGCGGCGATCGCTCAGCAGCCACAGGCGGGGCAGAGCGGGCTGGCGCATGGGCATCGCTGCGTTATAGCAGCGCGCCATGTCCGGACCAAACGACAACGCCGCCGCACGGCTCGCCGCGGTGAAGGCGCGCATCGCGCAGGCTGCGGCCGTCGCCGGGCGCGATGGCGATGCCATCGCGCTGGTGGCGATCAGCAAGACTCACCCCGCCCAGGCGATCGCGCTGCTGATCGCCGCCGGCCAGCGCCTGTTCGGCGAGAACCGCGTCCAGGAAGCGGCGGCGAAATGGCCGGCGCTGCGTGAGCGCTGTTCGGGCCTTGCGCTCCATCTCGTCGGCCAGTTGCAGACCAACAAGGCCGGGGATGCGGTGGCGCTGTTCGATGCCATCCACTCGCTCGACCGGGTGCGGCTGGTGGCCGCGCTCGCGCGCGCCATGGACCGGACCGGGCGCCGCCCGCCCTGCTTCGTCCAGGTCAACATCGGCGCCGAGCCGCACAAGGGCGGCTGCGCGATCGCCGAACTGCCGGCGCTGCTCGTCGAGGCGCGCGCCGCCGCGATCCCGCTCGCCGGGCTGATGTGCGTCCCGCCCGAGGGGATCGAGCCCGCGCCGTTCTTCGCGCTGCTCGACAAGCTGGCCGGGGACCACGGGCTTGTCGGCCGCTCGATGGGGATGAGCGGCGATTTCGAAACCGCGGTCCAGCTCGGCGCGACGCATGTGCGCATCGGCAGCGCGCTGTTCGGTGCGCGGGCATGAGCGCGCCTTTCGCCGCGCAGCACGCCGACCTAGCCCGGCTCGAAGCGCGCGGACGGCTGCGCATGCTGGCGCCGCGCGCGGGGATCGATTTCGCCTCGAACGACTATCTCGGGCTCGCTGCCTCGCCCGAGCTGGCGGCGGCGATCGCCGCGGCGCTGGCGCGCGGGGTGCCGGTGGGCTCGGGCGGATCGCGGCTGCTGCGCGGCAACCATCCCGAACATGAGGCGCTGGAAGCCGAAGCGGCGGATTTCTTCGGCAGCGAGGCGGCGCTGTTCCTCGCCACCGGCTATGCCGCCAATTCGGCGCTGCTTTCAACGCTGCCGCAGCGTGGCGACCTCGTCCTCGCCGATGAACTCATCCACGCGAGCAGCCACGAGGGCCTGCGCCTGACCCGCGCCGCGCACCGCTTCTTCGCGCATAACGACATCGCCGCCTGCGAGGCGGCGATCGCGCAATGGCAGGGCGAAGGCGGCAAGGGCCGGGTGTGGATCGCGATCGAGACGCTCTACAGCATGGACGGCGATTTCGCTCCGCTCGCCGGATTGTCGGCGCTGGCGCTGCGCACGGGTGCGGTGCTGATCGCCGACGAGGCGCATGCGACCGGCGTCTTCGGCCCGGGCGGGCGCGGGCTGGTCGCGACGCTGCCAACCCGCGCGCATGTCATCAGCCTGCACACCTGCGGCAAGGCGCTGGGGGTCGAGGGCGCGCTCCTGTGCGGCCCTGTGGTGCTGCGCGCGTGCCTCATCAACCGCGCGCGCGGCTTCATCTTCTCGACCGCGCCGTCGCCGCTGATCGCCGCCGGGCTGCGCGCAGCGCTGCGGCTGATCGCCGCGGGCGATGCGCTGCGCACGGAACTTGCGGCAAGGATCGCGCTGGCCGAACGGCTGCTGCTGCCGCTCGGCGCGCAGGGCCATGGCGCGCCGATCCTGCCGCTGGTGCTGGGCGATGACCGGCGCACCATGGGCGTCGCCGCGCGGCTGCAACAGGCCGGCTTCGACATCCGCGGCATCCGCCCGCCGACCGTGCCGCCCGGCACCTCGCGCCTACGCATCGTCATCACCCGCAACGCCGCGCCCGCCGATATCACCGCGCTTGCCGCGGCGCTCGGCCCGGTGCTCGCCGGGGATGCGCGCGCGTGAGAGGGCTTGTCGTCACCGGCACCGACACCGGCATCGGCAAGAGCGTGGTCGCCGCCGGGCTCACCGCCGCGCTGGGCGCGCGCTACTGGAAGCCGGTCCAGGCCGGGCTCGACGGCGCGACCGACAGCGCGACGGTCGCCGCGCTCGCCCCCGGCGCCCCGATCCACCCCGAGGCCTACCGGCTCGCCACCCCTGCCTCGCCGCATCACGCCGCGGCGATCGACGGGGTGCGGATCGCCGAAAGTGCGCTGGCGCTGCCCGAAGGCGCCGGCCCGCTGGTGGTCGAGGGCGCGGGCGGGGTGCTGGTGCCGCTGCGCGAGGACTGGCTCTATGCCGACCAGATGGCGCGCTGGGGCCTGCCGGTGGTGCTGGTCGCGCGCACCGCGCTCGGCACGATCAACCACGGCCTGCTGTCGATCGAGGCGTTGCGCGCGCGGGGGGTGGCGATCGCCGGGCTCGTCTTCGTCGGCGAGCCGGCGCCCGAAAGCGAGCGGGTGATCGGCGCGATCGCACAGGTGGCGCGGCTCGGCCGGCTACCGTGGCTCGACCCGCTCGATGCCGCAAGCCTGCGCCGGGCGATCGCGGCGCATCTCGACCTTGGCGCGCTTGCATGACCCGCTCGCCGGTCTGGCATCCCTTCACCCAGCACGGGCTCGAAGAGCCCGTGCCGCTCGTCGATCGCGCCGAGGGCGCGATCCTGTGGACGCGCGACGGCCGCCGCGTGATCGATGCGATTTCGAGCTGGTGGGTGACGACGCATGGCCATTGCCACCCGCGCATCGTCGCGGCCATCGCCGAGCAGGCGGGCCGGCTCGACCAGTTGATCTTTGCCGGCTGGACGCATGAGCCCGCCGAGCGGCTCGCCGCCGAACTCACCGCGCTGCTGCCGCTGCCCTATGTGTTCTTCTCGGATTCGGGCTCGACCGCGGTCGAGGTGGCGCTGAAGATGGCGCTGGGCTTCTGGGCGAACCGGGGCGAGCCCCGGCACCGCATCCTCGTCCTCGAACACAGCTATCACGGCGATACCATCGGCGCGATGAGCGTCGGCGCGCGCGGCGTGTTCAACCGCGCCTATGCGCCGCTGCTGTTCGATGTCGGCACGATCCCGTTTCCGGCCGAGGGTGGCGAGCAGCGCACGCTCGATGCGCTGGAGGCGGCCTGCCGCAACGCGCCCGCCGCCTTCCTCGTCGAGCCGCTGCTGCTGGGCGCGGGCGGCATGCTGATGTATCCGCCATGGGTGCTCGCCGAAATGCGCGCGATCTGCGAGGCCCACGGCGTGCTGTTCCTTGCCGACGAGGTGATGACCGGCTGGGGCCGCACCGGCACGCTGCTCGCCTGCGAGCAGGCCGCGGTCGTCCCCGATGTCCTGTGCCTTGCCAAGGGGCTGACCGGCGGCGCGATCCCGCTGGCGGTGACGCTGGCGAGCGAGGCGATCTATGATGCGCATTATGCGCAGGACCGCGCCAAAACCTTCTACCATTCCTCCAGCTACACCGCGAACCCGATCGCCTGCGCCGCCGCGCGCGCCAATCTCGCGATCTGGCGCGACGAGCCGGTGGCCGAGCGGATCGCGGCGCTGGGCGCGGCGCAGGCGGCGGCGCGCGAACGGCTGGCGGGCGTTCCGGGGATCGCCGGGGTGCGCCAGATGGGCACGGTCCTTGCGCTCGACTATGAGGCGGGCAGCGACCGCGGCTATCTCTCGACGCTCGGCCCGCGGCTCATGGCGTTTTTCCGCGAAGGAGATCTGCTGCTGCGACCGCTCGGCAACACCGTCTATGCGATGCCGCCCTATGCCATCACCACAGATGACCTTGGCCGGGTACACGCGGCGATGGCGGCGGCACTGTGAGCCATGCGCGGCACGCTCAGGCAGGCGGCGCGTCCGCAAGGCCGCGCGACAGCCGGGCGATCAGCCATCGCATGCTGCCGCCCTGGACGATCACCGAGAACAGCACCACCCCATAGGTCGCCGCGAGAAGCGTCGTGCGCGTCGCGCTCGCCGGGAGCGAGAGCGCCAGCGCCACCGGGATGCCGCCGCGCAAGCCGCCCCACAGCAGCGTCGGAAAGGCGAGCGGCCCCATATTGATCCGCGCCTTCATCAGCCACAGCGGCACCCCGATCGCCACCGCCCGCGCGGCGGTGACCACGACGATCGCCCCGATCGCCGCAAGGATCAGCCGCGGCGGCCCGGCAAGCGCGACCACCTCCATGCCGATGAGCAGGAACAGCACCGCGTTGAGGATCTCGTCGATCAGCAGCCAGAATTTGACAAGATAGTCACGGCTGACCGCGCTCATCGCGCGAGCGATCCCGGCATTGCCGAAGACCAGTCCCGCTGTCACCATCGCCACCGGCGCGCTCACCCCCAGCGCATGAGCAAGGCTCTGCCCGCCCATCACCAGCGCCAGGCTGAGCATCACCTCGATGTTGGCGTCGTCGATGCCGCGCATCGCGCCGAACGCGCCCCAGCCGGCAAGCCAGCCGAGCAGCGCGCCGCCGCCGGCATCGCGCAGGAAATGGACCGCCATCGCCGGCACGCCGACTGGCGCCCCCGCGAGCGCGAGGCCAAGGAGCAGGGTGAAGACGACGACCCCGATACCATCGTTGAACAGGCTTTCGCCGGCGATCGTCGCTTGCAGCGTCGCGGGCATCGCCGCACGCTTCATCATCGCCAGCACCGCGACCGGATCGGTCGGGCTGATGAGCGCGCCGAAAACGAAGCACCACAGCGGCGCAACCCCCAGCCCCAGCAGCCGCACCAGCGCCAGAAAGCCCAAGCCGACGAGCACCGCCGACACCGCGACGCCGATCGTGCTGAACACCAGCACCGGCAGCCGTGTCCGGCGCAGCGCCGCGCCATCGACATGGAGCGCGCCGGCGAACAGCAGGAAGGACAGCATGCCGTTCATCAGCGTGCGGTGGAAATCGAGATCGGCCAGAAAGCCGGTGAGCTGCGCGGTGAGCCGGCCGCCGGGCAGCAAGCGGTCGAGCGCGACCACCGCCAGCGATGCGACCGCGCCCATCGCCGTCATGCCCACCGACGCCGGCAACCCGATCCAGCGCAGATTGACATAGCCAAGCAGCGTCGCGAGCCCGACGAGGATTGCCGCCGCATCGAAGGGGGAAAGGTGAATCGGCATCTATACGGTATCTACCGGCGACAATCCTGCGCCATTGCGGCGCCTGCGTTAAGCGCTTTCGCCTTTCTTCGCGGCAGCGGCCGGGACCTGCGGGTCGAGTCCGTTCGCGATCGCATCTTCCACCGTTTCCAGCCACACGAAGCTGATCGCATCGCGCGCGCTTGCCGGGATATCCTCGTAATCGCGCCGGTTGCGCGCGGGCAGCATCACCCGGGTGATACCGGCACCCGCCGCCGCAACCACCTTTTCCCTGATCCCGCCGACCGGAAGCACCAGCCCGCGCAGCGAAATCTCGCCGGTCATCGCGGTGTCGCTGCGCACGGTGCGCCCGGTGAACAGCGACATCAGCGCCATGAACATCGCCACCCCCGCGCTCGGCCCGTCCTTGGGGGTCGCGCCGGCGGGGACATGGACGTGGATATCGTTCTTGTCGAACAGCTGCGGGTCGATGCCGAGGCTCCCGGCGCGGCTCTTGACGAGGCTCAGCGCCGCCTGCGCGCTTTCCTTCATCACCTCGCCAAGCTGGCCGGTGAGGATCAGCCGGCCGCTGCCGGGCATCCGCGTCGCCTCGATGAACAGGATGTCGCCGCCGACCGGCGTCCAGGCCATGCCGGTGGCCACCCCGGGGACGCTGGTGCGCTGCGCCACCTCGTTCTCGAAGATCGGTCCGCCGAGCACCTCCTCCAGATCGCCTTCGCCAAGCGCGATGTGGCTGGCCGAGCCTTCGGCGATCTTCACCGCGGCATGGCGGATCACCTGGCCGATCGCCCGTTCGAGGCTGCGCACCCCGGCCTCGCGCGTGTAATGGCGGATGATCGCGCCGAGCGCGGCATCATCGAGCGTCACCTGTTCGGCGGCAACGCCGTTCGCGTCCTGCTGGCGGCGCACGAGATAGCGCCGCGCGATCGCCAGCTTCTCCTCCTCGGTATAGCCGGCAAGGCTGATGATCTCCATGCGGTCGCGCAGCGGGCCGGGGATCGCGTCGAGCATGTTGGCGGTGGCGATGAACACCACCCGGCTGAGATCGAAGGGAACGCCGAGATAATTGTCGCGGAAGGTGCCGTTCTGCTCGGGATCGAGCACTTCCAGCATCGCCGAGGCGGGATCGCCGTGCATTCCCTGGCCGAGCTTGTCGATCTCGTCGAGCATCAGCACGCAGTCGCGGCTGCCCGCCTTGCGGATCGCCTGGATGATGTTGCCCGGCAGCGCGCCGATATAGGTGCGGCGATGGCCGCGAATCTCGGCCTCGTCATGGACGCCGCCCAGGCTGACGCGGACGAAGGCGCGCCCCATGGCGCGGGCGATCGACTGGCCGAGGCTGGTCTTGCCAACCCCGGGCGGGCCGACGAAGCACAGGATCGGCGCCTTGCCCTGCGGCGCGAGCTTGCGGACCGCGAGAAATTCGACGATGCGGCGCTTGATCTTGTCGAGCCCGTAGTGATCGGCATCGAGGCTGGCGCGGGCGGCGGCGATATCGATCGGCTTGGGCTCGGGCAGCGCCCAGGGCAGTTCGACGAGCCAGTCGATATAGCTGCGGATCATGCCCTGCTCGGCGGCGCCATCGGGGGTCCGTTCGAGCCGGCGCAACTCCTTGCGCGCCGCGGTCTCGACCTCCGCGGGCATGCCGGCGGCGGCGATCCGGCCGGCCAGTTCGGCAATCTCGGCGCCCTTGCCGTCGTCCTCGCCCAATTGCCGCTGGATTGCCGCCATCTGCTCGCGCAGCATCGCCTCGCGCTGGCGGCTGCCGACATGCTCCTGCACGTCGCGGCCGATCTCGGCCGAGAGCCGCAGCACCTCCAGCCGCTGCGCGAGCAGCAGCAGCACCTTGTCGAGCCGCGCGGCGAGCGCGACCGTTTCCAGAAGCTCCTGCTTTTCCTCGGCGGTGATGTCGAGATAGGCGGCGACCATGTCGGCAAGCGCGGCGGCCGAGGCGATGTTGCCGATCGCCTCGGCAAGCCCCTGCGGCGCCTGCGGCAGCAGCGCGATCGTCTCGAGCGCCTGCCGGCGCAGGTTGAGCAGCCTTGCCTCGATCTCGGGGCCATCGTCGGTCGGCTCCGCGATGCGCGCGATGCGCGCGACGAGAAACGGCCAGCCCGGCAGGAATTCGACGATCCGGAACCGCGCCTCGCCCTGGACGATGAGATGGTGCTTGTCGTCGGGGGCGGTGACATAGCGCAGGACATTGGCAATCGTGCCGACCCCGTGCATGTCGGCAGGGCCGGGCTCATCGACCGCGGCATCGCGCTGCGCGAGCACGCCCACCGGCAATCCCTGGCGCACCGCCGCCTGCGCGGCGCTGATCGACACCGCGCGGCCGATGCTGAGCGGCATCACCACCTCGGGAAACAGCACGAAGCCGCGCACCGGCACGATGACCAGCGCATCCTTGGGCAGTTCGGGCAGGACCGGCGCGGCGCCGGCGGGGGGGGATTGGCTGACCGTCGCCATCACCTGTGCCCTCCCGCGCCGGTGTTCTTGCGCAGCGTCACCACCAGGCAGCCCTCGCCGGCGCTGCGGCGGACATCGTGATAGCGCCCGGCGGGCAGGCGCAGCCGCCGTTCGAAGCGGCCCTGCGGCAGCTCCAGCCGATGGATCCGCGCGGCGCGGAACACCTCGGGCAGCTCGCGCCGACCGCGCACGACCAGCACCCCCTCCTCGATGAACGCCTCGGCCGCCTGCGGATCGACCCCCGGCAGCGCGACGAGCACGATCACCTCGTGATCGGTCTCGATCAGATCGACCGGCGGCTCCCAGCCGGGAACGCCGCCATGCGCGAGCGCGGGCGAATGTCCCTGGCTGCGCAGCCGCTCGATGCGGCCGAGCAGCTCGACCGCATCCGCCCACATCCATTGCCGCGATCGATTGGTCATGGCGCCTCGCTTTCCCGAGTCAATAAATGGACGATGGACCGCGTTTTCAAGCCCGGGTCATTGCGCGCGGACAATCGCTGCGCTTTCCCTCGGCCTCGCGCGGTTCTAGGATCACCGCATGGATATCGCCGAAGCTCCCGCCGCCCCGCCCGTGATCCGCCGCGAGGATTACCGCCCGCCCGACTGGCTGGTGCCCGAGGTCGCGCTCGATTTCGCGCTCGACCTCGAAATGACACGGGTGACCGCGCGGCTGTCGGTGGCGCGCAATCCGGCGGCACATGACGATGCGGTGCTGCGGCTGCGCGGCGACGGGCTGGAGCCCGCCGCGGTGCTGGTCGATGGCGCGGCCCATAACGACTGGCGGATCGAGGACGGCGACCTCCTCGTCGCGCTTCCCGGCGACGCGCATGTCGTCACCGTCGAAACCGCGGTCAGGCCGATCGCCAACAGCCAGCTGATGGGGCTCTATGCCTCGAACGGCATGCTCTGCACGCAATGCGAGGCCGAGGGCTTCCGCCGCATCACCTTCTTTCCCGACCGGCCCGATGTGCTCTCGACCTATCGCGTGCGGATGGAGGGGAATCGCGCCGGGTTCCCGATCCTCCTCGCCAACGGCAATTGCGTGGCGAGCGGCGAGGGCGCCGACGGCACCCATTGGGCCGAGTGGCACGATCCCTGGCCCAAGCCGAGCTACCTGTTCGCGCTGGTCGCGGGTGACCTCGTCGCGACCCGCGACCGCTTCACGACGATGCTTGGCCGCGAGGTCGCGCTGGCGATCTGGGTGCGGCGCGGCGACGAGGACAAGACCCACCACGCGATGCGCTCGCTCAAGGCGGCGATGCGCTGGGACGAGGAGGTGTTCGGCCGCGCCTATGACCTCGACCTGTTCAACATCGTTGCCGTCTCGGACTTCAACATGGGGGCGATGGAGAACAAGGGGCTCAACATCTTCAACACCCGCTATGTGCTCGCCGACGCCGAAACCGCGACCGACGCCGATTACGACGGGGTCGAAGGGGTCATCGCGCATGAATATTTCCACAACTGGTCGGGCAATCGCGTCACCTGCCGCGACTGGTTCCAGCTCAGCCTCAAGGAAGGCTTCACCGTGCTGCGCGACCAGCTGTTCAGCGCCGACATGGGCTCGGCGGCGGTCAAGCGGATCGAGGATGTGCGCGTGCTGCGCTCGGCGCAGTTTCCCGAGGATTCGGGGCCGCTGGCGCATCCGATCCGCCCCGACAGCTATCAGGAAATCTCGAACTTCTACACAGCGACCGTCTATAACAAGGGCGCCGAGGTGATCCGCATGATGCGGACCATGGCCGGCACGGCGCGCTTTCGCGCGGGCACCGACCTCTATTTCGATCGCCACGACGGCGAGGCGGCGACCTGCGAGGATTTCGTCAAGGCGATCGAGGACGGGGCGGGGCTCGATCTCGGCGCCTTCCGCCTGTGGTACGAGCAGGCGGGCACCCCGCAGGTGACCGTGCGGCTGACGCATGACGGCGATACCGCAAGCCTCCATCTCGCGCAGATGGTGCCACCGACCCCCAGCCAGCCCGACAAGCGCCCGATGCCGATCCCGCTGCGGCTGGCGCTGTTCGATCGCGAAACCGGGCGCCACCATGGCGAGGAACTGGTGGTGCTCGACAAGCAGGAAGCGCGGCTCGACTACAAGGGCTTCGCCAGCCGCCCGGTGCTTTCGCTCAACCGCGGTTTTTCGGCGCCGGTGGCGATCGTCGCCGACACCGCGCGCGAAGACCTGCTGTTTCTGGCCGCGCACGACGATGATCCCTTCGCCCGCTACGAGGCGATGCAGAGCCTGATGCTGCGCCATCTCATCGGTGCCGATCTTGCCGGCGAGGCGGCGATCATCGAGGCGATGGCCGCCGCGCTTGCCGATCCCGCCCTCGATGACCTGATGCGCGGCGAGCTGATGATGCTTCCCGCCGAAGCCTATATCGCCGAGCAGATCGCCGCCGCCGATCCGCAGGCGATCCGCGCCCGGCGCGAGGCGCTCAAGGCGGCGATCGCCAAGGCGCTGGCCGATCGGCTTGGCGCGCTGCACGATCGGGCGAGCGCGGTGCCCTACAGCCTCGATGCCACGGCGCGCGGCGCGCGCAAGGTCAAGACGCAGGCGCTGGTCATGCTTGCCGCCGGCCTGCCCGAGGAAGCCGCGCGCCGCGCCGAGGCACAATATCGCGCCGCCGACAACATGACCGACCGCCAGGGCGCGCTGATGGTGCTGGCCGGGCTCGACACCCCCGCGCGCGAGGCGCTGCTTGCCGATTTCCACGCGCGCTATGCGGGCAATGCGCTGGTCATCGACAAATGGTTCGCGCTACAATCGGGCTCGCTGCATCCGCGCGCGCTCGATCATGTGCGCGCGCTTGCCGCCCATGCCGATTTCACCCTCGGCAATCCCAACCGCGTGCGCGCGTTGTACATGGGCCTTGCGGTCAACGCCGGCGCCTTCCACGCCGCCGATGGCGCGGGCTATCGGACGATCTCGGACCTTATCCTCGCGCTCGATCCGATCAACGCCCAGACCGCGGCGCGCTTCGTTCCCTCGCTCGGGCGCTGGCGGCGCATCGAGCCCCGGCGCGGCGCGCTGATGCGCGCCGAGCTCGAACGGATCGTGGCCGCGCCGGCGCTGTCGCGCGACACCTTCGAGCAGGTCAGCCGCAGCCTTGCCGGCGCCTGAGCCGCGCCGGAGCACGGCGGTCGAGGTCTTCGCCTCGGCGGCGCTGGCGGGCGTCGCGCATGGCTTTCTCGGGCGCCGCGGCGGGGTATCGCAAGGCGCGCTCGCCGGGCTGAACTGCGGCCCCGGCAGCATCGGCCCCGACGGCGACAGCGCCGCGGCGGTCGCGGAAAACCGGCGCCGGGCGGTGGCCGCGGTGCTGCCCGGCGCGCGGCTGGTCACCGTCTGGCAGGTCCATTCGCCCGACTGCATCGCGGTTTCGACCCCCTGGGAAGAGAGCGATCGCCCGCACGCCGACGCGCTGGTCTGTGCGACGCCCGGGCTGCTGCTCGGCATCCTGACCGCCGATTGCGCGCCGGTGCTGCTCGCCGATGCGCAAGCCGGGGTGGTGGGCGCGGCGCATGCCGGCTGGAAGGGCGCGCGCGCCGGGGTGATCGAAAACACCGTCGCGGCGATGGTCGCGCATGGCGCGCGGCGCGGCGCGATCGCCGCGGCGATCGGGCCGACGATCGCCCAGCCGAGCTACGAGGTCGATGCGGCGCTGCGCGATCGCTTCGCCGCAGACGATGGCGCGTTCTTCCGCCCCGGCCGGCCAGGGCACTGGCAATTCGACCTGCCCGGCTATGTCGCGGCCCGGCTCGCCGCGGCGCGGGTGGAGACGATAGACCGCCTCGCGCTCGATACCTATGCCGCGCCCGAACGCTTCTTCTCGTTCCGCCGCGCGACCCATCGCGGTGAGCCCGCCTATGGCCGCCAGCTCGCGCTGATCGGCCTGCCGCAGCCGGGCCGGCGGTGAGCGCATCGCCGGGCCCGCGCGCAAGCGCCCCGGAATCCGGCCGATTTGCGGCCCGGACCGGGTTCAAAAAGGCGGTTGGCAGCGCTGATTTTCGCGTCTATCAGGCCGGCGATAGCGGCATTTGCGGCGGCAAAGGCCCGCAATGCGTGCGTTTGCGGGGGCATCCTGAAGGCGTTTGAATTTCGGGTCCGGCTCCCGTCAAGGGCCGCCGGGGACTAAGGTAAGGCAAAGGTCACTCATGGCAGACGATGCGGTCATTGACGCTCCTCCCCACGATGCAGACGAGATCGGCGGCGCGCGACGCCGTGATTTCATCAATGTTGCCGCGGTCAGCGCCGCGGGCGTCGGCGCGCTGGCCGTGCTGCTGCCGTTGATCAGCCAGATGTCGCCATCGGCCGATGTGCTTGCCGACAGCACCACCGAGGTCGATCTTTCGGGCATCCAGGCGGGGCAGGGCATCGTCGCGGTGTACCGTTCGCAGCCGCTGTTCGTGCGCCGGCTGATGCCCAGGGAAATCGCCGAGGCCGAAGCGGTGCCGATCTCGACGCTGCGCGATCCCGAAACGCTGGAGCAGCGCACCAAGTCCGGCAAGACCGAATGGCTGATCACCATGGGGGTGTGCACCCATCTCGGCTGCGTGCCGCAGGGCATCGTCTCGACGCAGAACCGCGGTGAATTCGGCGGCTATTTCTGCCCCTGCCACGGCTCGCAATACGATACCGCGGCACGCATCCGCAAAGGTCCGGCGCCGAAGAATCTCGTCGTGCCCGACTATGTCTTCAAGACCGACACCGCAATCAAGGTAGGCTGATCCGATGAGCTTTCCCTGGGCCAATCATTACAAGCCGAGCCACCCCTTCATGGTGTATCTCGACGAGAAGCTGCCTTTGCCGCGGTTCGTCTATAACGCCATCGGCGCCGGCTATCCGGTGCCGCGCAATCTCAACTACATGTGGAATTTCGGGGTTCTCGCCGGCTTCTGCCTGCTGTTGCAGATCGTCACCGGCGTGGTGCTTGCCATGCATTACGCCGCGAATTCGGGGATCGCCTTCGATTCGGTCGAGCACATCATGCGCGACGTGAATTACGGCTGGCTGCTGCGCTATGCGCATGCCAACGGCGCATCGGCCTTCTTCGCGGTGGTCTATATCCATATTTTCCGCGGCTTCTTCTATGGTTCCTACAAGCCCCCGCGCGAGATGATCTGGCTGCTCGGCGTCGCCATCTTCCTGCTGATGATGGCCACCGCCTTCATGGGCTATGTGCTGCCCTGGGGTCAGATGAGCTATTGGGGCGCGCAGGTCATCACCGGGCTGTTCAGCGCCATCCCGATCGTCGGCAACGGCCTGCACACCTGGCTGCTCGGCGGCTTCGCGCCGGTGGATGCCACGCTGAACCGCTTCTATGCGCTGCATTTCCTGCTGCCCTTCGTAATCCTGGGGATGATCATCCTGCACATCTGGTCGCTGCATATTCCAGGCAGCTCCAATCCGACCGGCGTCGAGGTGAAGAGCGAGAGCGACACGGTCCCCTTCCACCCCTATTACACCGCCAAGGACGGGTTCGGGCTCGGCTGCTTCCTCGTCGTCTATTGCCTGATGATGTTCTACGCGCCCAACGCGCTCGGCCATCCCGACAATTACATCCCGGCCAATCCGATGCAGACCCCGGCGCATATCGTGCCCGAATGGTATTTCTGGCCGTTCTACGCCATCCTGCGCGCCTTCACGCAGGACTTCTTCATGATCCCGGCCAAGCTGATGGGCGTGCTCGCCATGTTCAGCTCGATCCTGGTGTGGTTCTTCCTGCCCTGGCTCGACCGTTCGCCGGTGCGATCGGGGCATTACCGCCCGCTGCACCGCAAATTCTTCTGGGTGCTGGTCGCCGATGTCGTGCTGCTCGGGTGGTGCGGTGGCTCGCCGGCCGAAGAGCCTTATGTGATGATCAGCCAGCTCGCGGCGGTCTATTACTTCGTCCACTTCCTGATCGTCCTGCCGATCGTTTCCTCGATCGAGAAGCCCGAGCCGCTGCCGTTCTCGATCACCGAGTCGGTGCTGGGCAAGGACGATCAGGCCGCGCTCGCCGGCGCGCCGGCATCCGCCTGAGACCTGCGAGAGGGGAAAGAACACATCATGGTTCGTATCATCGCCTTCTTCGCCGGGCTGTTCTTCGCGCTGGCGCTGTTGTGGTCGTTCGGCAAGGGTCTGGTGAGCTATGTCACCTCGCCGCCGGCGGCGACCGCCGAACACGCCTTCCACCTTGCGCCGCGCCCGCTCCACCTCGCCAGCGACGGGCCGTTCGGCAAGTTCGACATGCAGCAGGTGCAGCGCGGCTTCCAGGTCTACAAGGAAGTCTGCTCGAACTGCCATGCGCTGCATGAGGTCGCCTTCCGCGATCTCAAGGCGATCGGCTACAACGACGATGAGGTGAAGGCGATCGCCGCCGGCTTCAAGGTGCCGCATTACGACGCCAGGACCGGCGAGGTGAAGACGGTGAACGGCCTGCCCACCGATCACTTCCCGCCGGTGGTCTATGGCGGTCAGGGCAGCCCGCCCGACCTCTCGCTCATCACCAAGGCCCGTCATGGCGGCGCCGCCTATGTCTATTCGCTGCTGACCGGGTTCCAGAAGCAGCCTGCCGCACTGCTGGCTCACTTCCCCGAGGCGAAGACCCCCGACGGGCTCTATTACAACCCCTATTTCGCCAATCTCAACATCGCGATGCCGCCGCCGCTGACCGCCGACGGCCAGGTGAGCTACAAGGACAACACCCCTGCGACCGTCGATCAGATGGCGCAGGACGTGGCCGCCTTCCTGGTGTGGACCGCCGAGCCCAAGCTCGAAAACCGCCATCAGGCCGGATTTGCGACCGTGGGCTTCCTGATCTTCGCCACGGTTCTCGCCTATATGGCCTATCGCAACGTCTGGGCCGACAAGAAGCATTGAGCGGACAAGGGGGGCTGGCGAAAGCCGGCCCCCCGACCCGCTGCAAACAGCATGGCGCCCGAGACGCTCAAGACCCTGATCCGCTGCGTGCCCGATTTCCCGCGGCCGGGCATTCTCTTCCGCGACATCACCACGCTCATCGGCCATGGCGAGGGCTTTGCCGCGTCGGTCGGGCTGCTCGCCGCGCGGCTCGGGCCGGCGCAGGCGATCGCCGGGATCGAGGCACGCGGCTTCATCTTCGGCGCCGCGGTCGCGGCGCGCTGCGGCTTGCCCTTCATCCCGGTGCGCAAGCCCGGCAAGCTGCCGGTGCCGGCGCTGGCGATCGACTATGCGCTCGAATATGGCACCGACACGCTGGAGATCGATCCGGGTGCCATCGCCGCCGGCCAGCGGGTGGCGATCATCGATGATCTCATCGCCACCGGCGGCACCGCGCTCGCCGCCGCGAAGCTGCTGAGCCAGGCGGGCGCCACGGTGACAAAGGCGCTGTTCATGATCGACCTGCCCGATCTCGGCGGCGCCGACCGGCTGCGCGCGGCAGCAATCCCGGCCGAGGCGATCCTCGAATTCGCCGGGCATTGACCCGGCCGCGGGTCACGCCCTTGTGATCCCCACCACCGCCAGTTCCGCATAGAGTTCGACGAGCACCCGCGCCAGCCCCGCCGCATCGCGCGCTTCGGCCCGCGCCACCAGCGCCGCCTCGGTGTTGGAGGTGCGCAGCAGCCACCAGCCGTCGGCGGTCGTCACCCGCAGCCCGTCGAGGGTGATCGCCTTCGCCCCGCGCGCGGCAAGGCGGCGGGCGACCGCGGCCATCGCCGCCGCCTTGCGATCCTCGGCGATGGCAAACCGCAGTTCGTCGGTGTTGACCGGGCGCGGCAGGCCATCGTGCAGGCCGGCAACCGGGCGGCCGAGCCGCAGGCTGGCGGCGATCAGCCGCAGCGCCGCATGGATCGCATCGTCGAAGCCGTACCAGGCCTCGGCGAAAAACAGGTGCCCGGTCATCTCGCCGCCGAGCAGCGCGCCGCTCTCCTGCATCCGCGCCTTGATGTTGCTATGCCCGGTCCTTGCCATCTGCGGCCGTGCGCCCATCGCGGCGAGGCCGTCGAACACCGCCTGCGAGGCCTTCACATCGGCGATAACGCTTGCGCCGGGATGGCGCTGCAACAGATCCTCGGCATAGATCAGCAGCAAAAGGTCGCTGCGGATGATACGCCCCTCGCCATCGATCACCCCCAGCCGATCGCCATCGCCGTCGAAGGCAAAGCCGCAATCGAGCCGCTTTTCACCAACCAGCCGTTGCAGATCGGCGAGATTGGCGGCCACCGAGGGATCGGGGTGATGGGCGGGAAAGCGCCCGTCCATCGATGTGTATAACAGGTGGTGCTCGCCGGGCAGCCGTGCGACCAGCGCCTCGATCACCGGCCCCGCGGCGCCATGCCCTGCGTCCCAGCCGATGCGCAGTCCGGCAAGCGCCGCCGGATCGAGCCCGCGAAGCGCGCCGAGCAGCGCCTCGACATAGGCGGGCAGCACGTCTGTGGTCTCGATGCGCCCGCGCCGCGCCGCAGCCACAGGGGCGCTGCGCGCCAGCGCGTCGAGCCCGAGGATGTCGGGTCCGAAGAACGGCCGCCCGCGCAGTTGAAGCTTGAAGCCATTGTGATCGGGTGGATTATGGCTGCCGGTCACCTCTATCCCGCCATCGACACCGTCGATCGCACGCTCGGCGAAATAGAGCATCGGGGTCGGCCCCGCCCCGATCCGCAGCACGTCGCAGCCGGCATCGCGCAACCCCTCGACCAGCGCCGCCTCCAGCATCGGCGAACTCAGCCTGCCGTCACGCCCCACCGCGACGCTATGGCCGCCCGAGCCCAGCACCACCTGCGCGAAAGCCCGGCCAATTCCCGTCGCATCCGCCGCATTGAGCGTGCGCCCGACGATCCCGCGAATGTCGTATTCGCGCAGGATCGAGCGATCGATCCCCGCGCTCAGCGCGTGCCGATCCGCGCGAGCAGCAGGTCGCGCGCGTCATTCGCCTCGTGGACCAGCGCCTCGCTGCCACCGCGATCGGGATGGACCTGGATCAGCAGCCGCTTGTGCGCCTCGATGATGTCGCCGCGGCTCGCATCCGCGCCGACCCCGAGCAGCGCCCGCGCCTGCGCCAGCCGCTCTCCGGAAGGGGGCAGCGCCATCATCTCCCACGGCCAGCGGCCGAAGACGAGTTTGGCGCCCATCGCGACCACCGCGAGCAGCAGCAGCAGACGGATCATGCCTGCACGCTCGCCCCATCGGCTGCGAACGCCATCTCGCGCTGTGCGGCGGCGGCGCCCGCGGGCATCTGCAGCTTCAGCCCGGCGACCAGTGCGCGCATCTCCTGCCGCGCGACGAGGTGGCTGGTGCCGAGTTCGCCGAGATGTCCCTTGTCGAGCAGGGTCAGTCCGGAGGGAAACAGCTCGCGATATATCACCCGTTCCGAAAGCCCGTTGGCGATGCGGAACCCGACGCGGCGCGACAGTTCGGTGAGGGCACTGTCGATGCGGCGCATGTTGCGTGCCTCGATATGCTGGGTGCGGTTGCGGACCACCACCCAGTCCATCTCGCGCCGCGCATCCCTGATCGTCGTCATCGCGCGCTTCTTGCGGGTTTCCCAGATCAGCTCGGCATAGAACGACAGGCGCCGGACCTTGAAAGTTTCGGCATCGACCTGGCCGATGAGATCGAAATCGACGAAGCTGTCGTTGAGCGGGGTCACCAGCGTGTCGGCCTGGGTGGCGACATGGCGGGCAAAATCATCGTCGCGGCCGGGGGTGTCGTAGATGAGGAAATCATGGTCTGCGCCGACATCCTCGCCCAGTGCGTCGAGCGCGGCGATGCTGTCGCCGGTGAACACCGCGAAATCGGCCTGCGGCACGGCGATCGCGCGGCGGCCGATCGTCTCCGCCCGGTTTTCGAGATAGCGATGCAGCGTGCGCTGGCGCGGATCGAGGTCGATCGCGGCGACGCGCGCGCCCTGATAGGCAAGCGCGATCGCGACATGGACTGCGGTGGTCGATTTGCCGGTGCCGCCCTTTTCATTGGCGAAGACGATTCGATGCGGGCCGGGAAGGGACATTGCGCGCGATACTCTTGTCAGGCGTGGCCGGAGGCGTGCATGGCAAAACCGGACCACGGCCAAGCCCGCGGCCCGTCGCCAGCCTTATCCAAGGGTCGCAGCACGTGCAAACCATCAATCGGCTTGATCCACTGCGGCATGCGACCGCGGCGCTGCGTCGCGACGGACCGCTGGCGCTGGTGCCGACGATGGGCGCGCTGCACGAAGGCCATCTTGCGCTGGTGCGTGCCGCGCGCGCGCGCGCGGCGCATGTCGTGGTGTCGATCTTCGTCAACCCGATGCAGTTCGGCGCGGGCGAGGATCTCGCCGCCTATCCGCGCCAGCTTGCCGCTGATTCGGCGATGCTCGAAAGCGAGGGCGTGGGCGTGTTGTGGGCGCCCGCGGTCGAGACGATGTATCCCGAGGGCTTTGCAAGCCATGTCGCCGTGAGCGGGGTCAGTGAAGGGCTGTGCGGCGCGGCCCGGCCGGGCCATTTCGATGGCGTCGCGACGGTGGTGCTCAAGCTGTTCAACCAGGTCGAGCCCGACCTTGCGGTGTTCGGCGAAAAGGACTGGCAGCAGCTTGCGGTCATCCGCCGCATGGCGCGCGATCTCGACCTCACCCGGCCGCATGCCGGGGCGATCATCGGCATCGCCACCGAACGCGAGGCGGACGGGCTCGCCCGCTCGTCGCGCAATCGCTACCTCGATGCCGATGAGCGCCGCATCGCCGCGCGGTTGCCGCGCGCGCTCGCCACGGCGGCGGCGCGCCTGCGTGCCGGGGATGCTGCCGCGCCGGTGCTGGCGGCGCTGCGCGAAGAATTGCGCGCCGCCGGCTTTTCCGCGGTCGATTACGCCGAATTCCGCACGGCCGGGACGCTGGTGCCGCTGGCGCGCCTTGGCGCCGAGCCGGCGCGGCTGCTGGTCGCCGCGCGCATCGGCGCCACGCGGCTGATCGACAATCTCGCGGTCGGCTGATAGGGTTCCACAAAGGGAGGCGCCATCTTCGCACCACCGCCGGGCGCGAAAACCCCGGGCGGCGTGACGCGGCGGGGCTGGCGTTTTGGAAAGGGATCATGGCCGACATGGCGGCTCTCAGCGCCCGCAAGGCGAGCCTCGAAACGCGCATCGCCGCTGCGCGCGCGCGCCTGTTGCGCAACGCCCGCGGCCCCGATCACGCGCGCGCGCTGGAGGAATTGACCGCGCGTGCCCCGCAAATCCAGCCACAGGCGCGGCGCGAAGCCGAGGCGATGCGCGTGACGAGCTGCGAGAAGACCATCCTCGATTGGGTCGATCAGCTTACGGCCCGACGGTGAGCGCGCCGCCGGGGTGAGCGCCGCGCTGCCCCCCGAAATCGCCGGCTGGTTCGCCGCGCGCGGCTGGCGGCTGCGGCGCCATCAGGCCGAGATGCTCACGCTTGCCGCCGAGCGGCGGCATGTGCTGCTTGCCGCGGACACGGGCGCGGGCAAGACGCTAGCGGGCTTCCTGCCGACGCTGGCCGATTTCGCGCCCTCGCGCCTTGCCGGGGCGCCGCCACCCGACGGGCTGCATACGCTTTATGTCTCGCCGCTGAAGGCGCTCGCCGCCGATGTCGAACGCAACCTGCTCGCGCCGATCGCCGAAATCGGACTGGCGCTGCGCGTCGAGACGCGGAGCGGCGACACGTCGAGCGAGCGCAAGGCGCGCCAGCGCGCGCATCCGCCGCATGTCCTGCTGACCACGCCTGAATCGCTGGCGCTGCTGCTGTCATGGCCCGAAAGCCCGGCGCTGTTCGCCGGGCTGAAGCGGGTGGTGGTGGACGAGGTCCATGCCTTTGCCGCCACCAAACGTGGCGATCTGCTGGCGCTGACGCTGGCGCGACTGGCGCGATATGCGCCCGGCGCACAGCGGGTGGGCCTGTCGGCCACGCTTGCCGATCCCGCTGCCTTTCGCGACTGGCTGGCGCCGGGCGGCGAGGGCGCGCGTGTCGCCATGGTCGAGGGCGAACCCGGCGCGTCGCCGGTGATCGCGGTGCTGGTGCCCGATGCGGGGGTGATCCCCTGGGGTGGTCATGCCGCGCGCTGGGCGGTGCCGCAGGTCCATGCGGCGATCCGGCGGCATCGCACCACGCTGATCTTTACCAATACCCGCTTTCTCGCCGAATATATTTTCCAGGCGCTGTGGGAAGCGAACGACGACCATTTGCCGATCGCCATCCACCACGGCTCGCTGTCGCGCGAGGCGCGGGCCAAGGTCGAGGCGGCGATGGCCGCGGGCCGGTTGCGCGCGCTGGTCTGCACCGCCAGCCTCGACCTCGGGGTGGACTGGGGCGATATCGACCTCGTCATCCAGATGGGCGCGCCCAAGGGCTCGTCGCGGCTGTTGCAGCGCATCGGCCGCGCCAACCACCGGCTCGACCTTGCGAGCGAGGCGCTGCTCGTCCCCGGAAACCGCTTCGAATTCATCGAGGCGATGGCCGCCGCCGAGGCGGTGCGCGCGGGCCAGCGCGATGGCGAAGGCTTTCGGCCCGGCGCGCTCGACGTGCTTGCCCAGCATGTCATGGGCTGTGCCTGCGCCGCGCCGTTCCACGAGGACGAACTGTTCGCCGAGATCCGCGCCGCCGCCCCCTATCGCGCGCTCGACCCGGAGACCTGGCGCCGCGTCCTCGCTTTCGTCGCGACCGGCGGCTATGCGCTGCGCGCCTATGACCGCTTCCGTCGTATCGCGCGCGATCGGGCGGGAAACTGGCGGCTCACCCATCCCCGGCTTGCCGCGCGCCACCGGCTCAACGCCGGGATCATCGTCGATACCGAGATGATCGAGGTGCGGCTGCGCCGTGGCGGATCGGTGGGCCGCGTCGAGGAGGCCTTTGCCGCGCAGCTCGAGCCCGGCGACAGCTTCCGCTTCGCCGGGCTCGATCTCGAGGTCGAGGCGCTGAGGGAGGGTGAACTGCGGGTGCGCGCCGCGCACGGCGCCGCGATGATCCCCAGCTACATGGGCCAGCGCATTCCGATCAGCAGCCATCTGGCGGCGCGCGTCCAGGCGATGCTCGGCGATCGTGCCGGCTGGGGGCAGTTTCCCGCGGATGTGCGCGAATGGCTCGAAATGCAGGACCGGCGCTCGCGGCTGCCGATTCCCGGACGGCTGCTGGTCGAGAGCTTTCCGCTGCGCGGCCAGGCGTGCAGCGTGTTCTACACCTTCGAGGGCTGGCCGGCGAACCAGTCGCTCGGCATGCTGCTGACCCGGCGGATGACCGATGCGGGCCTCGCTCCGCTCGGCTTCGTTGCCAATGACTATGCGCTGGCGCTGTGGAGCCTGCGGCCGATCACCGACCCCGCAAACCTGCTTTCACCCACCATCCTCACGCATGAATTCGTCGAATGGGTAGAGCGCTCCTACCTCCTGCGCCGCGCCTTCCGCGAAGTCGCGGTGATCGGCGGGCTGATCGAGCGGCAGCAGCCGGGCAGGCGCAAGACCGGGCGGCAGGTCACCTTCTCGACCGACCTCATCTATGACGTGCTGCGCCGCTATGAACCCGGTCACCTGCTCATCGAGGCGGCCTGGGCCGATGCGCGCACGCGGCTTACCGATGTCGCGCGCATCGCCGACGTGCTCGGCCGGGCGCAGCGGGGCGTCGATCATGTGCTGCTCGAACGGGTGAGCCCGCTCGCCGTGCCGGTGCTGACGATGATCGGGCGCGAGGCGATGCCCGCGGGCGCCGCTGACGATGAGCTGCTGATCGAAGCCGAAGCGCTGGCGGCGGAGGCGTGGCGGCCCGGCTGAGCCGGCGCGGCGCGAAAAAAAAAGGGCGGCCGAAGAGCCGCCCTTTTGAACCCGATCAGGCGGGCGCTCAGCCGGTGGCCTTGGGCGCGTTGGGCGCCTTGCCGAAATTGACGTATTGTTCGTTGCCGACGAAGCCGAACTTGGTCACGCCCGATTGCTTGATGATGTTGAGCACATGCGCGGCGAGATCGTAGGGGGCCTGCGGATCGGGCTGGAACTGGAGTTCAGGCTCGACCGGCATCGCCATCGTCTGCTTCAGCGTATAAACCAGCTGGTTCTGGTTTTCCTCGGTTGCGTTGAACAGAATCCTGCCGTCGGCGGTCAGCACGACCTTGTTCTTGACCGGGTTGAGCGGCGGCGGGGTCGTCGGCGGCAGCGGCGAGGGCAGGTCGATGTTCACCGAATGGGTGGCGACGGGGATGGTGATGATGAACATGATGAGCAGCACGAGCATGACGTCGATGAGCGGCGTCGTGTTCATTTCCATCATCGGCGAGCCGTCGTCTTTGCCGCCTGACATTGCCATGGCTTGGTACTCCTGAAATCTGCGGGTCAGGCGTTCGGATCGACCGGGGTCGAGATGAAGCCGACGGTCGGATAGCCCGAGAGCTGGACGTTGTAGATCGCACCCGCGACGCAGCGCCACGGGGCGTTGACGTCGGCACGGATATGGACTTGCGGGATCTTGGTCGGATCGTCCTTCAGCGCTTCCGGGCCGCCGGCACGCTTGACGATGGCATCGAGCCGCTTGAACGCGAGATCGCGCAGCTCATCCGAGGTGACCGGGGTGATATTGTTGAAATAGACCCGGCAATCGCCGCCGCGCGACGAGCCTTCATAGCCCGGATCGCCGGCGCTGCGCCCCGCGGCATCGGTAGTCGCGACCGTCAGCAGCAGGTTCTCCACCTTGTTCTTCGATTCGACCGACACCATGATCGGGATGCGAAGCTTCTGGATCTGCTGGATCGCCACCGGCACCGCGATCAGGAAGATGATCAGCAGCACCAGCATCACGTCGACGAGCGGCGTCGTGTTGATATCCGACATGGGCCGTTCCTGGACCCCCGCGCCGCCTACCGAAATCGCCATTGTCTCATCCTATCCTTGTGCATTGTCCTTGAGGACGGAGGGGCGACCCCGCTGCATGCCGCGCGGTCGGCCCGTTCCGATCCCGCCCTTTTCCGGCGGCGCTGCCGGCCAGCCGGGGCTGGCTCGCCTCAGGGCTTGGGCGGGGTGGTCGAACCGCCAGCCATCGCGGGCGCCTTCGCCGCCGCGGGCTTGATCGCTGCGGCAGCGGCGTGCTGCGGCTTGATCGCGCCGCGCGAGTTGATGTTCGCCAGCACGTCGGTCGAGAAGGCCGAGAGCGCCTCGGCGATGCGCTTGTTGCGGCTCTGGAGGTAGTTGTAGGCGAGCACCGCGGGCACCGCGACGAGCAGGCCGAGCGCGGTCATGATCAGCGCCTCGCCGACCGGGCCGGCAACCTTGTCGATCGATGCCGAGCCGGCGATGCCGATCGCGATCAGCGCGCGATAGATGCCCACGACGGTGCCGAACAGCCCGACGAAGGGCGCGGTCGCGCCGACGGTCGCGAGGAAGGGCAGCCCCTGCGCCAGCCGCGCATTGATGAACGCCTCGGTCCGGGCGAGCGTGCCGTGCAGCCAGTCATGCGCCTCCATCGAGTCGGTCATCTTGGCGTGCTGGTCCTCGGCGTTCAGACCGTCATCGACGATCTGGCGCCAGGCGCTGTTCTTGTCGAGCTTGGCTGCGCCATCGCGCAGGCTCGGCGCGCGCCAGAAGGTGGTGTGCAGATCGCGGGCCTGCTTCATGATCTTCGACTGGTCCCACCACTTGGTGAACAGAATGAAGAACGAGCCGAACGACATGATCCCGAGCACGGTGACGACCGACCACGAGATCGCGCCGCCCTGATGCATGGCTTCCATGAAGCCGAACTTGTTCTGCGGGGCCGCGTTGCTGGCGGCGGCGCCAGCGGCCAGGAGTTGAAAAAGCATGCGTAAGTCCTCTCAAGAAAACTGAAAAAGCGTATGGGCACGGCGCCCGGCGCCGTGCCCTGCAACCGTCAATCTTTCGGAATGACCCAGCGAATCCGGGTCGAATAGGCGCCCGTAGTGGCATTGCCATCGCCATCCTTCGCCGGCGTGAACCGCGCGCGGCGCTTGGCATAGCTGCAGGCGGCCTCGTCGAGATCGGGGCTCCCGCTCGAGCTTGTCACCTCGCAATCGCTGGCGCGGCCATCGGCGCCGACCGAAAGCCGGATGCCGGTGGTGCCGGCGCGCTCTTCGCGCAGCGCCCGCGCGGGGTAATCGTCGGTGGTCACCCAGTCGCCCGGATTGCCGCGCGGCTGCGGCCCTGTCGGCGTGAACCGCGGCGGCGGCGGCGGCGGCGGCGCGGAGGGCGGCGGCAGCACGACGATCGGCGCGGGCGGCGGCGGCGTGGTCACCGTCTGGATCTGCGGCGGGGTGACCGCCACATTGATCTTCACCGGCGGCGCCACCGGCGGCGGCGGAAGATCCTTGGGCTTGGGAGGGGGTGGCGGCGGCTTCTTCGGCTCGTCCTTCTTGATGTCGACCGTCGTCACCTTCTTGATGATCTGCTGCGCGGCAGAATAGGCAAGGCCGGTGATAAGCATATAGCCGACCACGACATGAATCAGGGCAACGATGACAAGCGCAGTAAGCCGATTACTGCTCATACGTTGATCAGTGTATGCCATTCAGCCTCTTCGCTCCATAATTCTGCCGGGACAAAGCCCCGGCCACGTCCTGAAGCCGGCTTTAGCCGGTCCCCAGAATGCCCTGTTTATTTTCCACCCTGCCGGATTTCTGGGCCAGCGGGGCAATAACCCGGAGGGCCCGGTGGAGCCGTTGCTTTTCAGCCCGCGTTGACGGTGCTTTAGCGGCGACATTGCCCCCGCGCAACGCCAAAACCGCCTGCTGATCGTGGTTAGCTGTCGATTCGGTTGTGTCGGGCCGGATTCCGACGCAAAGCGGGGGTTTCCAACCCTGCGCAAGGGAGATGCGAGGATGCGCCGCCGCTTTGCCAATCGCGCGCTGCCGATGCTGGCGGCAGCGCTCGCGCTGGCCGCGCCGCCGATTCGCGCCGGCGCCGCCGGGGATGCGCCGGCGGCGGCGGTCGCGGATTCATCGCCGCGCTTCGGGACGCTCGTCGCGCTCGTTTCGGCCGCGCCGCTGGTGCTGACCGTCGAGGTCAGGAAGGCAATCGCGCTCGATCCGGCGCGCGCGCGCGACGTGGGCGCGGGCATGATGCGCGCCTATGTCGTCGCCCGGCCGCTCGCGGCGCTGAAGGGCGCGCTGCCCGCGGCGCCGCTGCTTTCCTTCCTCGTCGATGTGCCGCAGGGGGTGAAGGGCCGGCTGCCGCCGCTGGCAAAGCAGCACCTGCTGCTGTTCGCCCGTCCGGTCGCCGGCAATCCGGCGATGCTGCAACTTGTCGCCCCGACCGCCGGGCTCGAAACCGCGGCGCCGCTCGAACAGCGCGTCGGCGCGGTGCTGGCGGCGCTTGCCGCCGATGACGCGCCGCCGCGCGTGACCGGGGTGAGCGAGGCGATCTATGTGCCCGGCACGCTGAGCGGCGAGGGCCAGGCGCAGTTCTTCCTCGTCACCGCCAGCCATGGCCCCGCCGCGATCACCGTGACGCATCGCCCCGGCCAGCCGGCTGGCTGGAGCGTGTCATTTTCCGAAGTGGTCGATGCGAGCGGCCGTCCCCCCGCCCCCGACACGCTCGCCACATATCGGCTGGCCTGCGGCTTGCCGCGCCAGTTGCCCGCCGGGGTCAATGTCTCGGGCACCGCCGAGGACCGCGCGCAGGCGGCGGCCGATTACGCGCAGGTGCTTGCCGATCTCGGGCCCTGCCCGTCGGTTCCGGGGCTTTGAGCCCGGACGGATAGGCGCCCGGTCGCGCGGTTTCGCATCGCTTTTGCCGAACCCCGGCGCTCGCCTTTTGGCGCGGTGCCCTGATTTTCAGCCGTGTGCCAGCAGCGGGCTCGCGGTGGCGAGGATCGCGGCGCAGCCATAGACCAGCAGGCCACCCAGTCCTTCGTGCAGCAGGCGATATACAGCGTGGGTCATGCGTTCATTCTGACGCCAGAACGTTGCCCAAAGGTTAAGGACCGGCACCGGTCATGGGGCGCGAAGCGGCGCGGCGCCGGCGGGCAGCGGCATCGCCCGCTTCTCGTCACGAGGCTTGCCCGGCATGAGGCGGCGGCGCACGTTTTCGACCAGTGCCACCTGGATGCCGATGAGCATGAAGATGAACGGCTGATAGGCGATGCCGACGAACAGCGCCCCGAACAGATAGACGATATGGCCCTGCTGGAGCGCGAGCGCGAGCGCCCCATCGCGCCGGTCGATGGCAAGCGGCGCGCGGCGCAGCCGGCGCTGCACCGATTCGAGCTGGACGAGCCCGGAAATCTGGAGCGTCAGCCACAGCGCGAGCCCGGGCCAGCCCTGCTCGCCCAGCATCTCGAAATAGGCGGAGTGAAACGCGCGGGCGTTGTCGGTGGTGTTCTGCACGTTCACCGCCTCGACGCTGCCCGCGCCGCTGCTGTCAACGCCGCGCGTCTCGATCTTCAGGTGGTTGCCGAGATAGGCCTGGAAGCCGCCGCCGAGCGGATGCTCGGCGACATAGCCGAGCGTCCATTTCCACACCGCCACCCGCGTCGAGGCGGATTCATCGGCTTCATGATGGCCGATCGTGCCCATGCGCTCGGTGTAGCTTGCGGGCAGCAGCGGCAGCGCCAGCAGCACCGCGCCGGCCAGCCCGACGAGATAAAGCGCGCGGCGCCGGACGCTGCGTAGCATCACCACCGCGAGCAGCCCCGCACAGATCAGCCCGGTGCGCGCCACCGTGCCGACCGGGATCAGCAGGCAGCAGGCGACAAGGCCCCAGGCCGCAAGCCGCAGCGGTTTCGAGGGCGGCAGGATCGTGCCGAATTTCGCCAGCCACAGGATCAGCGGGATGATCGCGATCGCCGCCATCGACAGCGTCGAGCCTTCGTAAAGCCCGGTGTTGTCGTTGACGAAGAAATGGAGAAGGCCATAGCCGCCGCCCGAAGTCAGCGTCTTGAGCGCGCCCGAGACGACGATCGCCGCCGCGGACAGCACCATCACCAGCGCCGCCGCCTCGATGCGCAGCCGGGTGCGCAGGGTCAGCGGCAGGAAAATCGCAAACACCAGCGCCTTCCACACCCACGCCCATTTCGTCGCGGCAGCGGCGGGAAACTGCGCGAAATGGGTGGTCAGCGCGCACCAGACGAGCAGCAGCAGGATCAGCCCCTGACGCGGCGTGAAGCGCGTGCCGGCGCCGCGATCGACCAGCGCCCAGGCCACCCCGGCGAGCATGAAGGTGACGAAGGACAGCGGCGCGCCCGCGAGGATCGGGATGAATTTCTGCGGCGCGACGATATCGACATAAAGATAGCACAGCACCCACAGGAACGGGCGCCGCAACCCCATCAGCAGGAAGGCCGCGAGGAAGGCGGCGATGCCCAGGCTAAGCACGGCGCATCCGGCCGCGGCGCGGCGGGGCGGGCGCAGGGGTTTCGTCGCGCGGGTCGGCGTCGAGATCGTCGCGGCGCAGCAGCCGCCAGGCGGCGATGAGCAGCAGCAGATGCGTCAAACCGATCGCGAAGTCGTCAATCATCCCGGCCGCCTGTCGCGATGCGTCTTGCGCGTCGCGCATTGCTCTAGGCGATCGGGGTTGACGCTGCGTTAAGCCTGTCGCGCTAGCATGGCGTGATGGCCCGCATCCTGCATGTGCTCGATCATTCGCTGCCGCTGCACAGCGGCTATGCGTTTCGTACCCGCGCGATCCTCCTTTCCCAGCAGGCGATGGGGCTTGAGGTGCGCGCGATCACCGGCCTGCGCCATCACCGCGCGGGGCCCGAGGTCGAAACCATAGAGGGGCTGGTGTTCCACCGCTGCCAGGGCGATGCCGCCGGCCCGGCCGGCTGGCGCGAATGGCGCGAGATCGGCCGGCTGGCGCAGGCTATCGAGCGCTTGTGCGACGCATGGCGCCCCGATCTGCTCCATGCCCATTCGCCCGCGCTTTGCGGCATGGCGGCGCTGCGCGTCGCGCGCCGCCGCGGCCTGCCGCTGGTCTATGAGATTCGCGCCTTCTGGGAGGATGCCGCGGTCGGCAATGGCACCGGTCGCGAAGCCTCGGTCAGATATCAGGCGACCCGCAGCCTTGAAAACCACGTCGTCGCCGGCGCCGGCGCGGTGGTGACGATCTGCGAGGGGCTGCGCCGTGATCTCATCGGCCGGGGCCATGACGGCGCAAGGATCTCGGTGATGATGAACGGCGTCGATCTGTCGCTGTTCGGCACTCCGCCCGCGCGCGATCCCGCGCTTGCCGGGCAATGGACGCTCGGCGACGGGCCGGTGATCGGCTTCATCGGCAGCTTCTATGATTACGAGGGGCTCGATGATCTGATCGCGGCGATGCCGGCGGTCACCGCCCGGCTGCCCGGCGCGCGGCTGCTGCTGGTCGGCGGTGGCCCGCGCGAGGACATGCTGCGCGCCGCCGCCGCCCGGTCGCCGGCGCATGGCGCGATCCGCTTCGTCGGCCGGGTGCCGCACCACGAGGTCGAGCGCTATTACGCGCTGTGCGATGTGCTCGCCTATCCGCGCAAGCGCAGCCGGCTGACCGATCTCGTCACCCCGCTCAAGCCGCTGGAGGCCATGGCGCAGGGCCGGCTGGTCGCCGCTTCCGATGTCGGCGGCCATCGCGAGCTGATCCGCGACGGGCTGACCGGAACGCTGTTCACCCCCGATTCGCCGGCGGCCTGCGCCGAGGCGCTGGTTGCGCTGCTGTCCGACCGCACGCTGTGGGAGGTGCGCCGGGCGCGGGCGCGCGCGCATGTCGCGCAGCACCATGATTGGGCGCGAAACGGGCAAAATTATCGCACCGTTTACCAAGGCTTGCTAGGCACGGCCGCGAAACCCACCCTGTCCGCGGCCGCCTGAGCGCGGGCGCGGCCGCCTGCTTCGGGATTGACACCTTGAAAACGCGCTTTCGCCCCGCGTCGAACACCCCGCCGCTGACCGGGCATGCGCTGTTCGTGCCGGCGGTGACGCTGTGGACCGCGGCATTGTTCGGCCTGTCGAGCCTCGCGGTGCGGGCCGCGCTGTTCGAGCGCTGGGTGCTGGCCAGCGGATTTGTGCGCCTTCTTCCCATGGCGGCGCCGCCGCTTGGCCATGGCGCAAGGATGCTGTTCGCGCTGGGGCTTGCCGTGCCGGGCGCCTTGCTCGGGCGAGGCGTCGCCCGGCTGCTCGCGCGGCCGACGCGCCCTGCCGCCGACGCATCGCCCGATGCCGGCGCCTATCGGGTGCGCGCGCGCGATGCCCATCCCGATGCGCCGCCGCGCCGGCCGGTTTCGGCGCATGAGGAGTTGATCCCCGCCGAATCGCTGGCAAGCGCCGCGCCGCGGGCGGACGGCGATCCGGTGCCCGCGCCGGCGCGAAGCGCGGCCGAACGGATCGCCGGCGCGCATCCGGGCGAGCTGTCCCTGGTGGAACTGATCGAACGGCTCGCCATCGCCTTGCAGTCCCGTGGCCTCGATTCGCCGCCTGTGGCCCGGGACAGCCCCGCGCAGCACCACGCGCGCGCGGCGGCGATCGCCAATTTGCGCGAAACGCTCGACCAATTGCGCGGCACCGCCGCCTGATCGGGCTTGCGCGCGGCGCGCGGATCGCCTTTGCTGCGGCCATGCCTCGTTGTTCCGCGCTTGTTGCCGCCGCCATGCTGTCGATCGCCGCCGCGCCGCCGCCGGCCGAGGTGGCGCTTGCGGCGCTGCGCGCGGCGCCGGTCTGGGACGGGCACAATGACGTTGCCGAGCAGCTGCGCGTCAGGCGCAAGGACCGGCTCGACGGGTTCGACTTTCGCGATACCGCCAGCACCACCGATACCGCGAGGGCTGAAGACGGCACGCCGCTGCCGGCAATGCAGACCGATCTTGCCCGGCTGCGCCGCGGCCATGTCGGCGCGCAGTTCTGGTCGGTCTTTGTCTCGGCACAGCTGCCCGAACCGCAGGCGGTGCAGGCGACGCTCGAACAGATCGACGTGATGAAGCGGCTGATCGCCCGCTATCCCGACGATCTGCAATTCGCCGCGAGCGCGCAGGACGTGGCGGCTGCGTGGCGGGCGGGGCGGATCGCCTCGCTGCTTGGCATGGAGGGCGGCCATGCGATCGGCGGCTCGCTTGGCGTGCTGCGCCAGATGTATGCGCTGGGCGTGCGCTACATGACGCTCACCCACTTCCGGAACACCGCCTGGGCCGATAGCGCCACCGATGCGCCCGCGCATCACGGGCTCACCCCGTTCGGCCGCGACGTGGTGCGCGAGATGCAGCGGCTCGGCATGCTCGTCGATCTGAGCCATGTCAGCGCCGAGACCATGCGCGCCGCGCTGGCGGTCGCAGGCGCGCCGGTGATGTTCAGCCATTCGGGCGCCTTCGCGCTCGATGCAAGCCCGCGCAACGCCCCCGATGATGTGCTGCGCCTGCTCAAGGCCAATGGCGGGATCATCATGGTGAACAGCTATCCGCCCTATGTCAGCGAGGCGGTGCGCCGCTGGAGTGCCGCCCGCGCCGCCGAGGAGGCACGCGGCAAGGCGCTTGCCCCCTGCGATCCCGCGGCGGCAGCGGCCGCGCTCGCCGCCTGGCAACAGGCCAACCCGCGCCCCGAGGCGAGCCTGGCCGAGGTTGCCGATCACATCGATCACATCGCCGCGCTGATCGGTCACGACCATGTCGGGCTGGGCGGCGATTTCGACGGCATCGAGATCACCACCCGCGGCATGGAGGACGTCTCGACCTACCCCGCGCTGTTCACCGAGCTTGCCCGGCGCGGCTGGAGCGAGGGCGATCTCGAAAAGCTCGCCAGCGGCAACATGATGCGCGTGCTCAAGGCGGCGCAAGCCTACGCCACCGCGCATCGCGGTGACCCGCCGATCGAGAGCGCGACGACGTTTTAGCGACTTCTCCGACCAGGGGCGCTGCAGTCTGCTCCTGCCGACGGTTTCCGGATCGTCGCGCGGGTCACCTGCTCCTCATCGGGCGCGCGCGGGCGAGGGCGCGACCTGCCGCCAAAGCCCATGGCGCGCCGCCCGGTCAGGATCACGGCAACGCGGGGGGGGTGTCAGCCACGGTTACACATTTTCAATATGCGGATCGCCAGCCTTCACAATACTTTGTAAATACGTATGAATTTTTTTTGGCACGGTTGTTGCTTACATCATTGCAGCGGTGCTGGTGATGTCGGCTCGCGGATCGGTTCTTTCGCCAGGCGTCTTTCGCGCCTTAGTCAGGAGGTAAAATGAACAAGCCACTTCTCAGCGCGGCGGGCATTCTCGCTTTGTGCGTCCTTGCTGCCCCCGCTTCAGCGACGGTGACCATAATCACGCCGTCGATTAACCCCAACCCGGCGGAGTACACTTTCACGGTCACTCCGCAGACCGGTTATACCGTTTTCAACGCCCCTGAAATTGCCGGGGTCGTCGGCGATTCTCCTGCCAAGGCAGCCGGCACCTATACCGATGATTTTCAGTTCACCATCCCGCAAAACGGGAGTGGCACCGGGTCCATCACCGTGACATCCGGCGGCCCCAAGGCCAACGGCTATCTGGACATCACCTCGGTGACTTTTGACGGCACGGCGGTTCCGATTTCGACGACCTCTTCGACCAACTATTTCTTCCAGGTGGCGGCCGTCAGTGGCGTTCCGATTACTGCCTATGTGACAAACGATCTGGTCGTCACCTATTACACCAAGGGCAGCGGGTCGTTCGGCGGCCAGTTGACTTTTGAAGCCGTTCCCGAACCCGCGACCTGGGCGACCGCGATCCTCGGCTTCCTGTTCATCGGCACCGGGCTGCGGATGTCGCTGCGCAAGAAGACCAAGCTCGGGCTTGCCGGCTAACCGGCGGACCAAATATTGAGTAAAATAAATTATGTCGCGGCATTTGCCCACACAAGGTGAATGAATTTACCCGCTGCGACAGTCAATTCATGAACGATATACAGGGCGGTGGCTATCCACCGCCCTGTTTTTTGTGCGATACCACTTTACGGTTATCAAAAAAGTCATCGCGCTCGCGCCCCGATCGGGCGCCGCCGGCCGAGGGGCGGACGCAGCGTTTCGCACCGCTCTCCCTCCCCGCCCGCCGGCAGGCGAAAGTCAGCCCAGCGCCGCCTGCTTTTCCTCGACCAGCCGGTCGTGTTCGGCGCGGCTCAGCTTGCGGGCTGCGGTTTTCAACTGCCCGCAGGCGGCATCGATGTCGCGCCCGCGCGGGGTGCGGACCGGCGCGCTGATCCCGGCGGCAAAAACGATCTCGGAAAAGGCGCGGATGCGCTCGGGCGTCGAGCATTCGTAAGGTGCGCCCGGCCAGGGGTTGAACGGGATGAGATTGACCTTGGCGGGTAGCTTGTGCTGCCGGAGCAGGCGGACGAGTTCGCGCGCGTCCTCGTCGCGATCGTTGCGGTCCTTGAGCATCACATATTCGAAGGTGATCCGCCGCGCGTTCGAGGCGCCGGGATAGGCGGCGCAGGCGGCGAGCAGCGCGTCAAGGCCATATTTGCGGTTGATCGGCACGATCTCGTCGCGCACCTCCTTCGACACCGCATGCAGCGAGACCGCGAGATTGACCCCGATCTCCTCGCCGCAGCGCGCCATCAGCGGCACGACCCCGCTCGTCGAAAGGGTGATGCGGCGCTTCGACAGGGCAAGCCCGTCGCCGTCCATCACCAGCGCCAGCGCGTCGCGGACATTGTCGAAATTATACAAGGGCTCGCCCATGCCCATCATGACGATATTGGTAAGCAGGCGCCCGTCGGCGGTGTAGGCGTGCGCGTCCGCTGTGGCATCGAGGCTTTCGTCTGGAAGATCGGCCATCGCGCCCCTGGGCCATTCGCCCAGCGCATCGCGCGCCAGCATCACCTGGCCGACGATCTCGCCGGGGGTGAGGTTGCGGACCAGCCGCATCGTTCCGGTGTGGCAGAAGCGGCAATTGAGCGTGCAGCCGACCTGCGAGGAAACGCAGAGCGTGCCGCGGTCCGCATCGGGGATGAACACCATCTCGAAATCATGCCCGTCGGCGGTGGTCAGCAGCCATTTGCGCGTGCCATCGCGCGAGATCTGCTCGGTCGCCACCTCGGGACGGCCGATGACGAAACGCTCGGCAAGCCAGGGGCGCATGGGCTTGGCGATGTCGGTCATCGCGCCGAAATCGGTGACGCCGCGGTGATAGAGCCAGTGGAACAATTGCCGCGCGCGCAGCCTCGCCGCCTTCGCGTCGAGCCCCGCCTCGGCGAGCAGTCCGGCGATCCGCGTGCGCGGCAGGCCGATGAGATCGACACGGCCGTCCGCCCGCGCGGTCACGTCACGCGGGGTCGGCACTGGATCGACAAGGCCCGGTATGGCCATGAGCGGGGTTGCGGTCATGCGAGGCGCCGATATAGGCGGGATCGGGCCTAGCGCAACTCCGCGCAGCCGATCGCCGCCGAATCCATGGCCGAGGCAGCGCCCGCCAGCGGCCAGCTGTCGGTGAAATGGCGCCCGCTGCTGTCGCGCGCCAGCACCGCCATCGCCGGGTTGAAGCGCATCGCCGCGACCACCGCCGCATTCATCCGCGGATCGGCAAGCCAGGCATTGCTGCCGTCGCTGAACAGCGCGAAACGCTGGTTGCCGATCGCAAGTTCGATCGCCGTGCCCGACACCACCTTGCGCGACAGGTGGAAATGCACCTCGCCGCGCAGCCCGCGCTTCGGCCAGCTCGCGACATCGGCGTAAGCGACGCCCGCGGGCTCGCCATGGCTGCTTTCGCCGCGGGCGATCGCATAGCAGCGCGGCACTTGCGGATCGCGGAACGCTCCCCATTGGTCGAACATGCCGAGGCTGTCCCGCGCGGCGGCGGGGGCGGCGACAAGCAGAAGGGTGAGCGGCCAGGTTCCTCGCATTTCTACCTTTCTTCCGGATATTCGATCTCCAGAACCTCCCATTCCTTTTCTCCAACCGGCAGCGTCACCCGCCGCACGTCGCCCGCGGCCGCGCCGCGCAAGGCGCGCGCGATCGGCGCGCTCCAGCCGATGCGGCCGGCGCCGGCGTCCTGCTCGTCGTCGCCGACCAGCGTCAGGGTGCGGCGGTTGTCGTCCTCGTCGGCGATGGTGACCGTGGCGCCGAACCAGACGCGGCCACGGTCGGCCTGTCGCGCCGGGTCGATCGGGCGCACCGCCTTCATCCGCCGCGCGAGAAAGCCGAGCTCGCGGTCGATCTCGCGCATGCGCTTGCGGCCATAGAGGTAATCGCCGTTCTCGCTGCGATCGCCGTTGCCCGCCGCCCAGCTGACGATCTCGACGATCGCCGGGCGCTCGGTGCCAAGCAGGTGATCATAGCGGGCGCGCAGCGCGGCCAGCCCTTCGGGGGTGATCGGCGGGCCGTCCATCAGGGCTGGCGCAGGAACAGCCCGAGGGTAAGCGCCGCGCCGATGACGACGATGACCACGCGCAGCACCCTTTCGTTGATATGGCGCAGCAGCCGCGCGCCGATGATGCTGCCGGCAAGCGCGCCGATGCAGGCGATCGCCGCGCCGAGCCAGCGCACCTCGCCCGAGAACAGGAAGACGAGGACGGCGGTCGCGTTCATCACCCCGGCCAGCACGTTCTTGGTGGCGGACGCGGCGCGGACCGGGACATGGCTCAGCGTCAGCGCGGTGACCATGAGGAAGCCGATGCCGCCGCCGAAATAGCCGCCATAGACGGCGATGGCGAACTGGATCGCACCCGCGGGCACGGCGCCGAGCGCAACTCTCGTCGGCTTGGGCTTGCGCCCGAAGCTCCCCCAGGCGAAAGCGCCGGTGGCGAACAGCACCAGCCAGGGCACCATCCGCGCGAAGATGCCCGAAGGAGTCGCCAGCAGCAGCAGCGCGCCGATCGCGCCGCCGATCAGGCTGATGATGGTCAGCGCGGTGAGCGACAGCGTCTCGGTCCCTCCCGCCAGCCGGCGTCCGATCCAGCCGCCGGTGATCTGGCCGGGAAACAGCGCCACCGTCGAGGTGATGTTGGCAACGCGCGCGTCCATGCCGGTCAGCATCAGCGCCGGCAGCGTCAGGAACGAGCCGCCGCCGGCGAGCTGGTTCTGCGCGCCGGCCCACAGCGCGGCGACGAACAGGACGAGAAAGGCGAGGGGATGGCTGGTCATGAGCGCTAGGATCGCGGTGCCTAGCGGGTCGGGGCGCGCGGTGGCAAGCGTGCAGAGCGGCTTGCGCGCCGGGCGGGCGCGCCGCATAGCGGTTGCAGTCGCAGTGACGCGAGGGGAGCCGATGGACAGCGAATGCCGTAATCAGCTGAAAGGCCTCGTTCCCGACGCCGATGAAGGCGCAATCGCGGCGATCGCGGCGATCTGCGGGGCCAGCGCGCCCGTCGACGAGCGCGTCGATCTGGCCTCCAGCGCCGAAGATGCCTGGCTGCGCGAACTCTATTGCAAGGACGCCTTGCAACTCGCGCTGCCCGATCCGGCGCTCGACGCGGCGATCGCCCGCGTCGCGGCGCGGCTGGCGGGAATTGCGCCCTGCCGGCTGACGGTCTGCTATTGCCTTGCCGAGGAACTCGGAAGGCTCGACCGGCTGCGCGCGCCCGCGGGCGATGCCATCGATACCGAGCCCGCGCATCCGGCGATCGGCGCGCGCGGCAGCGCCGCGCTCGCCGCTGCGGGCGATGCGGTCGCGCTGGTCACCGGCGCGCCGATCGCCAGCGTCGGCGAATCGATCGTCCAACTCGGCGAGCGCGTCGCCGAGGGCGAGGCGCGGCTCGAACAGGCGGTCACCGGCCATGGCACCCCCGATGGCGTCCCGGTCCGGCGCAACCTCATCTGGGTGCTGGTCGCGCTCGCGGTGTTCGCGCTGCTGGGCTGGCTGCTGTTTTCGGGGCACTGACGAGAGTGTTGTTGTGTCAGTCAACCATTTGATTAAAAATGAGCCGAGTCAAATATCCAAGGGCGGGTGAATTACATGATTGCTCGAATGACGAAATATATACACGGCTTATCAGGAAAACAAACGGTTCAAGATGTGTTGGATGCGAACCGGGGCGCTGGTCCAGGATTTGATTTCTGGCGTTTTTTCTTATCATCATCTGTTATTTTTTTACATAGCTTTCATGTATGCTATGGCGTACATAATGGCGGCGATAGAGTTTTAATTCTAAATCCATTTTTTGGGATGATTTTGCCAATATTTTTCGGACTAAGTGGATTTTTGGTCGCCGGTAGCGCCATAAGAACCGAGAATGTTGGAATTTTTATCAGTTTTCGCGCAATCCGATTGGTGCCAGCCCTTGCGGTTGAAGTGACTCTTTCGGCTCTCATAGTCGGCCCACTTTTGACAACAGTCTCATTGAAAGAATATTTTATAAGTCATAAATTTTTTATATATTGGGGGAATATAATTGGCCGTGTTCGATACCAACTTCCTGGGCTATTCGAGCATAATCCTGTAGCCCTTACGGTGAATGAAAATCTTTGGACGCTTCATGCCGAATTAGAATGCTATGTTATAATGTCAATATTTATGATATCCGGAATTATTCATAGACGGCTCTTGTCTATTTCGGTGTGGGCGTTGGCAACTTTGATCATGGCCATTATGAGCTTTGAAAAAGGTTGGTTTTTAAGAGGGTCTATTTATCCAGCGTCGGTCTTTGTTTATTCTTTTTGCACGGGAGTTGTGGCATTTCTTTGGAGAGATAAAATAATTTTGTCAAAACTTGTATTAATTTTTTCAATTATTTCTTATATAGTATTTTACTACTTCCGTATATCCGGAATAATTGCAATATTGCCACTGATATATATAATGATCTGGGTTGGATCAAACGAGAAATTTAAATTCAATGTTCTTAATCATGGAGATTACTCCTATGGATTATATTTATACGGGTTTGTAATCCAGAAAACTTTGATATTATTGTTGCCACGCTTGCGCGAATGGTGGTTCGTTTTTCCAACTTCATTAATTATAACATTGATATTTTCTATGGCATCGTGGAATTTTGTTGAAAAACCGGCTTTAAAAATGAAGAAATATATTTCGCGGCGTGGCGCAAACCCCGCCAGCCCAGTTCATGGGCACGAGCAGAGGAAACAGGAAATGCGACGATTGAAGAGCGATCTCATATAACGCATCTGTGAGATTCTTAAATCACGAGATGGGACGTTTCTCCGGTCTTCGCCATAATATGAAGGATCGCTGGAGACATCCAGCTCTAGAGAATTTAACGATTTTGACATTCGCGACGACCCCATCCGGATAGCGGGATGCAATTGTCAAAATCAATCCACTAGCCCGGCTTGCGCTTGGTGAGGAAATGGCTTGCGGGGGCGGGGCCGCGATAGCGGGCATGTGCGGGGTAGAGCGCCTCGTAAACCACCGCATTCTCGATGACATGCTGCACATAGCCGCGGGTTTCGGTGAAGGGGATGCGCTCGATCCAGTCCACCCAGTCGTCGCTGATGCGCGGGTCGCCATTGTCGCGCAGCCAGCGGTTCACATTGCCGGTGCCCGAATTATAGGCGGCGATCGCCAGCGGATAGCTGCCGCCATAGACCGTCATCAGATGCGAGAACCAGCCATCGCCGAGCCGCAGGTTGGTGAGCGGGTCGTCGGTGAGCGCGGCGGTGCTGTAGCTCGTCCCCATGGCCGCGGCCTCGGCCTGCGCGGTGGCGGGCATGAGTTGCATCAGCCCGCGCGCGCCGCTGTGGCTGATCGCATTCTGCGAAAACTGGCTTTCCTGATGGGCGATCGCATGGACCATGGTCCAGTCGGTCCCGGGCGGGGTCGGGATCAGCGGAAAGGAGACATCGCGCCAGGCCGCGCTGCCCTCGTTGGTCACTGCCTGGCCGAGCACGACCCCGAGATCGCGCCGGCCAAGGCTGCGGGCAAGCTCGGCGACCAGCGCGCGGTCGCTGTCGCTTTGCGCCTGTGCGGCGATCTCGCGGAAGAAGCGGATCGTCGTCTGCCAGTCGCCGTTGCGCGCGACTTCGCGCACCGCCTGGGTCAGCGGCCGGGCATCGAAGGCGGCACGCGCGGCGGGATCGGGGGCCGGATGCGCCGGATCGGCGAGGTTGGGGAGCGGCCGGCCCAGCCTTTCCAGCGCGAGCATGCCGTAGAACTGGTCGGGATAGGCGGCGGCGCGTTCGAAATCGGCACTGGCGGCGCTGGCATCGCCCTTTTCGGCGAGCGCGCGCCCCGCCCAGTAGAAGCCCTTGGCGCGGGTCTGCGGGGTGCGCCCGGCCGCGCCATAAAGCGCGAACAGCCGCGACGCCCGGTCGGGATCGGCAAGCATCCACAGCGCCTCGGTGCCGCCGAGCCAGACGAGCGAGGTGTAATCGTCGCGGATCGCAAAGCTCTCCTGCGCGATGGCGGTGCCGGCGGCAAAGCCCTCGGACGCGCGCTCGGCGATGCGCACCGCATCGGCCGCCGAGCCGGCGCGCGCCGCTGTCAGTTCAAGGCCAAGCCAGCGCCGGGGATCGAGCGGCAGCGTGGCTGACATCGGCCGGCTGGCGAGCAGGCTTGCGGCAAAGGCGCCCTGGCCGGTCTGTTCCAGCATCCGCGCGCGCGTGTAAACGTAGCCCGGATCGGCGAGCAACGCGGGATCGGCCTCGCCGAGATCGCCGGCAAGCATCGCCAGCCGGGCGGAGGCGAGCGTCCGCGCGCCGGGCGAAACCCGCGTCAGTTCCGCGCTGGCCTGCGCGGTGTTGCCGTCCCACAGCAGCGCGTCGATGCGGGCATCGTCGTCGGCTCGGGTGAAATCGCCGCCATAGCTTGCGAGCAGCGTCGCCGCGGCGGCATCGGACATGCTGCCACCGCGCCAGGCGGCGCGCGCCACCGCGCGCGCCTCGGGCCGGCCGAGCGTTGCCAGCGCCAGCGCATATTGCGCGCGGGCGGGGTTGGTCAGCGGCGCGAAGCGATCGAAGAAGGCGACCGCCCGTGCGGGTGCGACCGCTTCGTGATCGAGCGCCTTTTCCGCGGCGATCCGCAGCCGGTGCTCCTCGGGAAACCCCGGATAGGCGAGCAGGAAGCCCGCATATTGATCGAAACCGGCGCTGCCCGGGCCGGTGAGCATCTGCCAGCGGGCGATAACCTGGGCCATCGCGGTCGGCTCGCTCGCCATCAGCGCGGCGCGGGCGCGGTCCCATTCGGCGCCGTCCTGGCACTGCGCCGGGGCCGAAAGCACGACCAGCGCCAGCAGCAGCAGGCTCGCGGCGCGACGATGGACGCTGGACATCACGGGCACAGGCTCCCTATCAGGCGCTCGATTTCCGAAAGGCCCTGTGGGCGGGTTGCAGCGAGCCCCCGTCCCATGGTCCAGAACGAGGGTGACAGTCCATGTTTTCCGGATCGATTCCCGCTCTGGTGACGCCCTTCCGCGACGGAGCGTTCGACGAGCGCGCCTTCCGCCGGCTGGTCGACTGGCAGATCGACAGCGGCTCCTCGGCGCTGGTTCCCTGCGGCACCACCGGCGAGAATTCGACGCTGTCCAACGCCGAGCATCACCGCGTCATCGAAGTCTGCGTCGAGCAGGCGGCGGGGCGCGTGCCGGTGATCGCCGGCTGCGGCAGCAACGACACGATGAACGCGCTGCTCCATATGCGCTTCTCGCGCAAATGCGGCGCGTCGGCGGCGCTGGTCGTCGCGCCCTATTACAACCGCCCGAGCCAGGAGGGGCTGCTTGCGCATTTCTCCTGGCTTGCCGAGCATGGCGACCTGCCGATCGTGCTGTACAACGTGCCGGCGCGCACCGTCACTGATCTCAAGCCCGAGACGGTGTGCGAACTCGCCCGGCGCTATCCGCAGACCTTCGTCGGCATCAAGGACGCAAGCGGCGATCTGAGCCGCGTCACCGATCACCGCATGGGAATCGCCAGCCCCTTCGCCCAGCTTTCGGGCGACGACGAACTGGCGCTGCCGTTCAATGCCGCGGGCGGGGTGGGCTGCATCTCGGTGACCGCCAATGTCGCGCCGCGGCTCTGCGCCGATTTCCAGGCGGCCTGCGCGGCGAACGATCTGGCGCTGGCGCGCAAGCTCAACGACCAGCTCTATCCGCTGCATTACGCGATGTTCGAGGACGCCTCGCCGGCGCCGCTCAAATATGCGCTGGCCCGGACGCAGGACTGGTTCGCCGAGGAACTGCGGCTGCCGCTCGTCGTGTGCAACGACAAGGCGCGGGCCGCGGTCGATGCGGCGCTGCGCCACGCCGGGCTGCAATAACTGGAGCGCAGTGCGTGATTTCGTAAGTCACGCCCTGTGCTCCAGGTCTTTGTTGTCGCATCGCTTTTTGCCGAAAACCGGTGCCCACTTTTCGGCGCGATGCTCCTGCCCCGCGCGCGGTGTCAGCCGCGCGCCGCGCGGATCGCCGCGCCGCCCGCGAAGGGGCCAAGCGCGATCAGCATCAGGCTGGCCGCAGCGGCAAGCGCCAGCCCGCTGTCCCCGCCGGCGGCGAGGCTCCCGGCGCCGAAAATCAGCAGCGGCACGGCAAGCGGGATGGTGAGCAGCCCGGCAAGCGCCGCCCCGCCGCGCAGCCCGGCGGTGACCGCGGCGATGGTCACTCCCAGCGCGGCAAGGCCCGGGGTTCCGGCAAGCAGGCTCAGTTCGATACGGGCGAGCGCGTGGTCGGGAAGGCCGAGCAGCGCGCTTGCCGGCAGCGCGGCGAGCATCAGCGGCGGCGCGAAGGCCAGCCAATGCGCGAGCATGCGCAGCGCGACGATACCTTCCTCGGCGATGCCGCGAAGCCGCCACTGGTCGAACGCGCCGAGCGTGAGGTCGGGTTCGATCAGCCGGTCGAGCGGCAGCACCGCGGCGAGCAGCGCGGCGATCCAGATCACCCCGCCGCCGGCGCGGGCGAGAACGCGCGGTTCGGGGCCGACCGCGAAGGGAAACAGCATGGCAACCGCAAGGAAAAACAGGATCGGCAGCAGCGCGCTGCCCTGGCCACGGCCCAGCAGCAGCACCGCGAGATCGCGTTTGAGGATCAGCGCGAAGATGCGGATCACGGCGCGAAACCGGCGAGGTCGAGCGTTGCCATGCCGGCAAGCGCGAAGGGCTGATGCGAGGCGATGACGCAGATCCCGCCGGTCGCGCAGCGTTCCGCGGCAAGGCGGGCGGCGAGGTCGGCGGCGGCGGCATCGAGCCCGTTGAGCGGCTCGTCGAGCAGCCAGATCATTGCCGGCTGGGTGATGAGCCGGGCGAGCGCGGCGCGCTTCCTCTGCCCGCTCGACAGATAGCGCACCGGCACGTCGAGCAGTTCGCCCAGCCCCAGCCGGGCAGCGGCGGCGATGCTCTTGCCCCCGTCGAGCGCCGCCCAGAAGCCGAGCGCGCGGCCGAGCGGCAGATGCGGATCGAGCGCGGGGCGTTCATCGACGAGGCCGATCGCGCCCTGCCGGATGACCTGCCCCGCCTCGGGCCGCGCCAGCCCGGCGAGCAGCCGCAGGAGGCTGCTTTTGCCGATCCCGTTGGCGCCGCGCACATGCAGCGCCTCGCCCGGACCCAGTTCCAGCCCCAGCCCGGCGAACAGCACCCTCTCGCCGCGCCGGCACGCCAGCGCTTGGGCGAGCAGGCGGGGCGGAGAGGCTTGCATGGGCGTCGCGCTTAGGCGAAAGCGGCCGCACTGCCAAGGAGACGGCCATGGCTATTCCCCGCCTCACCGAAGCCGCGCGCGACGCGGCGCTGGCGCGGCTGCCCGACTGGCGGCTGCGCGCAGACGGGCTCGCCCTCTTGCGCGAGGCGCGCTTCGCTGATTTCAGCGAGGCCTTCGCCTTCATGACCCGCGTTGCCTTGCTCGCCGAGAAGGCCGATCACCATCCCGAATGGCACAATGTCTACAACCGCGTGGCGATCACCCTCACCACCCATGACGCGGGCGGGCTGAGCGCGCGCGACGTGGCGCTGGCCGGGGCGATCGACGCCGTGCTGCGGGGGCATCCGCATCCGGCCTGAATGCGGGCAAGCGTCGCGTCGCGCGGTCGCGGGCTGGCCCTACCACTGCGGCCGTTCGAGCCAGGCGGTGCGGCGGGCGCGCAGGATCGCCTCGCGTTCGGCCGGCGTCACCCGGGCGACATCGGCGGGAAGATGCGCGGCCAGTTCGCTCAGCTTCACCTTGGTGACCGTCGGCATCGGATGGCTGTCGCAGCCGGTCCAGCGGCCCTGCACCGCGCCCTTTGCATGGCCGGCGGTGTCGAGCCAGTTCTTCACCCCCGGGTCGCGCGCCGAAATGACGATGCGCAGCCGCCCGTCGCTGTCGGGCGCGGCCTGCGCGTCGTTCAGGCTGGCGTGGTTGTTGATCCAGTCGGTGGTCTCGTAGATCTCGTTCGTCAGGATGAGCGAGCGATAGTCGCATTTGCCCGGCACCGGCGAATCGACGATCAGCGCCTCGTCGTCGGCGAGATCATAGGCGCCCTCGTAATAGAACTGGCCCTGCAAGGCGCCGAACGGCACGTCGAATACCTTGAGCCGGTTGACATAGCCCTCGGCGCGAAGCTGTTCGACATGATCGACGAACATCAGCGCGAGATAATCGATGGCGCGGGGCAGCGCGCGCAGCCGCGCTTCGAGCGCTTCGGCGCAAGGCCGCGGCCGCGCGGTGGGCCGGTCGAGCCGCTCGATGGCGATCGTCGGCGAAGTCTCGCCCGCCCAGTTTGAACTCACCAGCCGCAGCATCAGCCGGGTTGCTCCGGGATTGAGCTGCCACCAGTCGCCGTGATGGCCCGCGGGGCGTTCGGCGCTGACCAGCACCTCGAAGCGGCCCTCGGCATCGGTCGCCAGATCGGCGAGGTCGAGATGCGCGCGCGCGCCGGCACCGGGCTCACCCTGCGGGACGACCTGCGCGAGCACGCTCAGCTTCAGGCTGCCGCGCCGCCCGGTCAGCCGATAGCTCGCCCCCGGCGTCAGCTTCGCCGAGCGATAGATGGTATCGGCATTGGGCTGGCCGACGTTGAGGATCTGGCCGATCGAGGGCAGGAACACCGGCGCATCGCCATCGCCGCCGATCGCCTCCAAGAGGTTCGAGGCGAGCGATTCGAGCGCCAGCCGCGCGATTTCCTGGCGGATCTGCGGATCGGCCTGCATCGCCGCCGGCAGCTTTGCCAGCATCCGCTGCGGCAGGTCGCGCAGATTGTCGATGAAAACATCCCAGCCGGCCACCGCATCCATCGTCTGTCTCCTCGCCTGCGTTCGTTGCAGCGGTGAAGATGACCTATAGGGCGGCGTTGTTGTAGCAGTGCCAGGTAAAGATCGCCGCGGCGCCGCGATAGGGACGCCAGCCCTCGGCGCGCGCGCGGGTCTGCTTCTCGTCGGGCCGGGCATCGAGGCCGAGGATCTTCTGGATGCCTGCCTGCACGGCAAGATCGCCCGCGGGCCAGATGTCGGGGCGGCCCTCGGCGAACAGCAGATAGATTTCCGCCGACCAGCGGCCGATTCCCTTGATCCGGGTCAGCGCCGCGATCGCCTCCTCATCGGCTTCGGGCAGGGTGTGGAGGTCGAGCGTGCCCGCTGCGACCAGTTCGCACAGGCTGCGCGCATAGGCCTGCTTCTGGCGCGAGAGCCCGCAGCCACGCAGCGCCTCGGCATCGGCGGCGAGCAGCGCCTCGGGCGCAAGCCCGGGGCCGAGCAGCGTCTCCAGCCGGCCCCACACCGAGGCGGCGGCAGCGACACTCACCTGCTGGCCGACGATCGTGCGCAGCAGCGTCGCATGCCCGCGCGCGCGCAGCCGCGGCTCGGGATAGCCGGCCAGCGCCAGCGCACGGGCGATCCCCGGCTCGCGCGCCGCCAGCGCATCGAGCGCTGCGTGCAAGTCATCTGCCGATACGCCCATGCCCGTTATCGCTCTCCCGGTTGCCAAGCGGCCAGCCAGTCGTTAGCAGCCGCGCCGAAGCGCGAACAGGGCCGACAGGCCGATGGGAAGGAAGTGCACGATGCCCAATGTTGTGGTGATCAATCACGCCGGCGAGGAAAAGACCGTCAACGCCAGCACCGGCCGGACGCTGATGGAGGTCATTCGCGACAATGGCTTCGATGAGTTGCTCGCGCTGTGCGGCGGCTGCTGCAGCTGCGCCACCTGCCATGTCCATATCGACCCCGCCTATCTCGACAGGCTGCCGAAGATGAGCGAGGATGAAAACGACCTGCTCGACAGCTCCAGCCACCGCGACGGCAACTCGCGGCTGTCGTGCCAGTTGCCGGTCACCGATGCCTTCGAAGGCATGCGCGTGACCATCGCCCAGGAAGACTGACGCGGGAGTTCGTTTGAAAATCCGCCGGAAGCGGCGGATTTTCGTCACCGCCCGCCGGCTTCCTCAGCTTGCCGGCGCGAACACCAGCACGCGCACGCTGCCCGGCCGGATGGCGGGGCGTCCGCCGCTGGACGGGGCGGGGTCGAAATCGGCGGCGACCGCGAACAGCTTGCCGCTGCGCGGATCGACCGCCATGGTGCGCGTGCCGGGCATGGTGGTGATCGTCGGCAGCGCGGCATAGCGATCGGGCGTCACCTGCCGGAAGACGCTGATCGTCCCGTCGCGGCCGTTGGGGCTGAACACGCGGCGGCGCAGCGGATCCCAGGCGACCGAATCATTGCCATGGCCGATCGGCAATTCGGCGACGATGCGGCCCGAGCCGGTGTCGAGCACCATCATCTTCGCGTTGAGGCAGCCCATGAACAGCCGCCCGTTCGCCGCGTCGAGCGCCACGCCGTGCGGGCGCTGGCAATCGGGGGTCTGCCAATGCGCGGTGATCTGCGCGCTCGCGGCATCGATGACGATGACATCGCTTTTTTCCACGCCCGCGACATAGACATGCCCCGCCCGGTCGGCGGCGAGATATTCCATCTTCGCGCCGACGTCGATGGTCGCGACCACGCTGTCGCTGCGCGGGTCGATGACGGTGAGCCTGCCGGGATCGCCATCGACGACGAACACCCGTCCGGTGCGCGGATCGGTGACCATGCCATCGGCATCGGCGGCGACGGGGATGCGGTGCCCGACCTTGAGGGTCTTGAGGTCGAAGGCGACCGCTTCGCCTTTTTCGCCGTCATCGGTGAAGCCCTGCCCGGTTGCCGCCGAGATCGCGATGCCATGGGTGCCGCCGGGCATGCCCTCGACCTGTCCGACGATGTGGCCCGATCGCGCGTCGAGCACCGCGACCCGGTCACCATGCGAGACATAGATCCGCCCGGTTCCCGGATCGGCGACGACATAGTCCCAGCGCTCGGGTGGCCCCAGCGCAATGCTCGCCACCTGGCGATAGCCGCCGTCCGATGCGAACGCGTGGGCCGGGGCGAGCGCGGCAATGCCGATGCAGAACGCGCGAAGCAGGCGGCGGACGGTCATGCGCTTCTCCCTGGAGCGGGCTGGGTGATTTGCGGGGTCGCGCCCGAAGCCCTTGCTGCGCGAGCCTGACGGGTTCGCCCCGGCTCGGCAAGCGTGATGGGCAAAGGTTGGCAATTCCCAATGTCGGATGGGAAGGGGCGGGCGAAAAGCCCGGTCGCCTCATGCGACTGGCATCATTCCGCTTGCGGGAAATGCAGTTCCACCCGCAATCCGGGGCGGTTGTCCGCAAGCACCAGTTCGGCGCGGTGCAGCGCGGCGATCGCGGCGACGAGCGCCAGCCCCAGCCCCGCGCCGGGGCTGTGCCGGCTGGCGTCGAGCCGGTAGAAACGGGTGAGCACCTTGCCGCGCTGGTCGGGCGGAATGCCGCCGCCTTCGTCGCTGACCGCGATCACCACCCGCGCGCCCTCGCGCCGCAGCGCCATCGCGATCGCCACCCCTTGCGGCGTATGCTGGAGCGCATTGTCAACGAGGTTGGTGAGGAGCTGGGCGAGCAGCTCGGCATCGCCCGCGGCATGGAGACCTTCGGCGATCGCCAGCGAAAACCGCCGGCCGGCATCCTCCGCCGTCGGCCGGTAGGCCTCGGCGACCCGGGCGACCAGCTCGGAGAGATCGACGGTTTCGAGCTTGCGCGCCTGCTCGCCGCCTTCGATCAGCCCGATGCGCAGCAGCGCGCGGAAGATCGCGTGGATCTCCTCGATCTGGGCCAGCGCCGCCTCGATCCCGGCTTCGTATTCCTCGGGTGACGCACTGGCGCGCATCGCCTCCAACCGCTGTTGCAGGCGGGTCAGCGGCGTGCGCAGATCATGCGCGATGTCGGTCGAAAGCTGGCGCAGCCCGTCCATCAGCGCCGAGATCCGGTCGAGCATCGCGTTGAGATTGCGCGACAGATGGTCGAACTCGGGGCTCATGCCGATGGTCGGCAGCCGCTCGGCAAGATCGCCCGTCATGATTCGCGCCACCGCGCCGTTCACCCGCGCAAGCCGCTGGAGAAAGACAAGGCCGATCGCATAGCCGCCGATCAGCGCGAGCAGCGTCAGCGCGATGCTGGAGGCGATGGTGAAGGCGGCAAGCCTGTGGCGCAGCTTCTGGACGTCGAACGTGTCGGTCGCCACCACCAGCAGCGCGCCATCGGCCAGCCGCGTGCCAAGCGTCCGCAAGATTTCGGGACGCGCGGCGGTTTCCCTCTCGCGGTCATCGGCGAAGGCGACCGCGCCCCAGCCGCTGTGCGCCGCTGCCATCGGCAATCTGCCCGCCAGCCGTCTGCCATGCGCGTCGAGCAGCAGATATTGAAACGGTTGTTCGATGGCCAACTGCTCGCGCGGCGCGATCGCGTCGCGCAGTTCGGCGAGACCGCCCTCGGGCCAGTCCTGCATAAGGGTTGCGGTTTCGGCCTTCAGGCTGACGACGGTCGCCTCCTGTGCATAGGCTTCGATCGAACGATCGACGACCGCAAGCAGCACCAGCGATCCCAGCGCGAACAGCCCGGCGATGAGCAAGGCGAAGCGGAAGGCGCCGCTGTTGAACGAGGAAAGGCGGCTCACGCCGGCAGTGCCTCGATGCGATAGCCAGAGCCGCGCACGGTATGGATCAGCGCTGTGCCGAAACCGCGATCGACCTTGGAGCGCAGCCGGCTCATGTGGCTTTCGATGAGATTGGTCTGCGGATCGAAGTGAAACGACCAGACGTTTTCGAGCAGCATCGTGCGGGTGACGATCTCGCCCTTGTGCCGCATGAGATATTCGAGCAGCTTCATTTCCTGCGCCTGAAGCTCGATGCGCCGCCCGGCGCGGGTGACGTTGCGTTTGAGCAGGTCGAATTCGAGATCGCCAACGCGCAGGGTGGTGAGCGCCTCGACCGAGGGTGGCCGCCGGGCGAGCGCGCCGACGCGGGCGATGAGCTCGGTGGCGGCGAAGGGCTTGACCAGATAATCGTCGGCCCCGCTTTCGAGACCTTCGACGCGGTCGTTCACGCCGTCGATCGCGGTCAGCAGCAGCGCCGGGGTCGCCACCCCGGCCGCGCGCATGCGCTTCAGTGCCGAAAGCCCGTCGAGCCCGGGCACCATGCGGTCGAGGATGAGAACCGCATAGCTGTTGGTGGTGGCGAGGAACAGCGCATCTTCGCCGTTCGCGCAGACATCGACGACATGGCCCGCGGCGGTCAGCGTTCGCGCGACATGGGTGCGGGTCGATGCGTCATCCTCGAGCAGCAGCAGTTTCATGGGTCGGGTTCCCTCTGGCGTCTCGTTTGCCCGCATGCAGCATTCCGATCCGGACGGGCACGCAAGTTGGGAATTCCCAATGTCCGGTTGAGGCTGAGCGAATGTAAGTCCGTGTAGCGGATAAGCGTGAGGCGATCACGCCTCCGGAGAAAGACGATGCGTAAGACTGTGATGACCATGGCGGTTGCGGCGGCTGCGGTGCTTGTCGCCGGCGGCGCCGAAGCCGCCCCGCCGCACGGCCACATGGCCGGTGCGGAACTGATGCCGATGGCGAAGGTATCGCTCGCGGCCGCCCGCGCGACCGCGCTCAAGGCGCGGCCGGGGACGATCACCGATCAGGAACTGGAAAAGGAGGCCGGGGGCTCGGGCCTGCGCTATTCCTTCGATGTGACGAGCCGCGGTCGGACCTTCGAGGTCGGGGTTGACGCCAGGACCGGCGCGGTGCTGGAGAACCGGGCCGAGGGTCCGAACCCGGACTAAGGACGGTGCCGGGGGGCAGCGCGCGGATCACATAGGGGGGGCGATGTCGTCACGAGCGCCGAATGCCGGGTTTGCGCCCCTGCGGTTGTTTTCCGCACTGGCGCTCGCGCTGGGGGGCTGCGCGCATTACACCCCGGCGCCGCTCGCCTCCGCGCCCCCGCTTGCCGGCGCGGAGGCGGCGGCCGGGCTGTTGCCGCCGCATCCGCTGGCGGTGGACGAGGTGGTGGCGCTGGCGCTGGCGCGTGATCCCGATCTCATCGCCGCCCGTGCCCGGCGGGGGGTGGCTCAGGCGCAGCTCGTCGCGGCCGGGGTGTTGCCCAATCCGCAGCTCGGCGGCTCGCTGCTGCCGCTGCTTTCGGGGCCAGGCAATGTGCCGGCGTGGACCCTTGGCCTTACTCAGGACGTGAAGGCGCTGCTGATCTACCGGCCAAGGCTGCGCGCGGCGCGGGCTGCCGCCGCGCAGGTCGATGCCGAGCTGCTCTGGCAGGAATGGCAGGTCGCCGGGCAGGCGCGCCAGCTCGCGGT
>JAGWPW010000050.1 GCA_028870315.1 Sphingomonadales bacterium | reverse complement strand
TGGAGCACGCGGGCTGGGCGGTCGATGGCATCGTGCCGAGCCCGATCACCGGCCCGGAAGGCAATATCGAGTTCCTCATCGCCGCCCGCCGCGGATGAGCGGCGATGTGCCGCGAAGGAAGCCATTGCTCCTTGGGGAAAGCCCCGCCAATATCGCGCGGCGGTGCCCCGAATCGCGGGTGCAGGTGTTTCCGTATTCGGCGTTTGTCCGGCAGAATCGGGCAAAGGGGTTTGGCCAGGAATGAGCGAGCTTGCCTCACAGCGTCAGTTGCGGATGGGCTTTCTGCGCTGGCTCACCGTGCTGGTGCCGGGCATCCTGCTGCTCGGCGTGCTGTCGGGCGAGGCGGGGATGAGCGGGCCGGACAGCCAGTGGTTCGCCAACCTCGTCAAGCCTGATTACACCCCGCCGCCTGCGGCTTTCACCATGGTCTGGGTGCTGCTCTACATCGTCATGGGCGGCGCGCTCGCGCTGGTGGTGGCGGCGCGGGGGGCGCGCTGGCGGACCGCGGCGATCCTTGCCTTCCTTGGGCAATTGCTGCTCAATCTCGCCTGGTCGCCGCTGTTCTTCGCTGCGCATCGCATCAGCGCCGCGTTGCTGCTGCTTGGCGTTCTCGATCTTGCGGTGCTCGCCTGCCTCGTCCTGTTCCTGCGGGTGCGCAGCCTCGCGGGACTGCTGCTGCTGCCCTATCTCGGCTGGCTGCTGTTCGCGACGCTGCTCAACTGGCAGTTCCTGACGCTCAATCCCGATGCCGATGGTCAGTTCGATTCGGGCGCGGCGGTACGGATCCAGCTGTGAACGCGCCGCCAATTCGCGCTTGAACCGGCGCGGGTCACCGCCCATGGTGGCGCCATGCAGAGCGAAAACCCCCTCATCGCCGATTTCGTCCGCCTGATGAACAGCGCCGCCGGCACGCTTGCCGGCATGACGCGCGAGGCGCGCGACAGCGCGCGCGAACGGCTGCGCGAAGGCTTCGCCGGGCTCGATTTCATCTCGCGCGAGGAATTCGAGGCGGCAAAGGATCTCGCGGTGAAGGCGCGCGAGGAAGCAGACGCGCTCAAGGTGCGGATCACCGCGCTCGAAGCGCACGTCTTCGGCCATGCCGAGCCGGAAAATCGCCACGATTGATCCATCGCGCGCGGCGTGATGCAGCTTTGCGCCAGCGCCATCGTCTGCGCCGCGCGGCCGCATGGCGAGAGCGGGGTGGTGGCGCGGTTGCTGACCGCCGAGGCGGGGCTTGTCGCCGGCTATGTCGCGGGGGGGCGCGGACGCGGCCTGCGCCCGGTGCTCATTCCGGGCAATGTCGTTGCCGCGGTGCTCCATGCCCGCGCCGAGGGACAGATGCCGTCGGCGCGGCTCGAACTGGTCGCCAGCCGCGGCCCGTGGCTTGCCGAGCCGCTGGCGGCATCGGCGATCGGCTGGGTCACCGCGCTCACCGCCACCGCGCTGCCCGAGCGCCATGCCTATCCGCCGATCCATGCCGCGCTTGCAGGCGTGCTCGATGCGATCTGCCACGCGCCCGCGGCGCGCGGCTGGGCGCAGGCGATCGTCGTCTTCGAGGCGCTGCTGCTGCGCGAACTCGGCTATGGTGACCATCGCGGCGCGGCGGATGCGGCAGGCGCCGATCCGCTGGCCGCGATCGACCGGATGGGGCGCATTCTTGGCCGCTACCCGCTTGCCGATCGGCGCGGCGATGTTATGGCGGCACGCGCCCTGCTGCGCGACCGGCTGGCGCGGGCATGGGGCTTTGGCGGGCATGAAGGACGGGCATGAAGATCGCGGTTTTCGCCGGTGACGGTATCGGTCCGGAAGTCACCCGCGAGGCGGTGCGGGTGCTGGAGGCGCTCGCGCTTCCCGGGCTTGAACTGATCGCCGGCGATGTCGGCGGCAGCGCCTGGCGCAAGCATGGCCATCCGCTGCCGCCCGAGACGCTGGCAATCGCGCAAGCCGCCGATGCGATCCTGTTCGGCGCGGTCGGGGATTTCGAATGCGACCGGCTTGAGCGTCACCTGCGCCCCGAGCAGGCGATCCTCGGGCTGCGCAAGGAACTGGGGCTGTTTGCCAATCTGCGCCCGGCGCGGCTGTTTGCCGGGCTCGAGGACTGTTCGGCGCTGCGGCCCGAGGTGGCGAGCGCGATCGACCTTCTGATCGTGCGCGAATTGAACGGCGATGTCTATTTTGGCGAGAAGGGCATGCGCACGCTTGCCGACGGCCGCCGCCAGGGCTGGGACATGATGTCCTATGCCGAGGACGAGGTGGCGCGCATCGCGCATGTCGCCTTTCGCGCGGCTGAGGGCCGGCGCGGCCGGCTGTGCAGCATCGACAAGGCCAATGTCCTTGAAACCAGCCAGCTCTGGCGCGAGGTGGTGAGCGCGGTGGCGGCCGATTATCCCGACGTCGCGCTCAGCCACATGTATGTCGATAATGCGGCGATGCAACTGGTCCGCAACCCCGGCCAGTTCGACGTGATCGTCACCGGCAATCTGTTCGGCGACATTCTCTCCGACCAGGCGAGCATGTGCGTGGGCTCGATCGGGCTGCTTGCCTCGGCCGCGCTCGGAGCCGGAAGCCCCGGGGGCAGCAAGGGGCTTTACGAGCCGATCCATGGTTCGGCGCCGGACATCGCCGGGCAGAACCGCGCCAATCCCATGGCCTCGATCCTGTCGGCGGCGATGCTGCTGCGCCACAGCCTTGGCCGCGAGGACGAGGCGGCGCGGATCGAGTCGGCGGTGGCGCGCGCGCTCGCCGACGGCGTGCGCGGCAGCGATCTGGGCGGCAGCCATGGCACGGCGGCGATCGGCGATGCGGTTCTTGCCCGGCTGTGACTAGGGGGCCCGGCTGTGACTACAGGTTGAATCCGCGGCGTGGATCGGATCGGTTCGCCGGTCAGTTCGCGTATCGCCTGCCGAACCGGATCACCGGCTTTTCCAGCGCGACATGCATGACCCATGCGAACAGGATCGCGAGCGCATAGGCTGCGACGAAGATCGGCAAAACCATTTGTGGAATGTGCAGCGCCTTGAAAATCGTCATGACCAGCCGCACGCACAAGGACTGGATCAGATAGAGCGCGTAGGTCAGCCGCCCGAGCCAGGGCAGTGGCCAGACCGTAAGCCATCGCCCGATCACGGTTTGGTGATTGAACCAGAGCGAGGAAATCAGAAATGCCGCGCTCACCGAGACGGGCAGGTCTGCAAATACATTGCCGCGAACGACGATGGACCACCCATATGCGGCGATGACAAGGCCCAGAAATGCCATCTGAACCGCCGATCGCGCGAGTAGGGCGCGTAGCGCCGGCAATCGGAATGAAAGCACCGACAGCAGGGCGCCGCAGCCAAGACCACCGTAGCTACGTACAAGAAAGCCTGATGCGTCGAAGATCAGGGAAATGGTCAAAAAAAGCAGGATGACGCCTGCCGCCATGCGCCACGGATTGCGCCAGCCGATAGCGAGCAGCATCGGCCAGACAATGTAGAATTTTTCTTCGATTCCCAAAGTCCAGGCGTGACCGAACAGGGAGCCAGCCTGCGGTGGACGCAATTCCATGTTCAGTGTGGTCATGAATGGCAAGGCAAATTTAAGCTCTTCAATTCCGTTTTTCTTGAATCCGAACGTTACAAGAAATATATAAACAGATACCATAAAATAATATAAAGGAAGAATGCGAAACGCCCGACGTATATAAAATGATTTAAGGTTAAATTGTGTGGTCTCCTGAAATTCCCGGATGATTAGCGAGGTAATCAGCCAGCCGCTCAGCGGAAAGAAAATATCGACGCCAGCCTCACCGTTGATCCATGGTAAATGGATGGGAATATGATTGAGCACGGTGAAAATGATGCAGATGGCGCGGATGCCGTCGAGTTCTGGGCGATACCGTTCCTTGCTGACCGGGCGTGGCGCCGTCGCGATGGACGTGTCGCCCGCGCTGACGGCAGGCGGGATAGGATCCTGCGCCATCGCCGCCCCGGTCACGCCCCGAAATCTCCGAAATGCGGCGTCAAGCGCCTGGTATCGCCCATGATCGAAACTTTCGCTCGCTCTGGATCCCGGATGCAGGAAAAACGCATGCGTCCCTCGTCTACCGCAGGTTTCAAGTCAAGGTTGCCGCGGTGCGCGGCGCGGGCCGGTTGTCCCGTGCAAGTGTCGTGCCGTCGCACCGATTTGCCGTCGGCCGCTTCAGAGGGCTTTCCTCGGGCAAGCGGGCTGACTAAAGCCGGCCCGCCCGCGTGTCTGGCTGCCGGAGATTGCCGAGAATGCTGCAACTTGCGATCGTGCTCCCCACGCTGAACGAGCGCGGGAATCTGCGCCGGCTGGTCGAACGGCTCGATGCGGCGCTGACGGGCATCGCCTGGGAGGCGATCATCGTCGATGACAACAGCCCCGACGGCACCGCCGACGAGGCGCGCGCGATCAGCCTTGCCGATCCGCGCGTGCGATGCCTGCAACGCATCGGCCGGCGCGGGCTTGCCAGCGCGGCGATCGAAGGCATGTGCGCCACCGCCGCGCCGGTGGTCGCGGTGATGGATGCCGACCACCAGCATGATCCGGCGCTGCTTCCCGGCATGCTCGCCGCGCTGGCGAGCGGCGAATACGATCTCGCCTATGCCTCGCGCTTTGCCGAGGGCGCCTCGACCGAGGCGTGGGGTCGGCCCGATCGCGTGAAGGCGAGCGGGCTTGCCAATGCGCTCGCCCGCCGGGTGACGGGGGTCGAACTGTCCGATCCGATGAGCGGCTATTTCATGCTGCGCGCCGACATCCTGCGCGCCGATGCGCACCGGCTGTCGGGCGTCGGCTTCAAGATCCTGCTCGATATCCTCGCGACGGTCGATCGCCCGCTGCGGGTCAAGGAGTTTCCGCTGCACTTCGCCGCGCGCGCGGAAGGCGAAAGCAAGCTCGACCGCACCGTCGTCTTCGAGTTCCTGATCGGGCTTTACGACAAATGGCTGGGGCGGATCATCCCCACCCGCTTCGCGCTGTTCGGCACGGTGGGCGCGGCGGGGGTCGCGGTGCAGTTCGCCACGCTATGGCTGGTGCTGCATGCCTTGATGCACGAGCGCTTCATCTATGGCCACTGGTCGGCCAATACGCGCTTCAACCTTGCCAATACCATCGCCGCGGTGGTGGCGATGACCTTCAACTTCGTGCTCAACAACGAGCTGACCTATGCCGACAAGCGGTTGCGCGGCTTCGTGCCCCTGCTGCGCGGCTGGGCGAAATTCGCGCTCACCTGTTCGCTCGGCCTGCTCACCAACATCGGCTCGGCCGCCGCGCTCAAGGCGATGGGTTTCCACGATCTCGTCGCGGTGCTGACCGGGATCGTGCTCGGTTCGGTGTGGAATTTCGCGCTGAGCTCGAAATTCGTCTGGGGGAAGTATTAGAGCATCGCGCCAAACAGGGGGTGCCGGTTTTCGGCAAAAAGCGATCTGACAACAACGACCTCTGCCATGATGCGCGATTCGGAAATCGCCCGCTTCGCGAAAGGAGTGCGGTCAGGACCCGGCCATGGCCGAACTTTCAGGCGAGATGGCCGATCAGCGCCAGCGAGATCGCGAACAGCACGGTCAGCGAAAGGATGACGCTGCCTGTGACCCGCGCGCCCGCGCTCGCGATGCTGCGCATATCGACGCCGAGTCCGAGCCCGGCCATCGCCAGCACCGTCAGCAGCAGGCTGGTGGTGCTCGCACCCTGCGCCATGCGATCGGGGATCAGCCCCACCGAGCGCAGCGCGGCGAGCGCGAGGAAGGCGAGCACGAAGATCGGCAGAAAGCGGCTGAGCCCGCCGGTGCTCGCGGGCTTGCCGCGCCGCCCGCGCAGCAGCGACAGCGTGGCGACCACCGGACCCAGCATCAGCACCCGCACCAGCTTGACCAGCGTGCCCATCTGCACCGCGGTGCTGCCGAGCGGGCTTGCCGCCGCCAGCACCTGCGGCACCGCATAGACCGTCATCCCGGCGAGCATGCCGCCCTTCACCGCCGAGAGGTGGAAGGCGTGGGCGACCGGCGCGAGGATCAGCACCACGAGGATGCCCATGACCGCGGTGAAGCCGACCGAGGCGGCGACATCGTCGCCATCGGCGTCGATCGTCGGCGCCACCGCGACGATCGCCGAATTGCCGCAGATCGCATTGCCGCAGGCGACGAGCATCGCCATCGGCGCCGACAGCCCGAGCAGCCGGCCGAGCCGATAGCCGAGCGTGATCGTCACGGTGATCGCAAGCATGATCGCGCCGATCGTCACCAGCCCCATCCGCGCCAGCACCGACAGGCTGAGCGATGCCCCCATCAGCGCCACCGCCGTTTCCATCACCGGCTTTGTCGCAAAGCGAATGCCATCCGCCGCGGCCGCGGGCAGCGCGACGGTCGAACGCAGCAGCGAGCCGAGCACGATCGCCAGCACCAGCGCTTCGAGCCAGGCATGCCCCCACAGCGCATGCTGCACCCGGTCGAGCGCGAAGGCGGCGGCCGAGACCGCCGCCGCAAGCGCAAGGCCCGGTCCGAGAGGTCGAAGGGAAAGCAAAGTTTTCATGGCCGAAAGCTGGGCTTTCGGATTTCAGAAATCCAATCGATTGTAATTTGATATTCGATAAGATATATCGATTGAATGACGCTGGAGCAATTGCGCATCTTCGTCGCGGTCGCGCAGGCGCTCAACATGACGCGCGCGGCAGAAGCGCTGCATCTTTCCCAGCCCGCGGTCAGCGCCGCCATCGCCGCGCTCGAGGCGCGGCACGGGCTGCTGCTGTTCGACCGGGTGGGGCGCGGGCTCGAATTGTCCGAGGCCGGGGCTATCTTCCTGCCCGAGGCGCGCGCGGTGCTGGCGCAGGCCGAGCAGGCAGTGGTGGCGCTCGACGATCTTGCGGGCTTGCGGCGCGGGACTCTGCGGCTGGCGGCAAGCCAGACCGTCGCCACCTACTGGCTGCCGCCGCGCCTTGCGCGCTTCGCCAGCACGGCGCCGGGGGTTCGCCTGTCGGTCGCGGTCACCAACACCGAAAGCACGCTGGCCGCGGTTCTTGCCGGCGAGGCCGATCTCGGCTTCATCGAGGGCGATGCCGACGAGCCGCTGCTGCGCCGCGAGATCGTCGGCGAGGATCGCCTCGGGCTGTTCGCGCGGCCCGATCATCCGCTGGCGGGAAAGCCGCTGACCACCGAGGATCTGCGCGCCGCGGTATGGGTGATGCGCGAGCCGGGATCGGGCACGCGCGCCCATCTCGCCGAGGCGCTGCGGCCCGCAGGGCTGGCGCTGGCCGATCTCGACATCCGCGTCGAGCTGCCGTCGAACGGCGCGGTGCTCGAAGCGCTGGCGGTGGGCGGCATGATCGCCGCTGCCTCGGAACTGGCCGCGCTCGCCAGGTTGGCGGCGGGCCAGCTCGTCCGGCTCGACTGGCGGTTCGCGCCCCGCCAGTTCGCACTGGTGCGCCACCGCGCGCGCCGGTCAAGCGCCGCGGCGCAGGCGTTTCTGCACTCGGCGCTCGATCCTCAGCTACGCGGGCAGGTGCGGATGCCGAGCAGCGAATAGACCGGGCAAAAGCCGACCAGCCCGGTGACGATCAGGACGAGCCCGATCCATCCCCAGCCGGTTTTCGGACCGACGAATACCAGTGCGAGCAGCACCACCCCGACGATGATGCGCAGCGCGCGATCGATTGTCCCGCTGTTCCTTGTCATGCCCCGCTCTCCTTCTCCGGCGCTTCGGTTCCCCCTGTCGCGGCGCCGTCGCCGGTCGCGCCGAATTCATGCCACATGCCGTTGATGATGCCGAAGGCGACCGCGAGGCCGACGCCGAGGACCCAGGAAAAATACCACATGGCATCACCTCAGTAGGAATCGGGATTGGTCGTCACCTGCGCGATCGTCACCCGTCCGAACATCACCCGATAGGCCCAGGCGGTGTAGAGCAGCACGATCGGCAGGAAGACCGCGGTCACGACGAGCATGGTGAACAGCGTCGACCGGCTCGACGAGGCGTTCCACACCGTCAGGCTCGAGTGCGGATCGATCGAGCTCGGCAGGATGAAGGGGAACATCGACAGCCCGACCGTGGCGATGATCCCCGCATTGGCGAGCGAGGAGCCGGCAAACACCAGAACATCGCGCCGGGCGCGGATGCCGGCGAGCGCGACCAGCGGCCCGACGAGGCCCAGCGCGGGCGCGAACAGCATGACCGGATGTGCCGCGTAATTGTCGAGCCACGCGCCGGGGCTGGCGATCGCGGTTGCGAGCCGCGGGTTCGACGGACCCGTGGCATCGACCAGCCCCGCCAGCCGATAGCCAAGCCCCCCGCGCGCGACCACCACGCCGCCGGCGACGAACAGCGCGATCGCCAGCAGCGCCGCCGCCTGCCCCCAGCGCCGCGCCCGGTCGAGCACCGGCCCGGGCTCTGCCTTGAGGCTCAGCCAGCCGGCGCCGTGCAGCACCAGCATCGTCACCGACAACAGCCCGGTCAGCAGGGGGAACGGGCCGAACAGGCCGGTGAGCGTGCCTGCGTAGCTCATCCGCAGATCGCCGTCGAAGCGGAAGGGCGCGCCTTCGAGGACATTGCCGACCGCGACCCCGAACACCAGCGCCGGGACGATGCCGCCGGTGAACAGCGCCCAGTCCCAGCGCCCGCGCCAGCCCGCATCGGCGCGCTTCGAGCGATATTTGAAGCCGACCGGCCGAAGGATCAGCGCCGCCAGCACAAGGAACATCGCAAGGTAGAAGCCCGAGAAGCTGACCGCATAGACCAGCGGCCAGGCGGCGAAGATCGCACCGCCGCCAAGGATGAACCACACCTGGTTGCCCTCCCAGGTAGGGCCGATGGTGTTGATCACCATCCGCCGTTCGCCGTCGCCGCGCGCGACGAAGGGGAGCAGCGCGAGAACGCCGAGGTCGAAGCCGTCGGTGAGCGCGAAGCCGATCAGCAGCACGCCGAGCAGGCCCCACCAGATCAGCCGCAGCGTTGCATAGTCGAGTGGCACGGACATCGCCTCTGCTCCCTATTCCGCGGGCACCGCACAGCCCTCGAAGGCGCCGCGATCCGCGGGCGCGGGCGTCTCCTCGGGGCCCTTGCCGATCGCAGCGAGCATCAGGCGCACCTCGATCACCGCCATGACGCCATAGAGCACCGTGAAGCCGGCGATCGTCGTCCAGATCTGCGGTACGGTGAGGCTCGATGCGCCCAGAAAGGTCGGCAGCACGCCATCGACCGCCCAGGGCTGGCGGCCAAGCTCGGCGACGAGCCAGCCGAACTCGGTCGCGATCCACGGCAGCGGCATCGCCATGACCGCGATCCACAGGATCGGCCGGCAGCCAAAGCAGCGCACCGAGGACAGCCAGAAGGCGGCGCCGAACAGCGCGATGAAGCCGAAGCCCAGCCCCGCCATCACCCGGAACAGCCAGAACAGCGCCGGGACATCGGGCACCGTGCTCCAGGCCGCGCGATCGATGGTTGCGGCATCGGCATGATCGGGATCGGCGGTGAAGCGCTTCAGGAGCAGCGCATAGCCAAGATCGTCGCGCGCCGTGAGGAAGGCGGCGCGGGCCGGGGCATCGCGCGGATCGCGCTTCAGCCGCTCGACCGCGTCATAGGCGACAAGGCCATGGACGATCCGCACCCGCGCCCGCGCGACGAGCTCGTCGATCCCCGCAACCTCGCCGGTCAGGCTGCGCGTGGCGATGAGGCCCAGGACCCAGGGGATCTTGATCTCGTCCCGGTTGTCGCGGCCGCTGTTCGAGGGCAGCGCGAAGATCGCGATCCCCGCAGGCGCGGGCTCGGTGTGCCACATGCCCTCGATCGCGGCGAGCTTCATGCGCTGGTTCTCGGTGAGCGTGTAGCCCGATTCGTCGCCAAGCACGACCACCGACAGGGCCGCCGCCAGGCCGAACGCCGCCGCCACCGCGAAGCTGCGCCGGGCGATCTCGCCGTGCCGGCCCTTCAGCAGATACCAGGACGAGACGCCGAGCACGAAGCTTGAGGCGATGACATAGCCGGCGCTGACCGTGTGGACGAATTTCGCCTGGGCGACGGGATTGAACAGGACATCGTAGAAGCTCGTCACCTCCATGCGCATCGTGTGCGGGTTGAAGGCGGCGCCGGCGGGATGCTGCATCCAGCCGTTGGCGATGAGGATCCACAGCGCCGACAGGTTCGAGCCCAGCGCGACCATGAAGGTGGTGAAGAGGTGCTGGCGCGGGCTCAGCCGCTCCCAGCCGAAGAACATCATGCCCACGAAGGTCGCTTCGAGGAAGAAGGCCATCAGCCCCTCGATCGCCAGCGGCGCGCCGAAGATATCGCCCACGTATTGCGAGTAATAGGCCCAGTTGGTGCCGAACTCGAATTCCATGGTCAGCCCGGTCGCCACGCCGAGGACGAAATTGATCCCGAAAAGCTTGCCCCAGAAGCGCGTGGCATCGCGCCATACCGTGCGGCCGGTCATCACATAGACGCTCTCCATGATGACCAGAAGGAACGACAGCCCGAGCGTCAGCGGCACGAACAGGAAATGATAGAGCGCGGTGAGCGCGAACTGGAGCCGCGAAAGTTCGATGACGTCCATGCTGGTCATGATACCCCTCAGCGTTGCGCGAAGGCTTCCGTCGAACCTGCATCGGGGTTAGGCGCGCCCGACAAGGCGGTCAAGTATTATGTTGAGCTAATATACCTGCGATGCGGGAAAAATCGGTCATTGCCCTTGCATCGGCGGGCACCGCGCTCGGCGCCGCGCTGTTCGGCCTCGGGTTGTCGCGGGCGGTTGCCGCGCTGGCGG
>JAGWPW010000049.1 GCA_028870315.1 Sphingomonadales bacterium | reverse complement strand
CGCAAGGTGATGAAGATCGCCAAGGAGCCGATCAGCCTCGAAACGCCGATCGGCGACGAGGAGGATTCGCATCTCGGCGATTTCATCGAGGACAAGAACGCGATCATCCCGGTCGATGCCGCGATCCAGTCGAATTTGAAGGAGACGGTGACGCGCGTGCTCGCCAGCCTGACCCCGCGCGAGGAGCGTGTGCTGCGCATGCGCTTTGGCATCGGCATGAACACCGATCACACGCTGGAGGAAGTCGGCCAGCAGTTCTCGGTCACCCGCGAACGCATCCGCCAGATCGAGGCAAAGGCACTGAGGAAGCTCAAGCACCCGAGCCGCAGCCGCAAGATGCGGAGCTTTCTCGACCAGTAGGCCGCACGGGCGCGCCCGTGCAGAGCCTGTCGGAGCAGCGTGTCATTCCTGCCCCTCGCCGGGTGAAAGGAAAGCAGCCCTTCGACAGGGGCGGACATGAGGGGGATGGATGGACGGGTCCGGAGAACTTCGCGAGCTTCTCGATCGTCAGCAGATCTGGGCCTGCCTGCTGCGCTACACGCGCGGGATGGACCGGCTCGATGCCGCGCTCGCGCTGTCGGCCTATCACCCCGGCGCGATCGAGGATCATGGCGCGGTGATCCAGCCGGCCGAGGATTTCGTGGCGCGCGTGCTCGAATTCCACCGCACCCGCGAGCTTGCGACCCAGCACATCCTCTCGAACCACAGCTGCGAGATCGATGGCGATATCGCGCATTGCGAGACCTATGTGCGCTGCTTTGCGGTGATGGCCGAAGGGCCGCACATCCTCGCCTTCGGGCGCTTCGTCGATCGGCTCGAACGGCGCGGCGGGCGCTGGGGGATCACCTCGCGGGTCAGCCTGCCCGAGGGCGCGGCGCATCTGGAGCGCTTCGACAACCGCGCCGGCATGACCGACGATCCAGCGACGCTGGCGCATGGCGCGCGCGACCGCTCGGACATCTCCTATCGGCGCCCCCTGCCCAACACCCGCGATTAGGCAATGGCGCCGAAGGTGGGTGCGGGGCTGCGAACGGCCGCTGCGCACCGGGGCGCTCAAATCAGCCATTCCCGCTCCGGCGTGGGCCAGATACTCACAGCCGCCGGCGCGTTTTCACGCCGCTTCCACCTGCCGATCGGGTTTGCGAAACCCGCCGCTGCGATTGCGCTTTATTAGCGAATCTGCGAAAATGGCGCCTTTCTTACATCCCAGGAGATTCCCCATGGCCGATGCCGACGCCAAGGAAATGGCCAGCGCCGCGCGCAAATACTGGTCAGCAGAAGGCTATACCGATGGCGGGATCATCCGCGAGGTCGATTACGCCACCCAGTCGGGCGGACTCGATCCGATGTTCGCCGGCATCAAGATCGTCGATACCGACACCCATATCACCGAAGCGCCCGATCTGTTCACCTCGCGCGCGCCGGCGGCGCTGAAGGAGCGGATGCCGCATGTCCGCCGCGTCGATGGCGCCGACCGCTGGTTCGTCGGCGATCGTGATTTCGGCACGCTCGGCGGCAATGTCATCCGCAAGGACAACAACAAGCTTCTGGGCCGGCTCGCCTTCCGCAAGTTGGAGGACGCGCATCCCGGCGGCCATCAGATCAAGGAGCGGCTGCGGGCGATGGACGACATGGGGGTCCATGCCCAGATCTGCTACCAGAATTCCGGCGTCACCCAGGCGGGCTCGCTGATGGCGCTCGGCGATCCCGCTCTCGCGCTCAGGATCGTGCAGATCTACAACGACGCCTCGGCCGAATATCAGCAGGATTCGGGCCAGCGCATCTTCAACATGGCGCATCTGCCGTTCTGGTCGCAGGCCGAGCTGGAGAAGGAAGCGCGGCGCTGCATCGACATGGGGCTGAAAGGCTTCGTGCTGCCCGATACGCCCGAGCGCGTCGGCGTGCCAAGCTTCATGCACGAATATTGGACGCCGTTCCTCGAAATGTGCAACGATACCGGCACCCCGCTCAACTTCCACCTCAATGCGGCGATCGATCCCAACACGCTGACCTGGGAAGGCTTCGCCTTCGAACAGACGCTGTCGGTGGTGGCGACGATGTTCTCGATCGGCAATGCCGCGACGCTGGGCAACTGGATGGTCTCGGGGCGGCTCGACCGGCACCCCGGGCTCAAGATCGGGCTCATCGAAAGCGGCATGGGCTGGGTGCCCTTCGCGGTCGAGGCGCTTGAACACCAGTTCCAGGAAATGCTCGCCGGCAAGCGCAAGGAGCTCTCGCGCGAGCCCTGGCAATATTTCCGCGACCACTTCTGGTGCACCTTCTGGTTCGAGAAGATTGGCCCCAAGCAGCTTCTCGAAACCATCGGCGTCGACAATGTCATGTTCGAAACCGATTTCCCGCATCCGACCTCGCTTTATCCGGGGGTGCAGGAGCATCTCAAGGACGTGCTCGGCGGCTACAGCCACGAGGTGCGCAAGAAGGTGCTTCAGGACAATGCGGTGAAGCTCTACAATCTGCCGCTCTGAAAGTCGGGCCGGGGGAAGCGCAAGCGGGCGCTTCCCCGGCCGGTGACGCTATGCTGCGGATGCCGGCCGGGCAAGCCGCCCCGGCGCGCTATCATGCTCCAGCGCCTTGTGGATCAGTTGCCCGGCCGAGAGCGTCAGCACCAGCACCAGCAAGGGTCGCAACAGCCGGTCGGGCGCGCGGCTCGACACGAGGCTGCCGACGATCACCCCGGGGATCGAGCCGATCAGCAAATTGCCGAGCAGCCGCCCGTTGACGTCACCAATATACCAATGCCCCGCGCCCGCGATCAGCGCCAGCGGCACGGCATGCGCGATATCGCTGCCGACGATGCGCGAGATCGGCTGGGTCGGATACAGCATCAGCAGCGCGGTCACGCCGATCGCACCCGCGCCGACCGAGCTGAGCGACACGGCAACCCCGATCACCGCGCCCAGCGCCACCGTCGACCCGATCGCCCGGCCCGCGGGTTCGATCGGATTGCGTTGCAGGGCATAGGCGATCAACTGCCTTTGCATCAACACGGTCACCGCGGTGAGCAGCAGCATCGCGCCAAGGACCACCAGCAGCACCGCCTGCGTCGAGCGGGCGATCGGCCCCACCTTTGCAAGGATCGCGAGCGTCAGGATCGCCATCGGGATCGAGCCCGTCGCCAGCCGCCGGACGATCTGCCAGTTCACCGTGTCGCGCCAGCCATGCACCGCCGAGCCGATCGTCTTGGTGAGCGCGGCATAAAACAGATCGGTGCCGACCGCGGTCTGCGGCGAAAGGCCGAACATCAGCACCAGCAGCGGGGTCATCAGCGAGCCGCCGCCAACCCCGGTCAGGCCGACGAGCAGCCCGACGAGCAACACGGCGAGCGCATGCGGGGCATCCATCCCGGCCAACGGCGCGGCTGCCCCGGCTAGCCGAGCATTCCGGCCAGCCGCTGGCCGATGATCGCCTCGGCCTCGGCCATGATCCGGTCGAGCAGTTCCCGGCAGCTCGGCAGGTCGTGAATCAGCCCCTGCGCCATGCTCGCCCAGAAGATTCCCTTGCTGAGATCGCCGCTCTGCAACAGCTCGCGCCCGACCGCGCCCGCGACCAGCGGCCGGATGTCCTCGAAGGTCGCGTCGGGCCGCGCGGAAATCTCGACCACCTTGTCCGACACCTCGCTCTTGCCGACGCGCGCGGTGTTGTGGAACTTGCGGAAGATGAGATTGGTGCCGCGTTCGTCGTTCTCGATATATTTGGCCTTCACATTGGCATGGATCGGCGCCTCGCGCGTCGCGCAGAAACGGGTGCCCATGTTGATGCCCTCCGCGCCCAGCGCCAGCGCCGCGACCAGCCCGCGGCCATCGGCGAAGCCGCCCGAGGCGAGCATCGGAATCTTCACCTTGTCGGCGGCGGCGGGGATGAGGATGAGCCCTGGAATATCGTCCTCGCCGGGGTGGCCGGCGCATTCGAAGCCATCGATCGAGATGATGTCGCAGCCATGCCGCTCGGCCGAGAGCGCGTGGCGCACCGCGGTGCATTTGTGGAGGATGGTGACGCCGTGCGGCTTGAGCATCTCCCATAATTCGCGCACTTCCTGGGTGCCGGCGGTCTCGACGATCTTCACCCCGGCATCGATCACCGCCTGCGCATAGCCCTTGTAGTCGGGCGACAGGATCGCGGGCAGAACGGTGATGTTCACCGCGAAGGGCTTGCTGGTCATCGCGCGGCAGCGCTCGATCTCGGCCGAAAGCGCGGCCGGGCTCGGCTGGGTCAGCGCGGTCAGCGTGCCGAGCCCGCCGGCATTCGACACCGCGCTCGCGAGTTCGGCATAGCCGACGCTCTGCATGCCCCCCTGAACGATCGGGCGCTCGATTCCGAGAAGTTCCGTGATCCGCGTCCTGATCGCCATGCGTTTCGTCCTTGCGTCCCTGTACGCCGCCCCCCGGTCACGGATTCGCGGCGCTGCATGCGGCTTTGGCGGCTCGCTTCGGTGGAGGCAAGTGCTTGCGCGGCTCGGCGCGGATCGTGTTCAGCTGTGTGCAACCCGGCAACGGCTATGCCGCTCCTCTTTGCCCCGTCATGCCGCTTTGCTAGAGCGTTGGCGCGCCCGGTGGAAACATCGGGCGATTCGCAAAAACGCGGCGAGCCAGGCAACTGGAACGCCGATCCGAGGGCTTCGGATCGGGCAGCGCGCCAGCGCCGCGGCGGGGAGGGGCGATCCGCCCGGCACCGTGCCGGCGGGAGCCGCACGGGGATTGGTGGCGTGCGTGGGTAGACCGATTTTCTTCGACCCGTCCGGCCGGCGCCGACGCTGGACCCGGCGGGGAATCTTCATCGCGCTCGTGTCGCTGGTCGTGCTCGCGGTCGCCTTCGCCTCGACGGTGATCACCATTCCCACCCCCTCGCCGCTGCCGCTGGGGTTCGAAAGGCGCACGCCGCTGCGCTTCCGCGCGCAGGTCAGCCGCCTGTCGCACGGGCTTACCGCGCTGTTCGCGCCCAATGCGAAAGAGGCCCTGCGCCCGGCCCGGCGCGGCCAGCCGGCGCCGGCGATCTCGGTTGGCTTCTACACCAACTGGTCAGACGAAAGTGCTCCCAGCCTTGCCAGGCACATCGGCCAGCTCGACTGGCTGGTGCCGACAACGCTGGCGATCGACGCCAATGGCAATCTGAAGGTGAGCGAGGACACCGCGATGCGGCGGATCGTGTCGAGCAGCCTGCATCGCCCGCTGGTGCTGCCGATGGTCCAGAACGTGGTCAACGACGTCTTCTCGACCGGCGCCACCAATGCGCTGCTGCACGATGAAAGGAAGCGCAAGGCGTTCATCACCGGCCTGTCCGCCTATCTCGACAAATACAACGATGCCGGCGTCGTGTTCGATTTCGAATCGATCGCGCCGCAGGACATGGGGCGCTATCGCGCGCTGATCGCCGAAACCAACAGCGCCTTCGACAAAAAAGGCCGGCTGGTCGCGGTGACCGTGCCGCTGGGCAGCAAGGAATGGCAGCCCGGGCTGTTCGGCGCGGTCGCCGACAAGGTCTTCCTGATGGCTTACGACGAGCATTGGCAGGACGGGCCGGCGGGGCCGATTGCCTCCAATGGCTGGTTCTACAACCAGGTGTCCGCCGCGCTGCGCCAGCTTCCGCCCGACAAGGCGATCGTCGCGCTCGGCAGCTATGGCTACGACTGGCACGACGGCAAGTCCGACGGGCTTTCGGTCGAGGAAGCCTGGCTCGAAGCGCATGACTCGGGCTCGCTTCCGGTTTTCGACCACAATTCGGGCAATACCGGCTTCTCCTTCCTCGACGGCAACAGCCGCCACGATGTCTGGCTGCTCGACGCCGCCACCTCGTGGAACGAGATGGTCACGCTCCAGCGCATGGGGGTGACCGGGGTCGCGCTGTGGCGGCTGGGCTCGGAGGATCCCGGGTTCTGGCGCGCGCTCGGAGCCCTGCGCGCCAGAAGCGAACCCGACCTCGCCTCGATCGATCAGGAAGGCAATGTTGACGTCGAAGGTCAGGGCGAGATCCTGCGCATCACCGCCAGCCCCACGCTGGGGCAACGGGCGGTGACGTTCGATCCGGCAAGCCATCTGATCTCGTCCGAAAACTACCTCTCGTTACCAACCCCTTTCGTCGTGCAGCGCACGGGGGCGCTGACGAAACGGGTGGCGCTGACCTTCGATGACGGCCCCGATCCCACCTGGACCCCGCAGATCCTTACCATTCTCGAACAATATCACGTTCCCGCCACCTTCTTCGTGATCGGCGAAAACGGGGTTGCCAATCGCGGCCTGCTCGAACGCGAGGTCCGCGATGGCGACGATATCGGCAACCATACCTATACCCATCCCAATCTCGCGCTCGAATCGCGCTATGGCACCAATCTCGAACTGAACGCGACGCAGCGGCTGATCGAGGCCTATACCGGCCATTCGATCCGCCTGTTCCGCGCGCCCTATTTCGGCGATGCCGAGCCGACCACCGCCGACGAGATCGTGCCCGCGCTCGAAGCCCAGCAGCACGGCTACACGGTGGTCGGCCTGCACGTCGATCCGGGCGACTGGACAAAACCCGGCACCAAGGAAATCGTCGATCGCACGCTGGCGCAGGTCGAGGCAGCGACCCCCGACCGCTCGGCCAACGTCATCCTGCTCCACGACGGCGGCGGCAACCGTGCCGAGACCGTCGCCGCGCTGCCCGGGATCATCGTCGGACTCGAACAGGCGGGATACCAGATCGTCCCGGTCGAGACGCTTGCCGGGCTCAGCCACGAGCAGGTGATGCCGACGCTGTCGGGGGTCGATCTCGCCGCGATCCGCGCCGATGTCTTTGCCTTCACCGCCGCCGGCTTCATCATCATCGCGCTCAACTGGACCTTCTTCTTCGCGATCGCGCTCGGCATCTCGCGGTCGGTGCTGATGACCGTGCTGGCCTCGCTGCCGGGCGGGCGCCAGCCGCCCGAACCCGATTCGAGCTTCCGCCCCAAGGTGACGGTGATCATTCCTGCCTATAACGAGGAGCGGGTGATCGCGACCTCGGTCCGCCGCATCCTCGACAGCACCTATCCCTATCTCGACGTCATCGTCGCCGATGACGGATCGAAGGACCGCACCAGCGAAATCGTCGCCGCCGCGCATGGCGACAATCCGCGCGTGCGGCTGCTGACCATGGTGAACGGCGGCAAGGCCGCGGCGCTCAACCGCGCGCTCAGGCAAGCCAGGGGCGAGATCATCGTCGCGCTCGACGCCGACACCCAGTTCGAGAAGGAGACCGTGCTGCGGCTCGTGCGCTGGTTCAGCGACGAGCGGATCGGCGCGGTCGCGGGCAATGCCAAGGTCGGCAACCGCGTCAATCTCGTCACCCGCTGGCAGGCGGTGGAATATGTCACCGCCCAGAACCTCGAACGCAAGGCGCTGACCCGCTTCGATGCGATCATGGTGGTGCCCGGCGCGGTCGGCGCTTGGCGGCGCGCCGCGCTCGACGATGTCGGTGGCTATCCCGAAGATACGCTCGCCGAGGACCAGGACCTCACCATCGCCATCCAGCGCAAGAAATGGCAGGTCGCCTATGACGAGCAGGCTGTCGCCTGGACCGAGGCGCCCGAGACCTTCCGCGCGCTCGGCAAGCAGCGCTTCCGCTGGTCGTTCGGCACGCTCCAGTGCCTGTGGAAGCATCGCCGCATCCTCAGCCGCGGCAAGCCGGGCGGGCTGGCCTGGATCGGCATGCCGCAGGCCTGGCTGTTCCAGATCGTCTTCGCGGTGATCTCGCCGGCGATCGACCTTGCGCTGCTCATCTCGATCCTCGGCACGGCGCTGCGCGTCGAGCAGCACGGCTGGGCGCAAACCCAGACCGATGTGCTGCGCATGTTCGCCTATTGGCTGGCGTTTTCGACGATCGACGTCGGCTGCGGCTTCGTCGCCTATTTCCGTGATACGCGCGAGAAGCGTTTCAGCCCGCTGCTGCTGCTGTCACAGCGCTTCGCCTATCGCCAGTTGATGTACAGCGTCGTCATCCGCGCGGTTTCGGCGGCATTGCGCGGGGTCGGCACCGGCTGGGGCAAGCTCGAACGCTCGGGCCGGGTCAGCGCGCTCGAACTGGGCCCGGCGGGAAGCGGCGAGGAAGCGGCGCTGTAGCGCAGTTTCAGCCCCGGGCGATCGGGGCGAGATCGTCGAGTGTCATGCCGTTGTCCGGTGCGCATTGCTGGACCTCGATGACGTTCCCCTCGGGATCGTAGCCGTACAGCGTCTTGACATGGCCCATGTCGATGAAATCGCGGTCATTGAAGGTCATCCCCGCCGCCTTGAGATGCGCGATGTCCTGCGCGATGTCGGTGACGTCGATGCACAGATGGGTGTAGCCGCGATCATGGGGGCGGAGCGGGCGCGTGCTTTCGGGCGCGGGCGCGCTGTATTGGAACAGTTCGAGATAGCAGCTCCCGGCGCGCAGCATGATCCCGCGCGCGGCCGAGCCCGACACATCGACGATATGATCGAGCAGCGGCGCATCGGCCCATTCGAAGGCCTCGCCCGCGGGCTCGAAGCCCAGCCCCTTCGTGTAGAATTCGAGCATCCGCGCCATGTCGCGGACGTTGATGCCGGTGTGATGGATGCCCCTGATCATGCGCGCCTCTCCCGATCGCGCGACTATCCGGCAGCAGATGGCGCCCGGCAAGCGCTCCTTGAGCAATCGCGGATGGCTGTGGCCGAAATCAGCCGTAGCGGCCGGTCACATAGTCGCGCATCGCCTCGGTCTCGGGCTTGACGAAGGCTTCGGACGAGGGCCGGAACTCGATGAGCCGGCCCATCAGCATGAAGGCGGTGTAATCGGAAATCCGTGCTGCCTGCTGGAGATTATGCGTCACGATGACGATGGTGAAGCTGTCCTTCAGTTCGAGAAGCGCGGTTTCGAGCTTGGCGGTCGACAGCGGGTCGAGCGCCGAGGCCGGCTCGTCGAGCAGCAGCACCTCGGGCTCGACGGCGATCCCGCGCGCGACGCAGAGCCGCTGCTGCTGCCCGCCCGAAAGCCCCAGGCCCGACTGGTGGAGCTTGTCCTTCGCCTCGTCCCACAGCGCCGCGCGGGTCAGCGACCGTTCGACGATCTCGTCCATCTCGGCCTTGCCGACGCTGCGCTGGAGGCGCACCCCGAAGGCGATGTTGTCATAGATCGACATCGGAAACGGCGTCGGCCGCTGAAAGACCATGCCGATGCGCGCGCGCAGCCGCGCGAGATCGCCGCCGACGCGCGGGCGACCGCTGCCCGATGCCTCAGGATCGACCGGATCACGCGGATTGAGCAGGTTTTCGCCGTTGAACAGGATCTGCCCTTCGGCGCGCTGGGCGGGATAGAGGTCGTAGATGCGGTTGAGCGTGCGCAGCAGCGTCGATTTGCCGCAGCCCGACGGGCCGATCAGCGCGGTGATCCGGTTGCGCGCCACCGGCAGATCGACGCCATGCAGCGCCCGGGTCTTGCCATAGTAGAAATCGAGCCCGCGGACATCGAGCACCCGCTCCTCCGGCGCAGGCGCGACCATGACGGTGGGCTGTTCCTCCTGGCTGATCTCGAACTTCACTTGTGGCTGCTCCCGCGCGCCGCAAGGGCACGCCCGATGATATTGGCGGAGAGGACGAAGACGGCGATGATCAGCGCCGCCACCCAGGCAAGCCGCCGCCAGTTGTCATCGGCGCTCAGCGCGAAATTGAAGATGATCGTCGGCAGCGAGGCCATAGGCTGGCCAAGATTGACGCTGAGGAACGGATTGCCGAGCGAGGTGAACAGCAGCGGCGCGGTTTCGCCGCTGATCCGCGCGAAGCCGAGCAGCCCGCCGGTGACGAGGCCGGTGCGCGAGGCGCGCCAGATGATCGCGCGGATGACCAGCCCCTTGCCCGCGCCGAGCGCCATGCCCGCCTCGCGCAGCTGGTTGGATTGCAGGCGCAGGATGTCCTCGGTGGTGCGGGTGATCACCGGGGTCGCCAGCACCGCCAGCGCGACCCCGCCGGCGATCGCCGAGAAATGGCCGACGAGGTGGCTGACGAGCAGTTCATAGACGAACAGGCCGACAAGGATCGAAGGCGCAGACAGCAGCACGTCGTTGATGAAGCGCACCGTGCCCGCCAGCCTGCTGGCATCGCCATATTCGGCAAGCCAGGTCCCCGAAAGGATGCCGATGACGAGCGCAATCGCCATGCCGATGGCGCACAGGATGAGCGAGCCGACGAGCCCGTTGCGCAAGCCCCCCTGCCCCATGTCGGCACCACCGCCGGGCTGGTCCTGGGTGATGGCGGCAAGATTGATCCCGCCAAGCCCCTTCGCCACCAGCGACCACAGGATCATCACCAGCGCCGCCAGCGCCAGCGCGGTGGCAATGCTCGTAAGGCCAACGAAGATGTAATTGGTGAGCTTGCGCCGCAGATGCCGCGGCGCGCTTGCCATCGGCACGCCGTTCGCCATCACAGCTTCTCCCGGCCAAGCAGCAGCCGCGCCGCGGCGAGCGTGGCGAAGGTGATCAGGAACAGGATCAGCCCGAGCGCGATGAGCGCCGAGACATGCAAATCTCCGGTCGCCTCGGTGAATTCATTGGCGATGGTCGATGCGATCGTCGAGCCCGAATCGAACAGGCTGTGCGGCAGGGCATGACTGTTGCCGATGATGAAGGTCACCGCCATCGTCTCGCCCAGCGCCCGCCCCAGCCCGAGCATCACCGCGCCGACCGCACTGCGGCGAATATAGGGGAGCATGATGTTGCGCACCACCTCGAACGGCGTGCAGCCCATGCCATAGGCGGCCTCGCGCAGGTAGGGCGGTATCGACAGCAACAGCTCGCGAAACACGGTGGCAATGTAGGGCAGCACCATGATCGCCAGGATCAGGCTGGCGGTGAAGATATTGGCGCCGTTGGGCACGCCGCTGAACAGCTTGCCCCAGAAGCCGTCGGGGTCGAGATCGAGCAGCAGCGGCGTCTGGATGTGTTCGGCAAACCACGGCGCGAGCACGAACAGGCCCCACATGCCATAGACGATCGAGGGAATGCCGGCGAGCAGCTCGACCGCGATCCCGACCCAATGCGCCAGCCGCCTGGGGCAGAATTCGACAAGGAAGACGGCGATGCCGACCGCCAGCGGAAAGGCGAGCAGCATGGCGATGAAGGCGGTGATCAGCGTGCCGGCGATCGGCCCGGCGGCGCCATAGGCCTCCGGATTGTCAGGGGTGCCCGACGGGTTCCAGACACTGGAGGTAAAGAACGAGAAGCCGAAACGCGAAAACGCCGGCCAGCCGCCGATCAGAAGCGCGACGAGCAGCCCTGCCAGCGTGGCCATCAGCACCATCGCCGCCGAAAAACACAGCGCATGGAACAGCCCGTCGCCGTTGCCGCTCCCTGGCGCGCCCCGCGGCCCTTTCGACCGCGGGGCTTGCTCGACCATAGCCGCCATCAATGCATCGGCCATGGCCGTCTTCGTTTCCCTTAGTGGCTCACATAGACCGGATGGCCACCCGACCGGATCTGAAGCCACTGCTTGCGAAGCAGGTTCTTCACCGACAGAGGCAGCGGCACATAATCCAGCTTCGAAGCCGTCGCATCGCCCGCCTTGTAGGCCCAGTCGAAGAATTTGAGAACCTCGGCCGATTTGGCGGCATTGTCGGCGTTCTTGTACATCAGGATGAAGGTCGCGCCGCTGATCGGCCAGGCGTTCGCGCCGGGCTGGTTGATGAGCAGCACGTAATTGCCCGGCGCACGCCCCCAGGGCGCGCCCGCGGCGGCGGCGGCGAAGGCCGGCGGGGTCGGCTGCGGGAACTGCCCGGCCTTGTTCTGCACCAGCGTGTAGGCGACGGTATCCTTGCGCGCGTAGATATATTCGACAAAGCCGATCGCGCCCACCGTCTGCTTGACGAAGGCGGCAACGCCGTCATTGCCCTTGCCGCCAAGGCCGGTCGGCCAGTTGACCGAATCATTCGCGCCGACCTTGCTCTTCCATTCGGGGCTGGTGTCCGACAGGAACGAGGTGAAGATGAACGAGGTGCCCGAACCGTCCGAGCGGTGCACCACGGTGATCGGCAGCGCCGGCAAGGCAAGCCCGGGGTTCATCCGCTTGATCTGCGGATCGTCCCAGCGGCGAACCTGGCCCATGAAGATCGCGGCGAGCAGCGGCCCCGACAGCTTCATGCGCCCGGCGGCGAGATTGGGGATGTTGACGATCGGCACGACGCCGCCGATCACCGTCGGGAACTGCATCAGCCCCGAGCTGTTGAGCTCGCTGGCTTGCAACGGCTTGTCGGACGCCCCGAAATCGACGGTTTTCGCCTTGATCTGGCGGATCCCGCCGCCCGAGCCGATCGCCTGATAATTGAGCTCATTGCCGGTCGCGGTCTTATAGGCCGATGCCCAGGCTGTATAGACGGGCGCGGGAAAAGTCGCGCCGGCGCCGGTGAAGGTATCGGCCTGCGCCGTTCCGGCGAGCATCGCCGCCCCGGCAAAGGCAACCGCAAACTTGCGAAACATGGTTATTCTCCGAGCTGTCCCAAACCAACGCCCTGCCGTTAGACCGGCTTCGTGACTCCTTTGTGACAGCTATTGTCACAATCGCCGCGCACCGCAACCGCTTCCGCAACCGCGCGCAATCGGGCAAGAGCGGGCCATGCCTCGCGCCGCTTTTCCGCTCGAAACCATTCTGCTCGCCGCAGGGCGCTCGCGGCGCATGCACGGCATCGACAAGCTGCTGCTGCCGATCGGCGGCGAGCCGCTGATTCGCCGCAGCGCCGCGCTCCATGCCGCGCAGGGCTGGCCGCTGGTGGTGGTGGTGAACGCGCAAGCGGCGGCGGAAATCGAAGCGGCGCTGGCCGGCATCGCCTGCCGGATCATCGTCAATCCGCTCGCCGACAGCGGGCCGCACAGCTCGATCATCGCCGGGCTTGGCGCCACCGCGCTGCGCGCGCCCGGGATCGTCATCGCGCTGGCCGACCAGCCGCTGCTGACGCGAGCCGACATCGCCGCGCTCGCCGCGCATTTTCGCGCCGACCCCGACCGCGTCACGATCCCTCGCCACGCGGGGCAGCGCGGCAATCCGGTCATCCTGCCGCAAGCGGTGGCGCGCGCACTGGCCGCGCCGGGTGCCCCGACGCCGCGCGGCTTCATCGATGCGAACCCCGCGCTGGTCGCCTGGTTCGACACCCCGCGCGCGGCCTTCCTGCGCGACATCGACACCCGCGCCGATGCCGAAGCGCTGCTCGGAGCGGCCTTTCCCACCCCATCCATCGACAGGAGACCTGCGTGACGCTTGAGGACAGGATCGCGATCGTGACCGGCGCGGCCAGCGGCATCGGCCGCGCCATCGCCCGGCGCTACGCCACGGCCGGGGCGATGGTGGCGATCGCCGACATCAACCGGGAGGCGGCCGAAAACACCGCCGCCGAACTCAACGCGGCCGGCGCGGCCGGCGCCATCGCGCTGGTGATGGATGTCACCGACGAGGCATCGGTCAACGACGGGGTCGCTGCGGTGATGGCGCGGTGGGGCCGGATCGATGTGCTGGTCTCCAACGCCGGGGTGCAGATCGTCAACCAGATCGAGAATTACGCCTTCAGCGACTGGAAGCGGATGCTGGCGATTCACCTCGACGGCGCCTTCCTGACCACCCGCGCCGTCCTGCCGCATATGTATGCGCAGGGCAGCGGCAGCGTCATCCTGATGGGCTCGGTTCATTCAAAGGAAGCCTCGCCGCTCAAATCGGCCTATGTCACCGCCAAGCACGGGCTGCTGGGGCTGGCCCGGGTGATCGCCAGGGAGGGCGCGGCCAAAGGCGTGCGCGCCAATGTCGTCTGCCCCGGTTTCGTGCGCACCCCGCTGGTCGATCGGCAGATCCCCGAGCAAGCCCGCGAGCTCGGCATCACCGAGGAAGAGGTGGTGAAGCGGGTGATGCTTGGCCAGACGGTCGATGGCGAATTCACCACGCCTGAGGATGTCGCCGAGGTGGCGCTGCTGTTCGCCGCCTTTCCCACCAAGGCCTTGACCGGACAATCGCTGGTTGTCAGCCACGGCTGGTACATGGAATAGGATCAAGAATTGGCAAGCCTCTCTCCCCTGAGGCGCGAGGATGCGCGCATCACCCGGTCACGCCGGGCGCTGCATGCCGCGCTGCTGGCGCTGATCGAGACGCGCCCGCTCGAAGCGGTGACCATCCGCGCGATCACCGAGGCCGCGGGCGTCGGCTATGCGACCTTCTATCGCCACTATCCGACCAAGGCGGAACTGCTCAACGATGTCGCCGCCGACCAGATCCGCGAGCTGGTCGGGCTGTCGGTGCCGGCGCTGGGCACCGCGCACAACACGCGCGAGGCCTGCCGGGCGATCCTGCGCTATGTCGATGCGCAGCGCCCGGTGTGGCGCGCGCTGCTCACCGGCGGGGCGGCAAGGGCGATTCGCGCCGAGATCATCGCGGTCTCGCGTGAGGTCACCGCGGCGGTGCCGCATCGCGACGGCTGGCTGCCGACCGATCTTTCGCATCGTTTCGTCGCCAGCGCCATGGTCGAACTGCTGAGCTGGTGGCTGGAGGCCGATGGTCGGGTCGATGTCGAGCAGGGCGCCGAACTGCTCGACCGTTTGATCATCGCACCGGTCGTCGCCTCGGGGATCTGATGCTCACCCGACCAGGAAGGAGACGAGCGCCTTGACCTTCTTTTGCCGCCATTGCGGCAGCGGCGCGACCAGCCAATAGGCGCGGCGGCACGCTTCCTCGTCCGCCCAGCCGGAAATCCGCCCGAGCGCGCGCCAGCCTTCGGCGAGCAGCAGCGGCACCCGCGCCTTGCCCATCCCCGCCGCGACCGCGGCCAGTGCCTGCCCCGCATCGCCGACGCGCAACGGTGCCTGCGCCTCGCCATCGGGCGGCCCGTCGCCCGGCCATGCGATCCAGGCACCTTCGCCCACCGTCACCCGGCGCGCCGGGCCGAGCGCCACGCCTTCGAGATCGCCCGGCCCCTCGGCCCAGCGCAGCGCGAGATCGAGATTGGCTTCGGTGAAATCGGTGAGATCGCCATCGACCAGCACGAAGCGCGCTTCGGGCGCGGTGGCGCGGAACGCGGCGAGCCGGGGCGCGAACCACCCGGCGAACAGGTCGCGCGGCGCGGCGATGGTATAGACGTGGCTGGACTGGCCAACCTGCATCGCCTGCACCGCATCCTCTATATGGAGGAAGCCGCTGCGCAGCCCCGAAAGGCCCGCCGCGGCCTCCTCGGTCAGTTCCAGCCCCTTGCTGGTGCGGCGGAACAGCACCACCCCCAGCAGGTCCTCGAGCGCGCGGATCTGCTGGCCGACCGCGGCCGGGGTCACCGCCAGCTCATCGGCGGCGCGGGTGAAGGACAGATGCCGCGAGGCAGCGTCGAACACGCGCAGCGCGTTGAGCGGAAGATGGGTCCGCTTCACACCCGCGGCCCCGCGCGCCGGCGCCTCATCGCCACGCGCTCACCCGGCGGTGGCGGGCGCCGCCAGCGGGAAATGCGGGATCGCGGCGAGGAACTGCGAGCCGTCGCCGCGGCGAAAGGTATATTGGCCCTGCATGCTGCCGGTGGGCGTGCCAAGCGGGCAGCCCGACACATAATCATGGCTCTGACCGGGGCGCAGCACCGGCTGTTCGCCGACCACGCCATCGCCGTCGATCATGTCGACCGCCCCGTTGCCGTCGGTGATCCGCCAGTGCCGCCGCAGCAGTTGCACGGTCTGGTCGCTGCCGTTCTCGATGCGGATATGATAGACCCAGAACCAGTTCCCCGCCTCGATGCGCGACTGCTCGGGCAGGAAATTGACCGCGACCCGCACGGTGATCCCGTCAGTGATGGCGGCGTGCTGGAAAAGCTCCTTCATGCCGCAATGCTAGCGCCCCCGGCGCGCGATCACAATCCCGCGCGCCTACAATCCGGCGCAGGCGAGCGCCTGGGCAAGATCCTCGATCAGATCCTCGCAATCCTCCAGCCCGACGCTGAGCCGCAGCATGCCCTCGCTCACCCCCATGTCAGCGCGCACCTCGGGGGTGAGGCTCGAATGGGTGGTCGAGGCGGGATGCGTCATCAGGCTTTTGGTATCGCCGATATTGTTCGAGATATCGATGAGCTCAAGCGCGTCGAGCAGCTTCCAGGCCGCCGCGCGGCCGCCCTCGACGGTGAAGGCGAACACCGAGCCTGCCGCCTTCATCTGCGCCTGCACCAGCGCATGCTGCGGATGGCTGGGAAGCCCGGGATGCAGCAGCTGCGGCACCCGGCCTTCGAGAAAGCGCGCGACCGTAAGCGCGTTCTTTGCCTGCTGCACCGCGCGCAGCTCCAGCGTTTCGAGCCCCTTCAGCACCACCCAGGCGTTGAACGGCGACAGCGTGTTGCCGGTGTTGCGCTGGAAGGGCAGCAGCTTGTTGTTGATGAAATCGGCGCTTCCCGCGATCGCTCCCGCAAGCACCCTGCCCTGCCCGTCCATCAGCTTGGTCGCGGCATAGGCGACGATATCGGCGCCGAGTTCGAGCGGGCGTTGCAGCGCGCTGGTCGCAAAGGCGTTGTCGACGACGACGGTGATGCCGTGGCGATGGGCGATCTCGGAAACCGCGCGGATATCGACGATGTCCATCGTCGGATTTGCCGGGGTCTCGAAGAAGAAGATCTTCGTATTCGGGCGAATCGCGTCCTGCCACGCCTCAAGGTCGCGCCCGTCGATCGCGGTGCAGGCGATGCCAAAGCGCGGCAGCAGATTGTCGGTGACCCAGCGCGTCGGGCCGAAGGCGGCGCGCGCGATGACCATGTGATCGCCCTGGCTGAGCTGGCAGAGCAGCACGCTCGACATTGCCGCCATGCCGCTGGCCTGCGCGCGGCAGGCTTCGGCGCCTTCCATCAGCGCGATCCGCTCTTCGAGCATTTGCACGCTGGGGTTCTGCGTGCGCGAATAGGTCATCCCCGGCGCCTGGCCGGCGAAGCGCGCGGCAGGCGTTGCGGCATCCTCGTAGCAATAGCCCGAGGTCAGATAGATCGCCTCGCTGGTCTCGCCCTGCTCGGAGCGCCAGCTGCCGCCGCGCACGGCGCGGGTGGCCGGGCGCCAGCGGGCGGTGATCTCGCGGTTCTGGCCGGTGGTGCGCTTCATGGCGCGGCTCTAGGGCGGCGGCCCCGGCAGGGCAAGCCGTTGCGCAGGGCAACACCGCCCCCTATCGCCGTGCCATGAAGCAGGCCGATGAGCGCGCAAAGGATCCGCTGGGCTGGTGCGTCGCGCTCGCGCTGCTGTTCGCGCTGCTCGCCGGCTGGCACCTCGCCATCCCCACCAAGATGTATTTCGACGAGGTCCATTATGTGCCGGCGGCGCGATCGCTGCTGGTGCTGCGTCTGGCCAATGCCGAACATCCGCTGGTCGGCAAGGAACTGATCGCCGCCGGCATCCGCCTGTTCGGCGACCGTCCGCTCGGCTGGCGGCTGCCAAGCGCGCTCATCGGCGCGCTCGGCCTTTTCGCCTTTGGCCGTGCCTTGTGGTGGGCAAGCCTGCAACGTTTCGCGGCGATCGCCGGCATGATCCTGCTGGCCAGCGATTTCCTGTGGTTCGTGCAAAGCCGGATCGCCATGCTCGACATGGCAATGGCGGGCTTTGCGATGATCGCGCTGTGGCAGGTCGCGGCGGCGGCGCGGCGGGCGAAGCAGGCGCGCTGGCGGCTTGCGATCGCGGGCGTGAGCCTTGGCCTGGCGCTCGGCGCGAAATGGAGCGTGGCGCCGGTGCTCGGCGCGCTGGTCATCGCACTATCGGGCGTGCGCGTGCTTCGCCGAGCACCGTGGCGCGAGACGGCGGGCGGCAGGGCCTTGCGGCATCCACCACCCTTTCCGGCGCTTTCGCTGACCGAAGTGCTGTTCTGGCTAACCTCGGTGCCGCTCGCGATCTATTGGCTGACCTTTCTGCCGGCCTTCTTCTACCGTCCGCAGCCGCTCAGCCCGCTGATGTTGCTTGCCTGGCATCACACGATGTTCGCGCTTCAGGAAAGCGTGCGAACCCATCACCCCTACCAGAGCGTGTGGTACCAGTGGATCGCGAACTGGCGGGCGATCTGGTATCTTTACGAGAACACCGACGGTGCCTGGCGCGGGATCGTGCTGATCGGCAACCCCTTCACCATGCTTGCCGGGTTGCCGGCGATCGTGTGGTGCCTGTGGGCCGGCTGGCGGGGCCGGGCGGATGCGGCGATGGCGGCGGCCCTGTTCTTCGCCAGCCTTGCGCTCTGGCTGATCGCCGCCAAGCCGGTGCAGTTCTATTATCACTATCTGCTGCCGTCGAGCTTTCTGATGGCGGCGCTTGCGCTGGCGCTCGATCGGCTGTGGCAGCGCGCCGATCTGATCCGCTGGCTCGCCCCGGCCGCGCTCGCCTTGGCGATGGGCCTGTTCGGCTGGTTCTACCCGATCCTTGCCGCCGCCCCGCTGCATGCCGGCCGCAGCAGCTTCGAACATTGGATGTGGCTCAAAAGCTGGCGCTAGCGCATCGTGTCACAAAGCGATGCGACGGCGCAACGCCCGGCGCAGGATCAGATCGGGGCGGGTGCCGGTTTCGATCGCGCCCTGCCCTCGCCCTCGTCGCGCGGCCGGCGCCGCAGCCGGTCGAGGTAGGTATAGATCACCGGCGTCGTGAACAGGGTCAGCACCTGGCTCACCGCCAGCCCGCCGACGATCGCATAGCCGAGCGGCCGGCGGAATTCGGAGCCGGTGCCGCCCATCAGGATCATCGGCAAGCCACCGAGCATGGCGCAGGCGGTGGTCATCAGGATCGGGCGGAAGCGCTCGATCGAGGCCCGGGTCGCCGCTTCCTCGGCGCTCAACGCCTCCTCGCGTTCGAGCCGCATCGCGACATCGACGATCATGATCCCGTTCTTCTTGACGATGCCGATGAGGAGGATGATCGCGATGATGCCGATGACGTTGAGGTCGAAGCCCGCGAAGCGCAGCGCAAGCAGCGCACCGACCCCGGCCGAGGGCAGCGTCGAAAGAATAGTCAGCGGGTGGATGAAGCTCTCGTAAAGCACCCCCAAAATCACATAGACCGCGATCAGCGCGGCAAGGATCAGCACCGGCTCGGAGGACAGCGATTCCTGGAAGGCCTGGGCGTTGCCCTGGAACGAGCCGGTCAGCGTCGGCGGGGCACCGAGATCGCTCTGCTGTTTCGTGATCGCCGCGGTCGCCTCGCTCAGCGAGGTGCCCGGCGCGAGATTGAACGACAGTGTCGCCGCCGGATACTCGCCCTGATGATTGACCGTGACGAGATTGGTGCCGGGCGTTGCATGGACGAACAGCGACAGCGGCACGGTCTTGCCGGTGATCGGCGAGAGCAGATATATCCAGTTCAGAAGGCCGGGGTCGGCCTGAAGCTCGGGCAACGCCTCGACGACGAGATGGTAGCTGTTCTGCTGGGTGAAATACTGCGTCACCTCGTCCTGGCCGATCATGCCGTAGATCGCGTTGTCGATCGCGGTCGGGGTGATGCCGAAGCGCGCCGCGGCATCGCGGTCGATGGTGAGGTTGAGCGCGCCGCCCTTCGACCGCTGGTCCGAGCTGACATCCTTCAGTTCAGGCAGCTTCTGCATCGCCGCGAGCAGCCTCGGCGCCCAGGCGTTGAGCTCGTCGAGACTGGAATCGGACAGTGTGTACTGATATTGCGCCTGGCCCAGCCGCCCGCCGATATTGATGTCCTGACGCGATTGCAGGAAGGTCTGCGCGCCGACGACGCGCTCGAGCCGGGGGCGCAGCCGGGCGATGATCTGATCGGCATCGGCGCTGCGCTCGTCGCGCGGCTTCAACTGGATGAACAGCATCGCCTGGCTGGTGCTGTTGATGCCGACGAACACCCCGGTGCCCGCGACCGCGGGGTCCGAATCGATGACCTGCGTCACCGCCTCGATCTTCTCGCGCATTTTGGCGATCGAGGCGTCCTGCGATGTCAGCAGCACCCCGCCGAGAAAGCCGGTATCCTGCTGCGGAAAGAAGCCAGTCCGCGCGGTCGCATACATGCCGATGGCGAGCGAGAGCGAGACGAGAAAGACGATCAGCGTCGCCAGCCGGTGGCGCATGACCCGATCCAGCCCGCGTTCATAGCTTTTCTCCAGCCGATGGAATCCGCGATCGAGCGCCTGGACAATGCGGTGGCGGTGCGGATGCGGCGGCTTGAGGAACTGGCCGCACAGCATCGCGGTGAAGGACAGTGACAGGATCACCGACATGATCACCGCCGCGCTCAGCGCCACCGCGAACTCGCGCATCAACAGCCCGACGATGCCGCTCATGAACATCAGCGGGGTGAACACCGCGATCAGCGAGATCGAGATCGCGAGCACGGTGAAGCCGACCTCGCCCGAACCGGCGAGCGCGGCGGCAAGCGGCTTTTCGCCGCGTTCGAGATGCTTCCAGATCACCTCGACCATGACGATCGCGTCATCGACGACAAAACCGACCGCGATGCTGAGCGCCATCAGCGACAGATTGTCGAGCGTGTCGCCGGCGAGATAGAGGAAGCCCGTCGCGCCGAGCAGCGCCAGCGGGATCACCGCGCTCGGGATCAGCGTCGCGCGCAGGTCGAGCAGGAACAGGAAGATGACGATCACCACCAGCGCCATGGTGATCAGCAGGGTCTTCTCGACGTCGAACACCGACGCCTGGATGGTCTGGGTGCCGTCGCGCAGGATATGAACGGTGATCCCGGGCGGGATGCTGCGCTCCATCTGCGGCAGCGCCGCCTTGATCATCCGCACCGTATCGATGACATTGGCGCCGGGCTGCTTGAAGACGACGAGGAGGATCGTCTGCCCCGGCTTGAAGGCGGGATCGGCATTGCCCCGGCCGGGCGCGGCATAGGCCATGATCTGGTCGTTCTCGACGCTTTGCACCGCATCGCCGATGTCCGAAATCCGGATCGGCGCGCCTTTCGAATAGCCGACGATCAGGTTCTTCCAGCCCTGCGCATCGAGGATCTGGTCGTTGGCATAGACGGTCAGCGCCTGCTTGGGCCCGGTGAAGGCGCCCTTGGGCTGGTTGGTCGTCTGGGCCACGATCGCGGCGCGCACATTGTCGTATTGCAGCCCGCGCGCGGCGATCTTGCGCGGATCGAGGCGGATGCGCACCGCCGGCTTCTGCTCACCGCCGATGGTGACAAGCCCCACCCCCTGGATTCGCGAGACCTGCTGCGAGAAGATGATGTCGGCATAATTATCGACCTGGTCGAGCGGCAGCGTATCCGAACTCATCGTCAGCACCATGATCGGCGCGTCGGACGGGTTGACCCGGCGGATCGTCGGCTGCGCCGGCAGGTTCGAGGGCAATTGCGCGCTCGCCGCGTTGATCGCCGCCTGGACCTGCTGGAAATCCGATTCCATCGTCTGGTTGAGCTGGAATTGCAGCGTGATCCCGGTGGTGCCGAGCGACGACGACGAGGTCATCTGGGTGATCCCCGGGATCGCCGAGAACTGGCGTTCGAGCGGGGTTGCCACATTCGACGCCATGGTGACCGCGCTCGCGCCGGGCAGCGCGGCATTGACCTGCACCGTCGGGAAATCGACATTGGGAAGCGGCGCCACCGGCAGGCTCAGATAGGCGACCGTGCCGATCAGCAGCACCGCGATCGCGAGCAGCGCCGTCGCCACCGGACGCGCGATGAAAATCCGCGAGATGTTCACGCCCCCGGCGCACCCCCGGGCTGGACCAGGCGCACCCGCGCGCCCGGCCGCAGCGCCATCTGTCCGTCGGTGACGACGCGTTCGCCGGGCTGGAGCCCGCGGCCGATCGCCGCCTCGCCACCCTCGCTCGCCAGCACCACGACCGGCCGCATCGCCACCGTCCGGTCGCGTCCGACGACGAAGACGAAGCTGCCCTGCGGCCCGCGGTTGACCGCGATCAGCGGGATCACCGTGACATGCGCCAGCGTCTCGCCGGCAAGCTTCACATTGACGAACTGCCCCGGCCACAGCCGGCGTTCGCGATTTTCGAAACGCGCCTTGAGCTCGACGGTGCCGGTCGCGGGATCGACCGCATTGTCGGCGATCGCGACCTGCCCCTCGCCGAGCACCGCCCCGTTCTCCTGGCTGGTCGCCTCGACCGCGAGCGGCGCGCGGAACCCGCTGGAAATCCGCCGCATATGCGAAAACTCGTCCTCGGGCAGGGTGAAGGTCACCGCGATCGGCACGATCTGGTTGATGACGAGGATGCCGGTACCCGTCTGGCTCGCCGCCGGCGCGTTGCTGGTGGCAGCGGCGGTGGCGGCGGTGCTCGCGGTCGAGCCGCCGGCGCTGACGAGATTGCCGACATCGACCAGCCGCACTCCCGCACGGCCGGTGATCGGCGCGCGGATCTTGCACCAGTCGAGATTGACCCGGGCGGCAGCCACCAGCCCCTCGTCGAGTTCGACCGTGCCCTGCGCCTGCGCGACCGCGGCCTTCTGGTCCTCATAGGTCTGGCGGGCGATCGAATCCTGCTGCGCGAGAAGCTGGTAGCGCCTGAGATTGAGCCGCGCCTCGGCCAGCAGCGCCTCGTCGCGGTGCAGCGTGCCAAGCTGCTGGAGAAGCACGGCGCGATAGGGCGCGGGATCGACCTCGGCGAGAACGTCGCCGGCATGGACCTCGCTGCCCTCGCGGAAGGCGACGCGGATCAGCCGGCCGCTGACCTGCGCGTAGATCGTGTCGCTGGTCCAGGCCCGCGCCGCGCCGATCGCGCGCGTGCTGGTGGCGAAATCGCGAATGACGGCGGCTTGCACCACCACCGGCACCGCGGGCGGCGACGCGGCAGGCGCCTCCGGGCGGTGAAAAATCCCCCACCCCAGCAGGACGGCGGCCAGCGCTGCAAGCACACCGAACACGATATGCCGCCGGCGTCGCTCCATCGCCATCCAAATCTCCGGTTGCCCCACTGAAGCCGGCGGTGGCGGCCAAAAGCCCTGCGCACCACAACGGTTTCGCGTCGCGCATGTTCCGCACGCTTGTTGCAGTCAAATCGCATCTCGTCACCTTTTGTCGCAGCAGCGATGTTGATTGCCGGCAAAAACCGCTTCGCGCTCGCGACAAATGCGCAGTAAGGGAGCCCCGTTGAGTCCCCCGCCAGCCCGGCCGCGACGCCGGACCCGAAGAGATCCGCCATGCGCATTGCCATCGCATCCGACCACGCCGCCTTTTCGCTCAAGCGCGAGCTGGCGCAGTGGCTTGCCGAACAGGGGCACGAGGTCACTGATCTCGGATCGGACAGCGAGGCCTCGGTCGATTACCCCGATTACGGCTATGCCATCGCCAACCACATCGCCGAGGGCCGGGCCGAGCGCGGCATCGCGCTGTGCGGCTCGGGGATCGGCATCGCCATCGCCGTCAACCGCCATCCCGGCGCGCGTTGCGCGCAGGTCGCCGAGCCGCTGTCGGCGCGGCTTGCCCGCTCGCACAACGATGCCAATGTCATCGCGCTCGGCGCGCGGCTGATCGGCGCCGACATGGCCAGGGCCTGCATCGAGGCCTTTCTTTCCACCGCCTTTGCCGGCGAGCGCCACCAGCGCCGCGTCGCCAAGCTCTCCCACCCCGCGATCGCCGGGGCCTGCGCGATGAAGGCTGAAACCGCATGACCACCCGGACGCTGACCGCCGTCACCCCGCGCGGCTTCTTCACCGACGGCCTTGCCGCGCGCGATCCCGAGATCGCGGGCTGGGTGGCTAAGGAACTGACCCGCCAGCGCGATTTCATCGAGCTGATCGCCAGCGAGAACATCTGCAGCCGCGCGGTGCTCGAAGCATCGGGCTCGATCCTCACCAACAAATATGCCGAGGGCTATCCGGGCAAGCGCTATTACGGCGGCTGCGAATATGTCGACGAGATCGAAACGCTGGCGATCGAGCGCGCCAAGGCGCTGTTCGGTGCGGGCTTCGCCAACGTCCAGCCCAATTCCGGGAGCCAGATGAACCAGGCGGTGTTCCTCGCGCTGCTCCAGCCCGGCGACAGTTTCATGGGGCTCGACCTCAATGCCGGTGGCCATCTGACGCATGGCTCGCCGGTCAACATGAGCGGCAAATGGTTCAAACCCATTGCCTATGGCGTGCGCCCCGATGACCATCTCATCGACATGGACGAGGTCGCGCGTCTCGCGCGCGAGCACAAGCCCAAGCTCATCATCTGCGGCGGCACCGCCTATTCGCGCTTCTGGGATTTCCCGCGCTTCCGCGAGATCGCCGATGAGGTCGGCGCCTGGCTGATGGCCGACATGAGCCATTTCTCGGGCCTTGTCGCGGGCGGCGTCCATCTCTCGCCGGTGCCTTACGCGCATGTCACGACGACGACGACGCACAAGAGTCTGCGCGGCCCGCGTTCGGGCATCATCCTGACCAACGACGAGGGTATCGCCAAAAAGATCAACAGCGCGATCTTCCCCGGGCTGCAAGGCGGACCGCTGGTGCATACCATCGCCGCCAAGGCGGTCGCCTTCGCCGAGGCGATGACCCCCGAATTCAAGGTCTATGCGCGCGCGGTCCAGGCCAATGCAAGGGCGCTGGCCGCAAGCCTCATGGCCTGCGGGCTCGGCATCGTCTCGGGCGGCACCGACAATCATCTGATGCTCGTCGATCTGCGGCCGTTCAATGCCAAGGGCAAGCATGCCGAAAAGGCGCTCGACCGCGCCGCGATCACCTGCAACAAGAACGGCATTCCCAACGATCCCGAAAAGCCCTTCGTCACTTCGGGCATCCGCCTTGGCACGCCCGCGGGCACCACCCGCGGCTTCGGCGAGGAGGAGTTCAGCCAGATCGGTGAATGGATCGCCGAGGTGGTCGAGGGCCTGCGCCGCAATGGCGAGGCGGGCGACGCGCAGGCCGAAGCGTCGGTGCGCCGCCGCGCCGAGGAGCTGTGCGCACGCTTCCCGATCTATCAGGGACTGGAATATTGATGCGAGGGCCATGGTCCTCGCGCAGCGGCGAACGGTGCGCCGACAGGAACAGGCAAGGGGGGCGAGGCCCAAGCCCGCTCGTTGCCGAAGCGTCCTGATCCATGCGCTGCCCGTTCTGTGCCCATGACGACAGCCAGGTGAAGGATTCGCGTCCGACCGAGGACAATACCGCAATCCGCCGCCGCCGGCAGTGCGAGAGCTGCGGCGCGCGCTTCACCACCTTCGAGCGCGTCCAGCTTCGCGATATCACCGTGGTCAAGGCGAGCGCCCATGCCGACGGCGGCGAGCCGCGGCGCGAACCCTTCGACCGCGCCAAGATCGAGCAGTCGGTCGCGCTCGCCTGCCGCAAGCGCGGGGTCGCGCAGGAGCGGCTCGACCAGCTCGTCTCGGGCGTGCAGCGCCAGATCGAGACGCTGGGCGAAAGCGAGGTCGCCTCGGCGGCGATCGGCGAGATGGTGATGGAAGGGCTGCGCCAGCTCGACAGCGTCGCCTATATCCGCTTCGCCTCGGTCTATCGCGATTTCAGCGAGGCGCGCGATTTCGAGGAATTCGCCAGCAGCGTGCGCGAAGTGGGCGAGACGTGACGGCCGCGCACCGGCGCAAAAGCCTTTGCCGATGACCCCGCCGGTCATCGTCCTTGTCCGCCCGCAGCTTGGCGAGAACATCGGCAAGGCGGCGCGGGCGATGCTCAACTTCGGGCTGACCGAGATGCGTCTGGTTGCCCCGCGCGACGGGTGGCCCAATCCCGCCGCCGGCCCGGCAGCGGCGGGCGCCGACGCGGTGCTGGCGGGCGCGCGGGTCCATGAAACGCTCGCCGAGGCAACGGGTGATTGCACGCATGTCTATGCGACCACGGTGCGCAAGCGCGGCGTCACCAAGCCGGTGCTTACCCCCGAGGCGACGGCGCGCGCGATCCATGGCGCCGAAGGGCGCGCAGCGATCGTCTTCGGCCCCGAACGCGCCGGGCTCGAAACCGGCGATGTCGCGCTCGCGCGGGCGATCGTGACGGTGCCGGTCAACCCCGCCTTTGCCTCGCTCAATCTCGCGCAGGCGGTGATCCTGTGTGCCTATGAATGGTCGAAGCTCGCCAGCGGCCTTGCCCAGCCCTCGGCCCAAGCGCTGCTGCCGCCCGCGCCGCAGGCCGAGCTCGAAGGGCTGATCAGCCATTTCGAGGCAGAGCTTGACGCGCGCGACTATTTCTTTCCGCCCGCCCGCGCCGCCGCGACCCGGCTGACCTTGCGCAACATGCTGACCAAGCCCGGCTGGAACCACCTCGAAGTGCGCACGATGCGCGGCGTGCTGACCGCGCTGACCGGGTCCAAGGGCAGGCGTTAATCGGCTGATAAAATCGCGGTCTGACAATAGCCTCGGTATATCTGTTGATACCGGCCCGCAAGTCCCTGCCGATGGGCGATCTCGGCGATGGCGGTGGCGAGCCCGTCGCGCGGGGTGACTTCGAAGCGCGCGAGCCAGGCGCGCAGAGCGCGGCGGAACCAGCCGGGCAAGCGCTGCTGATCTCCGAAATCGACGATCGACAGCACCCCGCCCGGCGCGAGCAGCCCGGCGGCATGCTCGAGCGCGCGCGGCCAGTCGGGGATCATCGAGAGCGTATAGCTGAACAGGATGCGATCGAAGCGCGCGCGGCCGAAATGCCCGGAGGGATCGAAGCTGGTGGCATCGGCGGTGGCGGTGAAAACCCGCGCGCCCAGCCGCTCGCGGGCGATGCGCGTTGCCGCGCTCGCCAGCATCGCGCGCGAGATGTCGATGCCGAAGACGCTGGCGCGCGGATAGCGCCGGGCAAGGGCGACAAGATTGCGCGCGGTGCCGCAGCCCACTTCGAGCACGGTGCCGGCCGCGGGAACCGCAAGCCCGCGCACCGCCTCGTCGCGCCCGAGGAGGTAATATTTGCGGGTGACGTCGTAGAAGTGGCGCTGGAGGCGATAGATCTCGTCCATCCGCACGGCGTGCGCCGTCACCTCAACCCCCGAAGACATAGAGATGCGCGCCGCCATAGATCGACGAACGATCGTTGCGGGTGGCCGCAGCCGAGCGTTCGGCATCATAGCGCCAGCGGGCGAGGATATCTCCGGCAACGCGCCCCGGCAGCAGCGAAGGCTCGGCGGCGGTGCGAAACAGCACGCGCGCGCGCGGTTTCGCGGTGCGGGTAATCTCGGCCCACAGCGCGTTGAGCTGGCGATCGTCCATCCAGTCCTGCGCGTCGAGCAGGACATAGCGGTCGATGCTGGCCGCGCCCTCGCCGGCCAGCCAGCCAGTCATGTCGCCGTGGCGCCAGGCGATGCGCGAAGCGCGCTCGCGCAGCGTTGCGTGGTTTTCGGGCGCGAGATAGGGCGGCAGGACATTGCCCTCGCGCGTGTCATAGCGCCGGCCGAAGGCCTGCCGCGCGAAATAGTTTTCCGACAGCGGAAAATCGCAGGCAAGCTTTTCGAGCCGCCGGCGCAGCACATCGGCCATCGCCCGGTCGCCGGCCAGCGCATCGAATTGCGCGGGCGGAATGCCGAGGCCGAACAGCGAGGCGGGCTGGTCGCACAGCCAGCGCACGAAGCGCTTGTCGAAGATCGGCGCCATCCGCGCCTCGAAGATCTGGCGCTGTTCGTCGAGCGTCTGCGCGCGCAGCATCTCGCGCGGATCGACGCGGTAGAGCCGGGCGATGAGATGCGCGGTGCCGATGAAGCCGCCCAGCAGCCCGCGCTTGTAGACCCCGCGCGCGAAGCCCGAGATGCGGCGCCGGCCGGCAAGGTCGCGGCCTTCCCAATAGCGCCGGCTGGTCTCGTCGAGATGCGCGCGGATGTGGCGCTCGTAGGCGGCGATGTTGGCGGCACTGTCGGCTTCGGCGAAGAAGCGTGCGAATTCGCGTTGCCCCGCCAGATGGAGCAGCGCGGCGCTTTTCAGCCGGCCAAGCGCGATATGCGCGGTGTTGAGGTCGATCGCCACCACCTGCCCCGGATCGGCGACGAGATAGGAAAGCGCATTGCAGCCGCCGCTGGCGATGGTGACGATGCGCCCGCCCGCGGGAATGTCGAGCGCGGCCATATCGACCACCGGGTCCTCCCAGATCTGGGCATAGACCAGCCCCTGGAAGGCAAAGGCGAAGGCGCGTTCCCAGAAGCGGTTCTCGACCCGCACCTCGCCCAGCGCCGCCTCGACCTTCTCGCGTACCTTTTGTGCCATGCGCGGTGTCCCGGTGATTGCTTCCCGGCCGCTAGGCGCCTTCGATGACGGTAATTTGACGGTCTCGCGTATTTCGACGGGTTTGGCACGCCGGCTTTCGCCTTGACTTTGCCGCCGCCCCTCGCCATGCGCGCCGCTTCACATGGGCCCGGCCGCTTGCGCGTGCCGGATCAGGCCCGATTGGCCCCGCACTCCGGTGAAGCGGTGGCCGCATCGATGCAAGCGGCAGCGATGGTGCATTCCGGGCAGTGAAGCCAGGCATTTTCGCCATGGCAGCAGATTGGAGCAAAGCGCCGTGTCGAAGCGCAAGTCATCGAAGTACAAGATCGATCGCCGTATGGGCGAGAATATCTGGGGCCGCCCCAAAAGCTCGGTCAACCGCCGCAGCTACGGCCCCGGCCAGCACGGCCAGCGCCGCAAGGGCAAGACCTCGGATTACGGCATCCAGCTGCGCGCCAAGCAGAAGCTCAAGGGCTATTACGGCGACGTCACCGAAAAGCAGTTCAAGGCGACCTATCAGGAAGCCAGCCGGATGAAGGGCGATACCGGCCAGAACCTCATCGGCCTTCTGGAACGCCGGCTCGACATGGTGGTCTATCGCGCGAAGTTCGCGCCGACCATCTTCTCCGCGCGCCAGATCGTCAGCCACGGCCACATCCTCGTCAACGGCACCCGCTGCAACATCGCCAGCCGCCAGGTCCGCCCCGGCGACGTCATCAGCCTTGGCGCCAAGGCGAAGGACATGGCGCTGATCGCCGAGGCGCAGAGCCTGCCCGAGCGTGACGTGCCCGAATATGTCTCGACCGACGGCACCGAAAAGGCCACCTATGTCCGCGTGCCGACGCTCGACGAGGTGCCCTATCCGGTGAAGATGGAACCCAACCTCGTGGTCGAGTTCTATTCGCGCTGAGCAGCCGCCAGCGCCGGTGAAGAAACAGGGCGGGGCCAGTGGCTCCGCCTTTTTTCATGGCCCCAGCCGCAGCCCCGATGCATAATCGACGCGGAACTGGCGCGCGAAGGCGGCATAGCGCCCCTCGGTGATCGCCGCGCGGATCGCCTCCATCAACCGCTGATAGAACCACAGATTGTGCCCGGTCATCAGCATCGCGCCGAGAATCTCGCCGTTCCTGACCAGATGGTGCAGATAGGCGCGGCTGAAATGCGTGCAGGTCTCGCAGGAACAGCGCGCATCGAGCGGCGCCTCGTCCTCGGCATGGCGGGCGTTGCGGATATTGACCGGGCCTGTCCAGGTGAAGCCCTGCCCGTTGCGCCCCGAGCGGGTCGGCAGCACGCAATCGAACATATCGACCCCGCGCTCGACCGCGCCGACGATGTCATCGGGCTTGCCCACCCCCATCAGGTAGCGCGGGGCGTCATCGGGCAATTGCGCGGGCGCGAAATCGAGCGTCGCGAACATCGCCGCCTGGCCCTCGCCCACCGCCAGCCCGCCGATCGCATAGCCGTCGAAGCCGATGTCCGTCAGCGCCGCCGCGCTCGCCGCCCGCAGCCCTTCGTCGAGCGCGCCCTGCTGGATGCCGAACAGCGCCGCATCTGCGGCATGCCCGCCGCCGGCATCGAAGGCGGCGCGGCTGCGCCCGGCCCAGCGCATGCTCATCGCCATCGAGGCGGCGATCTCCTCGCGCGGGCGGTCGGCGCGCGGACATTCATCGAAGGCCATGACGATGTCGCTGCCCAGCAGCCGCTGGATCTCCATCGACCGCTCGGGGCTGAGCATATGGCGCGAGCCGTCGATATGGCTGGCGAAGCTGACCCCTTCCTCGGTGATCTTGCGCAGCGACGACAGGCTCATCACCTGATAGCCGCCGCTGTCGGTGAGGATCGGCCGCTCCCAGCGCATGAAGCGATGCAGCCCGCCAAGCCGCGCCACCCGTTCCGCGCCGGGGCGCAGCATCAGGTGATAGGTGTTGCCCAGCAGAATGTCGGCGCCGGTCGCCGCCACCTCCCCGGGCTTCATCGCCTTGACCGTCGCGGCGGTGCCGACCGGCATGAAGGCGGGGGTGCGGATCGTGCCGCGGCGCATGGCGATCGCGCCGCGGCGCGCCGCGCCGTCGCGCGCGTCGATCGTGAAGGCGAAACGGGGCGATATCATCGCCGAGGCGCCTAGCCTTTATCCGCGAACAGGGCCAGCATGCCGCTGGTGATGCTGCGCGCAAGAGGATGGCCATGGCCGACTACGACACAATCGACTTCTTCACCGATCCGGCGATCGTCAACGACACGCCGGCCTATCTCGCCCATCTGCGCGCGCGCTGCCCGGTGCTGCGCGAACCGCATCACGGCGCCTTCATGGTGACGGGCTATGACGCGGCGATGGAGGTGCTGGGCACGAAATCGGCCGGTTTCTCCTCGGCGGTGGCGGTCACCGGCCCGCTGCCGCCGCTGCCCTTCACCCCCGATGGCGATATCCGCGCCGCGCTGGCCGAACATCGCGGAGAAATGCCCTGGACCGACCATCTCGCGGCGATGGACCCGCCCGAGCATGGCGCCAATCGCGCGCTGCTCACCCAGCTTCTCACCCATTCGCGGCTCAAGGCGAACGAGGATTACGTGCGCGGCCTCGTGGTGCGGCTGGTCGATGGCGTCATCGCGCGCAAAGGCTGCGAGATCACCCGGGATTTCGCGCATGCGCTCTCGACGCTGGTCATCGCCGACCTGCTCGGCGTGCCCGAGGAAGACCGCGCCGGGCTGATCGAGGAACTGGGGGCGCCGCCGACGCAGATGGGCGATGCCGCGCACAAGGCGCAGTCCGATCCGCTGGCGCATCTCGCCCCGCGCTTTCGCGCCTATCTCGAAGCGCGGCTCGCCGAACCGCGCGGCGACATGATGAGCGATCTCGTCCATGCCACCTATCGCGACGGCAGCAGGCCGGGGCTTGCCACCGTCACCCGGCTCGCCTGCTTCCTGTTCGGCGCCGGGCAGGACACCTCGGCGCGGCTGCTCGCCTTCGCCTTCCGCGTGCTCGGCGACAACCGCGCGGTGCAGGCGAAGCTGCGCGCCGACCTGTCGCGCATCCCCGATTTCATCGAGGAGGTGCTGCGGCTCGAAAACCCGGTCAAATGCCTCTCGCGGCTCGCACTTGAGCAAACCGCGATCGCCGGGGTCGCGATTCCCGCCGGTGCGATCCTCACCGTCAATGTCGGCGGCGCCAACCGCGACCCTGCGCATTTTCCCGAGCCCGACCGCTTCGACTTCGACCGCCCGAATGTGCGCGACCACATCAGCTTCAGCCGCGGCACGCATGCCTGCCTCGGCGCGCCGCTCGCGCGGATGGAGGTGCGCGTGGCGCTGGAGCAGTTCCTCGCGCGGACCCGCGACATCCGCATTTGCGAGGCCGAACACGGCCCGCCCGGCGCGCGCCGCTATGCCTATGAGCCGACCTATCTGCTCCAGGGGCTTGAGGCGCTGCATGTCGAATGGGACCCGGCCTGACGGGCCGCGTCAGGGGATCAACAGGCTGGCATCGCCATAGCTGTAGAAGCGGTAGCCCGCGGCAATGGCGTGGGCATAGGCGGCCTGCATCCGGTCGAGCCCCATGAGCGCGCTCACCAGCATGAACAGCGTCGAGCGCGGCAGGTGGAAATTGGTAAGGAGCCCGTCGATCGCGCGAAAGCGATAGCCGGGGGTGATGAAGATCGCGGTATCGCCCTCGAAGGGGGCGATGCTGCCATCCTCGCCGCTCGCGCTTTCGAGCAGCCGCAGCGAGGTGGTGCCGACCGCGACCACCCGCCCGCCCGCGGCGCGCGCGGCATTGAGCCGCGCCGCGGCTTGCGCGTCGATCCGCCCCCACTCGGCATGCATGACATGGCCGGAGGTATCCTGCGCCTTCACCGGCAGGAAGGTGCCCGCGCCGACATGCAATGTCAGCGTCTCGTGGCCGACCCCCGTTTCGGCCAGCGCGGCGAGCAGCGCCGGGGTGAAATGCAGCGCCGCAGTGGGCGCGGCGACCGCGCCGTCGCGCGCTGCGAACATCGTCTGGTAATCCTCCCGATCGGCGGCGTCGATCCCGCGCCGGCTGGCGATATAGGGCGGCAGCGGCATGGTGCCGGCGCGCGCCAGCAAGGCTTCGACCGGCTCTGTGCCGGCAAGGCGGATACGCCAGCTGCCATCGGCCAGCCGCTGCTCGGCGATGCCGGTCACCTCGTCGGCAAAGGCGATCGCATCGCCTTCGGACAGCCGCCGCGCGTTGCGCACGAAGGCCTGCCAGACGCGCGGGCCGCAGCGCTTGTGAAGCGTCACCCCGATCCGCGCCGCACCGCGCCGGCCTTCGAGCTGCGCGGGAATGACGCGGGTATCGTTGAACACCAGGACATCGCCCGCGCGCAGTAGCGCCGGCAGATCGGTGACCCGGCGATCAAGGCTCGCCCTCCCCACAAGCGCGAGCAGCCGGGCCGAATCGCGCGGCCGTGCCGGGCGCAGCGCGATCCGCTCGGGCGGGAGATCGAAATCGAAGCTGTCGACGCGCACGCAGCGCCCCGCCGTCAATGCGTGCCGGGCAGTGCCGCCGGCTCGCTCGGGCCAGACAGGATCGACGGCGCGGCCTCCTGCGCGGGCGGCGGCGCAAGGTGGTCGCTGGCCATCGCCGCCTCGACGATCCGGGTGGGATGCTCGGGCGGCTCGCCACGGGCGATCAGATCGACCCATTGCATGCCGCCGATCACCCGGCCGAAATTGGTGTAATGCTTGTCCAGCGCGAAATGCGGATAGAAGACGATGAAGAACTGGCTGTTCGCCGAATCGGGACTATCGGTCCGCGCCATCGACACCGAACCGCGAACATGCGGGATCGAATTGAATTCGGCCTTGAGGTCGGGAAGTTTCGACCCGCCCTCGCCCGTGCCGGTGGGATCGCCGGTCTGCGCCATAAAGCCGTCGATCACCCGGTGGAAGATGATGCCATCGTAAAAATGCTGGCGCACCAGCGTCTTGATCCGTTCGACGTGATTCGGCGCCCATTTCGGCATCAGCCGGATGGTGACCCGGCCGCCATCCGAAAGATAAAGGAAAAGAACATTATCGGGATCGTGGCTGGGGTCGGGATCGACCGCCGGGCTCAGCGTCGTCGCCTCGGGGGTGGGGGCGAAGCGGGGCTTGTGCTTCGCCGCCGCCGGGGCGGCGGCAAGCAGGAGCGCAAGGGCAAGCGAGACGGGAGCGGCGATCTTCATCAGGTGCTTTCGTGCAATCCGCGCCCGCCGATAGCGGCGCCTCGCTGTCATGGCAATGAACCGCGCACGGCAAGCGCCGCCGGGGTCAAAGTTCGCCGAGCTTGCCCAGCGTCGCGACGCGTGCAAGCACATCCTCGCGCACCACCGGGCTGACGAAGGGGCCGATATCGCCGCCAAACAGCGCGATCTCCTTGACCAGCTTCGAGGCGATCGGTTGCAGGCTGACATCGGCCATCAGAAACACGGTCTCGATCGCCGAATTGATCTGCTGGTTCATCCCCGCCATCTGGTATTCATATTCGAAATCGGCGACCGCGCGCAGCCCGCGGACGATGACGCCAGCCCCCTCGGCCTCGGCGAATTTCATCAGAAGCGCGTTGAAGCCCGTGACCGAAACATTTGAAAGACCGAGCGTAACCACCTCGCGCGCGACCATCGCCATGCGCTCGTCGGGGCTGAACATCGGGCTTTTCGAGATATTGGTGGTGACACCGATGATGAGGTGATCGACCAGCTTGGCGCCACGGCGGATGATGTCCGCATGGCCGAGCGTGATCGGATCGAAGGTGCCGGGATAGACCCCGATGCGGTGTGCGGGCGCGCTCATCGGTCGCGCTCGACGATATAGCGGGCAAGCGCGCGCAAGAGATCGGCGCCGGCGCCGTGATGGCGCAGATGGGCGATCGCCTGATCGACCAGCATCCGCGCCTGCTCGCGCGCCGAAGCCGCGCCGAGCAGCGAGACGAAGGTCTGCTTGTTCGCAACGGCATCCTTGCGCAGCGCCTTGCCCGCCGCTTCCTCATCGCCCTCGTGATCGAGGAGGTCATCGACGATCTGGAAGGCAAGCCCGATATCGCGGGCATAGCCCCTGAGATGGGCGCGCCCCTCGGGCGGGACACGACCGAGCACCGCCCCCATCTCGACCGCCGCGCCCAGCAGCGCGCCGGTCTTGAGCTGCTGGAGCCGCCTCACCGCGGCAAGGTCGAAGCCGCCTTCCTCGGCGGCGATGTCCATCATCTGCCCGCCGACCATCCCGCCCGCGCCCGCGGCCAGCGCCAGCGTGCGCGTCAGCTCGGCGCGGGTGAAGGG
>JAGWPW010000048.1 GCA_028870315.1 Sphingomonadales bacterium | reverse complement strand
TGGAAAAACTCGGATTCTTCCTCGCCGGCTACGGCTGCACCACCTGCATCGGCAATGCCGGGCCGCTGTCCGAACCAATCGAAGAGACCATCGTCGCAAACGATCTCGTCTGCGCGGCGGTGCTCTCGGGCAACCGCAATTTCGAGGGCCGCGTCTCGCCCGACGTGCGCGCCAATTTCCTCGCCTCGCCGCCGCTGGTCGTCGCCTATGCGCTGAAGGGCACGGTGACCGAGGATTTCACCACCACCCCGATCGGCAGGTCGAAGGCGGGGCAGGACGTCTATCTGCGCGACATCTGGCCGACCAACGCCGAAGTCGCCGGCACCATGGCGAGTTGCGTCAGCCGCGACATGTTCCAGGCGCGCTATGCCGATGTCTACAAGGGCGACAAGCACTGGCAGGCGATCGAGGTTGCCGGCAGCAACACCTATGCCTGGCGCGCGGGCAGCACCTATATCGCCAACCCGCCCTATTTCGACGGGCTGGAAATGACGCCGCCGCCGGTCACCGACATCGTCGATGCCAAGCCGCTCGCGATCCTCGGCGATTCGATCACCACCGATCACATCAGCCCCGCGGGCAATATCAAGGCCGACAGCCCGGCGGGCAAATATCTGCTCGACCATCAGGTGGCGAAGGCCGATTTCAACAGCTACGGCGCGCGCCGCGGCCATCACGAGGTGATGATGCGCGGCACCTTCGCCAATATCCGCATCAGGAACGAGATGGTGCCGGGGATCGAGGGCGGGATGAGCCGCCACGGCAGCGAGGTCGGCGCGATCTACGACGTTGCCATGCGATACAAGGCCGAAGGGACGCCGCTGGTCGTCATCGCCGGCAAGGAATATGGCACCGGCTCCAGCCGCGACTGGGCGGCGAAGGGCACCAACCTGCTCGGCGTGCGTGCGGTGATCGTCGAAAGCTTCGAGCGCATCCACCGCTCGAACCTCGTCGGCATGGGGGTGCTGCCCTTGCAGTTCAAGGACGGCGACACGCGGCTCTCGCTCGGCCTCACCGGCGATGACCGCTTCACGATCACCGGCGTCGGCGCCTTGAAGCCGCGCCAGGACGTTGCGGTCGCGGTGACGCGCGCCGATGGCAGCAGCTTCAGCTTCACCGCGCTGTGCCGCATCGATACCGCCAATGAGCTCGAATATTTCCTGAACGGCGGCATCCTGCACTATGTGCTGAGGAAGCTCGCCGCCTGAGGCCGCTCAGCGCGGGCTGGCGAGCCGGTGCTCGACATGCAGCCCGCCATCATACACGAGGCGGTTGTAGCTCGGCGGTGTCGCGCGCACCCGCTCCGAAAGCGTGCCCGCGCCGATCAGCCGGATCGGCCGCCCGCCCGCATCCACGACCAGATCGAAGGGGTCGTGGACATGGCCCGACAGCACCGCATCGGCGCCGGCCGCGGCCAGCGCGGCAAGCGCGGCGGTGCCGCCGTGCGTCGAGCCGCCGGCTGCGCCATTGGCCCCTGTCAGCGGATGGTGGCAGGCGACAAGCCGCATCGGCGCGCTGGCCGCACCAAGCGCGTCCAGCGTTGCGCCAAGATCGACCGAGGAGACACGGCCCTTCGACCAGTTGAGCCGCCATTGCGCCCGCGCGATGGTCTTGAGGCCGATCACCGCGACCCCGTGCAGGGCAAGATCACGATGGTTCGATGCGTGCAGCCGGCGATAGCGCGCATAGGGCCGGGTGAAGCGCTCGACGAGGTTGAAATAGGGCATGTCGTGATTGCCGGGCAGGACCATGACCGGGGCTGCCAGCGCGGCGAGCCAATGCGTCGCCGCGGCAAATTCGCGATGGCGCGCGCGCATGGTGATGTCACCGGTGCAGACGATGCCATCGGGCCGCTCGCGCGCGACCTCATCGGCGAACCAGTCGAGCGCCTCGCGATCCTCGGCGCCGAAATGAAGATCGCTGACATGGAACAGGGTGACGGGTTGGGGCATGGCCGGGCTATGGTCGCTATCCGTCCTTGCCTCAAGCGAGCCAACGCGGCCGCCGACGCGAAGTTCCCGAAGCCCGACTTCAGGGGGCCTATTCTGACATTTGCGACCGTCCTGGCCGGCTAGCGGGATGCAAATGTCAAAATCAATCCGCTAGGCGCGGCGCGTATCCGCCCGGGTTCGCGTGAACCAGCCGCGGCGGCGCCCGGGATCGTCCCGGATCAGCGGCCAGACCACCAGCTCGAACAGGCTTGCCGGCCGGTGCGCCAGCCCGGTTTCGGGATAACCATCCGGCCGGTTGTAACTGCCCAGGACAACGTCGAAAATCGGCAGCAGCGCGGCGAAATTGCTGTCGTAATGTTCGGGGCGGATCGAATGATGACGGCGATGATAGGCGGGCGAGTTGAGCAGAAACGACCAGCGCCCGAAATCGATCGGCAGGCCGCTGTGGACGACGAAATTCCACAGCATGGCGATGCCGAAGCCCGCGAGAATGGGGGTGGTCGGCGAAATCACCACGAAGGTCGCCGGCCAGATCGTCAGATTCTTGATGAGTTGGTCGCCCCAGAAATGGCGCTCGGTGGTCAGCGCCTGCATGTCGGGGTCGGAATGATGGAGCGAATGCATCGCCCACAGCAGCGGAATGCGGTGCTGCGCGCGATGGAACATATATTCGCCGAAATCGCGCGCGATGAGGAAGATCGCCAGCCCCAGCCACAGCGGCAGCCGGCGACCATCGAGCAGCGACCAGTGCAGCGGCCAGGCAACATGGGCAAGCACGGTGAAGCCGATAAGCAATTGCAGGCCCCAGCATTGCAGATTGCGCAGCATATCGCCCGGCGCGCCGCCACGCGCGCGCTCCAGCCCGATGAGCACCGCGCTGACGAGCATCGCCGGCACAACCGCGATGAGGGCATCGGTCCATCCCATGCCCGCCGCGATAGGCGAACATCGTTAACCGATCCTTTCGGCTGGCTTCACGAAGCGATCACACCAGCACCCGCACCCGGCAGCCGGCGGCGCGGAAATCGGCGATATCGCCGGCCAGCCGCCGGTCGGCGAAGCCGCGCGCCGGCCAGCCGTAGAAGCGCATGACATCGCGGTAGAAGCCATCGCCGACCAGCGCGACGATCACCGGCCCGCCCCGCGCCGGGCGGCACAGGCGCTGCGCAAGCGCGGCGCGATCGCCGATTTCGCCCGCCACCAGCCGCAGCGGGCGATTGGCGAGATCGGGCCGGTTGTGGACCAGATCGAGCGCGAGCGGCGCATCCTCCTCGCCGAGGATGACATAATCGGCGCCGCTCGCCGAAAGCCGCGCATCGGCGCGCGCATAGGTGGCGTAAAGCCGATGGGTGAGCACCAGTTGCATCGGCAGCATGACGAGCAGCGTGCCGATGCTCGCGCGGATGAATATGGCCGGCAGGCGCGGAACGCGTGGCGCCAGCCAGCGCCAGCCATAGCCGCCGAGCAGCGTCGCATTGCCCAGCACGCCATAGATGTAGCGATAGCCGAAGCCATGCCCCTGGCGCGGCTCGATCACCGCCATCACCAGGATCGGCAGGAAGAAGCCCGCCGCCAGCGCCATGGCGAGCGGCCGGCGGGGCGCGGCAAGGCAGCCGGCGATGAGCAGGGGCAGCAGCAGGATGTGTTGCCAGGTGAGGAAGCGCAGCAGGTTGGCCGCCATGATCGGCAGATTGTCGCGGTTTTCGGCAAGCGTCGCGAACAGCCGCGCGACATAGCCCGCGCCGGTGCCATGGACCGCGGACTGCGGCCCGCTGACCAGCGCGAGGGTGAGATGCGGCCAGAAGAACCAGAAGGCGGCGATCGCCGCATAGGCGGGGCCATAGAGCCACAGCCGGTCCCGGCGGCGCTGCCAGACCAGCAGCACGAGGAAGGGCGCGACGAACAACGGGTGGAACAGCGGCTGGTGCAGCCCGACCGCGACGAAGCCCACCGCCAGCGCCGCAAGATCGGCGCGCCGCCGATCGCGCAGGAACAGGGCGAGCCAGCCAAGATCGCAGGCGAGATGCGCCGGCATGGCATAGGCCGACATGCCGGTGAGCACGAATTCGCCCGACAGCACCAGCAGCAGCACCGCGACGCTCACCGCCTCGCGGTCGCGCGGTCGCGCGGTCGGCCAGATGCGGCGCGCGCAAATCCACAACAGTCCGACCGAAAGGCCGTTGAGCAGCGCACCGGTCAGCGCGCGATCGCCAAGGCTGCCAAACAGCGCGCGCAGCATGGCATTGCCCGGCAGATAGCCCGATACCCAGGCGGCTGGCCGCAGCACCGGCAGCATGAACTGCGTGTTAAGGAGATCGGCCGGAGCCTGCCAATCGCGGGGCAGCGGCCAGGCGAGGCGACCTGCGGCATAGATGATGGCATCGAAATCGGCCATCTGCTCGTCGCGCGACAGGTCATAGCCGTCGAGGATCGCATAATGCCCGGCATAGCCGGCGGCAGCGACGATCAGCGCCAGCGCCGCGACCCGCCCGCGCGACAGCACGGGCAGCGCGGTCTGCGGCCGGGCGGGCAGCGCCAATGCCACCGCCAAGCCCAGCCCCGCGAGCAGCAGCCAGACATCCTGCTGGAGCAGTTGCAGCGTGGTGATGTCCTGCTGGTGCTGCCGGGCGATCGTCAGCAGCACCAGCGGCGCCAGCAGCGAGCCGGCAAGGATCAGCCGGACCGCACGCGCGCCACGATCGGCGCCGGCTGGGCGCGCTTCGGCCGGAAGCCGGCTCATGCCGCTGTGATCCCCGCTCGCATCGCGCGCCTGCTTGCGGGCCGGCGCGCGCGTGGTCAAGCAGCGCCCTTCACAACCGGCGCACAGTCGCCGAACACCGCGATATCGGGGCTCGCCAGCGCTTCATAGGTCTTGACCACCAGCCGCGAATGGCAGCGCGTGGCGATATAGCGCAGCACCGCGGCGCGGGTTTCCATATTCGCCGGGCCGTTGCGGATCTTGACGGTGTTCACCACCACCCCGGGGTTGAGCGCGAGCACGCGCCGGACCTCGGCGATGGTCGAAAGATGGCTCGCGTCGCGTTCGATCGCGTGGTTGAGATGCGGCGGAAACACCAGCGGCGACAGGAAGGGCTGGCCGGTCATCGCATAGAGCAGCACCGGCCCGTCGAACACCAACAGAGCATGGCCATGGCGGTGCTGGTCGATTGCCTGCGCAAGCTGCGCCATCGCCGCGCGCGATTTCTGCGTATGGGTGAAATCGAAGGGCCAGTAGTCGTGCAGCGATGCGCCAGCCGCCGCGAGCAGCGCCAGCGGGCCCCACCACCGGCGGCCAAGGAAGGGCGCTGCCGCCAGCGCCAGCGGCAGTGCCAGCGGCAGCGCGTAATGCAGGTAGAAGCGCGGCACCGACACCAGCCCGACCAGCGCCGCGGCGAGCCATCCCGACAGGAACAGCCGGCCGCGGCGCTCCTGATCGAGCAGCCCGAAGGCGCAAAGCACGAGATAGGGGGCGATCGTGCCGAACAGGATGCGCAGCCGGATCGCCGCGGTCGGCCAGTCCGACTGCGCGTTGAGCCCGCCTGTGACCATCGCGTGGAGATATTCGGAGCCGTGGCCGATCGCCGCATAGGCCGCCGCGAAAAGCAGCGCCGGCGCCGCCCCCGCCAGCGCCCAGACCGCCGCGGCAGGCAGCACGGCGCGCTTGTCGGGGCGCGCGCGGGCCAGCACCACAGTGGCATAAAGACCAAGGAACACCGCCTCGAAGATCGCGGTGGTCTTGACGGTGGCGGCAAAGCCGGCAAGCGCCATCGCGGCAAGCATCCGCGCCGGCGCTTCGCCCTTGCGCAGCGCCGGCAGCGCGCCGAGCACCAGCAGCGCGGCAAGCGCCATGAACAGGTTGTAGAACACCGGCGACTGGCCGCCGAACCCCTGCAACGGTCCCAGCATCACGAGGTAGAGCACCCCGGCAAGGACCGCGCCCTGGGCATTGGTCCAGCGCCGCGCCATCGCCGCGATCGCCGCAGCGGTGGCGACCACGCTCGCCAGCGCACCGAGTTGATAGGCGATCGGCTGCGCCGAAAATCCGGCGAGCAGATAGTAGATCAGGAACAGGCCGAAGGGCTTGCGGTCCCACACCCCGACATAGGGAAGCACGCCGTGATGCATCGCGATGCCGGCGGCGAAATAGAAGGTCTCGTCGGCGTGAAGGTTGGGATCGCCCAGGGTGCTGGCGCGCAGCAGCAGCGCCACCGCGGTGAAGACCGCCCACTGCCGGAGCGGGCCGTCCGCAAGCCGGTGCCACGGGCGGCTCAGGACGGGCATCGGCGCATTCGATGGTGCAGCAAGGTCCGGCCCTCGTTCACCCGCGGTCGCGGCCGTCCTGAGGCGTGATCGTGCAGCCTGTCAACTCTCCCCGAGATAGCGATCGAGCACCGCGTGGAACCGGGCGATGCTCATTTCCTCCTTCACGATCGACATATGCGAAAGCCCGCGGTTGCGCAGTCCGGCCTGCTGCCGGGGCATCTGCTCGTAATCCTGCTGAAGCGCGAGGAAATAGGGGTAGCTTCCCGGTTCGCTGACCGTCACCGGATCGGCGCGGAGCTGGTCGCGCATCGGCTCGGGCAGCCACATATAGGCGGTGACCCGCCAGATGCAGCGGTTGGGGTCGCCATCGGGATGCGGCCAGGCCATGATCACCGTCGCCTCGCCCGCGCGGATCGTCATGAAGAAGTTGGGAAACAGGAACCAGCCCTGGTTGTCGCTCATCTGGTCATCGGTGAGCGCGCTGGTATCGAGACCCTTGGCGCTGAGCGTTTCGCGGGTCGCCTGCTGGAGCAGGCTGCGCACCGTTACCCCCTCGGGCAGCGCCAGGCCGCCCGCAGCGTCGCGGTTTGCATCGACCAGCGCCTCGAAGCGCGGCAGCACCTCGGCCACCGTCGGGAAGGTGCCGGGCAGGTTGCGGATGCCCTCGACCTGCGCCTCCAGCCCGAAATCCTGCGTGCGCGAGACCTCGAAGGGCGAGCAGGCCATGCCGTGATCGCCAAAGAAGCCATGACGGCTGTTGCCTGCGGCCAGGTCGATGACCGAGAGCAGCTCGGGGTGGACGCCGATGATGTGGTATCCCTCGGCGAAGGCATCCATCACCACCTTCCAGTTGCATTCGAGGCTTTCGCAGACATCCATGCCGACCGGCGTCATTTCGCCGAGCCGATAGGCATCGAGCCTGCGCATGACGTCTTCGCCGAGGAAATCGGCGAGCGGGGCCGCCTCGGGGTCGGGATTGAGGAAGATGAAGCCGGCGAAGCAGTCGACCGGCACCTCGGCAAGGCGATGCGCGTCCTTGTCGATGTCGCCGACCAGATCGGGCCGGGCGACCGCGAGCAGCCGGCCGTCGAGACCATAGGTCCACAGGTGATAGGGGCAGGTCAGTCGCCCGGCATGGCCCTTGCCCTGGCACAGCATGTTGCCGCGATGGCGGCAGGCGTTGACGAAGCCGCGCAGCTTGCCGTCCTGGCCGCGGACGATGACGAAGGACTGGTCGAAGATCGCGTGGACCTTCCAGTCGCCGGGCCGGGGCAGTTCGTCGACACGCCCGGCGATCTGCCAGACCTTCATCCACACCCGTTCGCGCTCGCGCGCCTGGTATTCGGGTGCGGTGTAGCGCGCGGTCGAAATGCTGAAGCTGAGCCTGTCCACGTCGATCTCGCCGAGCGCCTGCGTCCCGGTCTTCCAGTCGGCTGGCGCCGCTGTGTTCATCGTGTTTCTCCCTGATTCCTAACCTTTGAGATGCGGCAGCACCTTGTCGGCGAACAGCCGCATCTGGGCATAGACCATCTCGTAGGGCATGCCCCCGAAGCTGAAATTGGCGAGCATTTCGTAATCGCCGACCATGGCGGTGCGTTCGAGGTGATGCTCGACCAGCTGTTCGGGCGCGCCGATCATGTTGCCGCCGATGTAATCGCGATAGGCCTTGTCCGGCCCGCCCGCGGCGGCGGCGGCGGCGCCCATATAGGCGTAGGTCGCATAGGACGGCAGGCTCTTGAAGTGGTCGCTCATGAATTCATAATGGTTGGCGACGGTCGAGAACAGCCTGGCGAAATATTGATCGGTGCGCGCCGCGACCGCCGCCCGGTCGTCCGAGCAGACGACGAAATCCGAGATGATGAAGGGCGGCGCCTTGCGGCCGTGTGCGGCAAGGAAGGTCGCGCGATATTGCTCGATCTCGGGGATGGCGTTGCGCCAGTCGCCCTGGCTGAAGCGCAGCGATTGCAGGCCGTAGCGCGCGGCGATCTCGACCGAGGACGGCGACATCGACACCATCACCGTGCGGTCGCGGAAGCTGCGCTGCGGGCGCGGGCGGATCTCGGTGCGCGGAATCCGGTACCATTTGCCCTCGGCCTCGACGATCCCGGTCTCGACGCCTGCCATGACGATCAGCGCCGCCTCGTCGAACATCTCGCGCGAATCGGCGAGCTCGACCCCGAAGCTGCGGAATTCGCGCCGTGCCGCGCCGCGGCCCATGCCGAGGATCAGCCTTCCTTCGCTCAACGCGTCGAGTTGCAGCGCCGATTCGACGACGCGCAGCGGATTGTTCCACGGCAGGATGATCGCGGCGGTGATCAGCTCGATGCGGCTGGTCTTCGCCGCGACCCACGACAGCATCGCGAAGGGATCGGGGCAGGCGGCATAATCGGTGAAGTGATGTTCGACCGGGCCGACATAATCGAAGCCCATCGCCTCGGCTTCGAGCGCGAGCTGCGTTTCCTTGCGGAAGAATTCGGCATCACTCATGCCGTGGAGGTTCTGGTAACCGATGTGCACGCCGACGCGCATGATGCATCCTCTCGTTTCTGGTTTGTCCGGTCAGGCGGCGCGGATCGGTTCCTCGCCGTTCAGGGTGAAGCGCGCGAGCACGCGGGCGTGCGCGGGATCATGCGGGCGCGCGCGGTGCATCGTCCCGGTGTTATCCCAGAGCAGCAGGTCGTTCGGCCGCCATGTGTGGCGATAGACATAGCGCGGCTGCGTCGCGTGGCGCATCAGCCGTTGCAGCAGTTCGGCGCTCTCGACCTTGTGGAGGCCCGGAATCCAGGCGCCCGAGGTCGAGAGGATGAGCGACTTGCGGCCCGAACGGTGATGCCAGACCAGCGGATGCGCGCGCTCGGGGTAGGAGGCCCACAGCGCGAATTCCTCGACCGTGCAGTCGGGCTTCGCAGGAAACAGCGCCGATTGCATGGTGTGGACGACGGTGAGCCCCTCGACCAGCGCCTTGTCCTCGTCCGACAGGTCCTCATAGGCGGCATAGGTGTTGGCGAAATCGGTATGGCTTTCGGGCGGCAGCACCCTGGGGCGCACCACGGTCGCGAAGGGGGGCACTTCCTCGTAATGGCCGTCCATGTGCCACATGAGGCTGCCGAAGAAGAATTTGGCGTATTCGGGATTGACCTTCTCGTCCTGCGTCACCTTCATCAGCCCATCCTCGCCCTCCTTTTTGAAGGTGCCGAGCCGGACCTCGCCCAGCGTGCCGGCAAGCCGGCGATGCTCCTCGTCGGTCAGGTCGATGTCGCGCATCATGACAACGCCGCGCGCCACCAGCAGCGCGCGAATCTCGCGGCTCGCCGCGCCGCTGAGCAGCACCTGCTTGTCCACCCGGAACTGCGAGCCGATGCGCGCCGTGAGATCGGTGACCTCCAGGGTCGTTGCCGTGCTCGCCATGCCCGATCCTCCGGCCGCGCCGCATGGCGCCGCAATTAATGTTACCTGACCCGTGACAATAATCACACTCGCCCCCCACTGTCACGCGGATTCTGGCGCATGCCCGGGTGAAACCCCTTTCGCGGCGCGCGTTCGGAGGACGTGGGCAGCAAGGGTGCGGCGCAAGCGCGCCGCGCTTGCGCGCATTTTCGCTTTTTCTCCCCCTGATCTCGCTCTATTCGCGCCCCATCGGCAACAGGAGGCGCGGGCGTGGCGAACAAGATCTATCCGGACGCCACAGCGGCGCTCGACGGGCTGCTGTTCGACGGCATGCTGATCGCCGCGGGCGGTTTCGGGCTGTGCGGCATTCCCGAACGGCTGATCGACGCGATCCAGGCGGCGGGCACGCGCGACCTGACGATTGCGTCCAACAACGCCGGGATCGACAACGAGGGTCTCGGCAAGCTGCTGCGCAGCCGCCAGGTGAGGAAGATGATCTCGTCCTATGTCGGCGAGAACAAGGAGTTCGAGCGGCAATATCTGGCGAACGAGCTCGAGGTCGAGTTCACCCCGCAAGGCACGCTCGCCGAGCGGATGCGCGCCGGCGGGGCGGGTATCCCCGGCTTCTACACCCGGACCGGGGTGGGCACGCTGGTGGCGCTCGAAAAACCGGTGATGGAGTTCGACGGCGAGGAATACATCCTCGAACGCGGGATCGTGGCCGATCTTGCGATCGTCAAGGGCTGGAAGGCCGACACCACCGGCAACGTCATTTTCCGCAAGACCGCGCGCAATTTCAACGTGCCCGCGGCGCAATGCGGGCGCGCCTGCGTCGTCGAGGTCGAGGAGATCGTCGAGCCCGGCGGGCTCGATCCCGATGCGATCCACCTGCCCGGGGTCTATGTCACGCGGCTGATCTGCGGCGCGCCCTATGACAAGAAGATCGAATTCCGCACGGTGAGGGAGAGCGTCTGATGCCCCGGGAAAGCAAGGGCTGGACCCGCGACCAGATCGCCGCGCGCGCCGCGCAGGAGTTGCGCGACGGCTTCACCGTCAACCTTGGCATCGGCATCCCGACGCTGGTGGCGAACAATATTCCCGATGGCATGACCGTGACCTTGCAGTCGGAAAACGGCATGCTCGGCATCGGCCCCTTCCCGCTCGATGCCGAAGTCGATGCCGATCTCATCAACGCCGGCAAGCAGACGATCAGCGAGCTGCCGCAGTCCTCCTATTTCGATTCGGCGGCCAGCTTCGCGATGATCCGTGGCGGCAAGATCGACCTCACCGTGCTCGGCGCGATGGAGGTGGCCGAAAACGGCGACATCGCCAACTGGATGGTTCCCGGCAAGATGATCAAGGGCATGGGCGGGGCGATGGACCTCGTTGCCGGGGTGAGGAAGATCATCGTTGTCATGGAGCATTGCGCCAGGGACGGCAGCCCCAAGTTCATTCCCCAATGCACGCTGCCGCTGACCGGCCGGAACGTGGTCGACATGATCGTCACCGATCTTGCCGTGTTCCAGCGCGCCGATCACCGCGCGCCCTTCCGGCTTGTCGAATGCGCGCCGCAGGTGAGCGCGGCGGATGTGCGCGCGAAGACGACGGCGCATTACGTCGAATAGAACCTCGCCGCCGCCGGGCCATCGCGCCGCGCGTTTCCTGCGCGTCGCCGCCGACGGCGCGGCGGCGCCGCTGACCCGCGAGGTTGCCGGGGAAGCGCCGGTGGCGATCGAGATCAACGGGCTTGGCTATGCGGTGCTGATGGCAACGCCGGCCGATCTCGGCGATCTCGTCTATGGCTTTCTCCAGTCCGAACGGCTGGCGGCGCCCGCCGAAATCCTCAGCCATGACATCGCCGAAGTTGCGGCGGGAACGATCATCCGGGTGACGGTCACCGCCGCGGCGGCGGCGCGGCTCGACGAGCGCGTCCGCCACCGCACCTCGGAAAGCGCCTGCGGGCTGTGCGGCATCGAAAATCTCGAACAGGCGCTGCGCGCGCTGCCGGTGCTGCCCGCGCAGCCCTTGCCCCGCGATGCCGCGATCTTCGCCGCGCTGGCCGCGCTGGCCGAAACCCAGCCGCTCAACCGGACGACCGGCGCAGTCCATGCCGCCGCGCTGTGCACGCGCGACGGCGCGATCCGGCTGGTGCGCGAGGATGTCGGGCGGCACAATGCCTTCGACAAGCTGCTCGGCGCGATGCGGCGCGGGGCGATGGGCTGGGACGGCGGCTTTGCGCTGCTGTCCTCGCGCTGCTCGTTCGAACTGGTTGAAAAGGCGGTGCTGGCGGGCTGCCCGCTGCTCGCGACGATCTCCGCGCCGACCGCGCTGGCGCTGACCCGCGCCGCCGGGGCGGGCCTCGCGCTGCGCGTGCTGGCCCGGCCCGATTCGCTGCTCGCGCCGCTGTGAGCGACTGCGCCATTTTGTCACGCGTGGCGCATCGCCCCTTCCGTGGCGCGGCGAAGGCTGGCACAAGGAGCCATGCTCGAAATGCGTCCCGATTGCGAACGCTGCGGTCTCGATCTGCCCGCGGAAGATGGCGGCGCCTTCATCTGCAGCATGGAATGCACCTTCTGCGCCGAATGCGCCGAGAATCTTGACGAGCGCTGCCCCAATTGCGGCGGCGAGCTGCTCGACCGCCCGACCCGCGCGCGCCATCTCCACGCCGCGCATCCGCCTTCGACCACGCGCCACTTCCAGGGGTGACGATCCCCCGCGTCCTGACGATCGCCGGCTCCGACCCTTCGGGCGGCGCCGGCATCCAGGCCGACATCAAGACGATCACCTGCCTTGGCGGCCATGCGATGAGCGCGCTCACCGCCATCACCGTGCAGGACACGCACGCGGTGCGCGCCGTCGAACTGCTGCCACCGGCGCTGGTGGTGGCGCAGATCGATGCCTGCCTGGACGATATCGGCGCCGATGCGATCAAGGTCGGCATGCTGGGCAGCGCCGCGATCGCGCGTGCGGTCGCGGCAAGGCTTGGCGATGCGCGCATGCCGATCGTCTTCGATCCGGTGCTCGCGGCGAGCAGCGGCGAGGCGCTGGCCGATGCCGATGCGCTGGCCGCCTTTGCCGCGCTGATGCCGCTATGCGCGCTCGTCACCCCCAATCCCGCCGAGCTTGCGGCGCTGGGAGGCGCGGTGGCGATGGCGGGGCATGGCCGGCCGTGGCTTGCCAAGGGCGGCGATCTTGCGGGCACAGAGGTGGTCGATGTGCTCCATGTCCCCGGCGGTCGGCCGCGCCGCTTCGCCGCGCCGCGAATCGCGACCCGCCACAGCCACGGCACCGGCTGCACGCTGGCGAGCGCGATCGCCACCGAACTCGCGCGCGGCGCCTCGCTCGTCGAGGCGGTGGAGCGCGGCCGCGGCTTCGTGCGCGCGGCCTTGCTGGCAGCGCCCGGGCTTGGCGGCGGCGCCGGGCCACTGGGGCATGGTCAGGCGCTGCGCGGCGCGATCCCGTAGAAGTCGGCGATCGCCGCCCAGGCATCCTCGGCGGTCTCCACCCAGGTGAACAGCGACAGATCGGCGCGGTTCACCACCCCTTCCTCGGCCATCGCCTCGAAGTCGATCACCCGCCGCCAGAAATCGCTGCCGAACAGCAGCACCGGGATCGGCCGCATCTTGCCCGTCTGGATGAGCGTCAAAAGCTCCATCATCTCGTCGAGCGTGCCAAAGCCGCCCGGAAACACCGCGACCGCCCGCGCGCGCAGCAGGAAATGCATCTTCCTCAGCGCGAAATAATGGAACTGGAAGGCCAGCCGCGGCGTCACCCAGCGGTTGGGCGCCTGCTCGTGCGGCAGCACGATGTTGAGGCCGATCGTCTCGGCGCCCACTTCCGCCGCGCCGCGGTTCGCCGCTTCCATGATCGCCGGGCCACCGCCCGAGCAGACCACGAACTGGCGCTTGCCGTTCTCGACGATCGCCGCCTCGCTGGCGATCCGCGCAAGCTTGCGCGCCTCCTCGTAATATTTCGCCTTGGCGGCGAGCCGCGTGGCGATGGCGCGCGCCTGCGGATCGCTTGCCGCCGCGACCCGCGCCGCCGCCGCCTCGGGCGCGGGGATGCGCGCCGAGCCATAGACCACCAGCGTCGAGCCGATCCCCGCCTCTTCGAGCAGCATCTCGGTCTTGAGCAGTTCGAGCTGGAAGCGGACCGGGCGCAGTTCCTCGCGCAGCAGAAAATCGGTGTCGCGGAAGGCAAGGCGATAGGAGGCGCTTTCGGTCTGCGCATTCGTGGTGGGATGCTGATCGACGAAGCCGGCTTCCTGCCCGGCCTCGTAGAAGCGGCGATGCGCGATACGGGCTTGTTCTTCTTCGGTCATCGCGCGCCTTCAAACTCGCTCTCTGCCCGGGTGCCGCCGGCTTCCGGGCTTGAAACCCGCCACTGCGCGGGTTTTGCATGCGGCTCATATCGCGCGAAGATGAAAAAGGCGCGCGCCGCGTTTTGCTTTCCGTCCCCGGCACGATTAGGGACGCGCGCGTGGATGAACCCGTCGCCATGGTCACAGGGGTTGCCGGCTTTCTCGGCTCGGCGGTCGCGCGCGCGCTCGCCGCATCGGGGCGGCGCGTGCTGGGGGTGGTGCGCGCATCGAGCCCGCGCGGCAATCTCGTCGATTTTCCGGGCAATCTGGTCGAGGCCGATCTGCGTGACACGGCAGCGGTGGCCCGCGCCTTTGCGGCAGCACCGGTCGCCGAGCTTTATCATGTCGCCGCCGATTACCGCCTGTGGGCGCGCGATGCGCAGGAGATCATCCGCAACAACGCGGGCATGACGCAGGTGGTGATGGACGCCGCGCTCACCGCGGCGGTGCCGCGGGTGGTCTATACCTCCTCGGTGGCGACGCTGCTGCCGCGCGCGGGCGGACCCGCCGATGAAAGCTGCGCCGCCCGGCCCGAGGAAGCAGTCGGCGCCTACAAGCGCAGCAAGGTGATCGCCGAACGCCTGGTCGAGCGGCTGGTCGCGACGCGCGGCCTGCCGGCGGTGATCGTCAACCCCTCGACGCCGATCGGCCCGCGCGACATCCATCCAACCCCGACCGGACGCATCCTTGTCGAGGCGGCGAGCGGGAGGATGCCCGCCTATGTCGATTCGGGGCTGAACCTCGTCCATGTCGAGGATGTCGCGCAGGGGCATCTGCTCGCCGCCGCGCACGGGCGCATCGGCGCGCGCTACATCCTGGGCGGCGAGGACATGGCGCTCGCCGACATGCTGGTCGAAATCGCGGCGCTGTGCGGGCGCAGGGCGCCGCGGGTGAAGCTGCCCCGCGCGCCGCTCTATCCGCTTGCCTTCATGGCCGAGGCGGCGGCGCGCGTCACCGGGCGCGAGCCGTTCCTGACGCGCGATTCGCTGCGGATGGCGGCGCATCACATGTATTATTCGAGCGCGCGGGCACAGGCCGAGCTCGGCTATCGCGCGCGCCCCGCGCGCGAGGCGCTCGCCGATGCACTCGCCTGGTTCCGCATCGCGGGGATGATCGCGCCATGATCGCGCTCGGCGCGCTTGCCCTGGCGATCTGGGCGGCGCTCATCGCCTCGGGCTTCTGGACCACGCGCGAATGCGATGCGCGCGCGCGCTGCACCGCACCCGCGCTCTGGCCGAAGGTCTGCGCGGTGGTGCCCGCGCGCGACGAGGCCGATGTCATCACCGCCTCGCTGTCGAGCCTGCTGGCGCAGGATTACCCCGGCGAGTTCCGCATCATCCTTGTCGATGATGATTCGCGCGACGGCACCGGCGCCCTCGCCCGTGGCCTCGGCGATGCGCGCCTCACCGTGCTGGGCGGCGCGCCGCTGCCGCCGGGCTGGACAGGCAAGCTCTGGGCGCTCGACCAGGGGATCGCCGCCGCCGGCACGCCCGATTTCCTGTGGCTCACCGATGCCGATATCGCGCATGCGCCCGATACGCTGCGCCGGCTTGTCGGCATCGCCCATGCGGGCAACGCCAGGCTCGTCAGCTTCATGGCGCTGCTTTCCTGCACTCGCCCCGCCGAAAAGCTGCTGGTTCCCGCCTTCATCTATTTCTTCAAGCTCGTCTATCCGTTCGGTTTCATCAACCGCCCCGGCCGCTTTGCCGGCGCCGCGGGCGGCTGCGTGCTGGTCGAGCGCGCAGCGCTTGACCACGCGGGCGGGATCGGCGCGATGCGCGGCGCGCTGATCGATGATTGCACGCTTGGCGCGCGCATCAAGACGCAAGGGCCGATCTGGCTCGGCCTCACCCGGCGCAGCCGCTCGCTGCGGCCCTATCAGGGCGCGGGCGAGATCGGCGCGATGATCGCCCGCTCGGCCTATGCGCAATTGCGCTTCCAGCCGCTGCTGCTCGCCGGCACGATCCTCGGGCTGGCGCTGGTCTTCGGGGTGCCCTTGTGGCTGATCCTTTTCGGACAGGGGCTGGCGCAGGCGCTCGGCGGCGGCGCCTTTTCGCTGATGCTGCTGTCATGGCAGCCGGTGCTCGCCTGGTATCGGCGCTCGCCGCTGCTGGCGCTGGCGTTGCCGCTGGTCGCCGCCTTCTACGCCGGCTGCACGCTTGCCTCGGCGCTTGCCTGGTATCGCGGGCGCGGCGGCATGTGGAAGGGCCGGGCGCAGGCGGCGACATGAACGAAATCGCCGATTTCGCCTCGGGCAAGGGGCACAGGGACGAGAATTTCCCGGTCGCGAGCTGGCTGCTGCGCAAGGACGCGCGCGCGCCGATCATGGCCTATTACCGCTTCGCCCGCGCCGCCGACGATATTGCCGATCATGCCGGCGCACCGCCCGCGGCCAAGCTCGCCGGGCTGGCGGCGATGCGCGCCGGCCTGACCGGCAACGGCCCGGAACCGGCGATGACGCTGGCCGCGGTGGCGCGCGCGCGCGGCCTGCCGCTGGTCCATGCCAGCGAGCTGCTCGACGCCTTCGTCCAGGACGTCACCGTGCCGCGCACCGCCGACTGGGGGGCACTTCTCGCCTATTGCCGGCTTTCGGCGATGCCGGTCGGCCGCTTCGTGCTCGATGTCCATGGCGAGGACCGGGCGCTGTGGCCGCTGTCCGATGCGCTGTGCGCGGCGTTGCAGATCGTCAATCACCTCCAGGATTGCGGCAGGGACTACCGGGCGATCGACCGCGTCTATCTCCCGTCCGACATGCTCGAACGCGCGGGCGTGCCAATCGACGCGCTTGGCGCCGATCGCGCCAGCCCGGCGCTGCGCGCGGTGATCGGCGATTGCGCACGCCGCACGCTGGCGCTGCTCGATGAGGCCGCGCCCTTTGCCCGCGCCATCGGCGATGCGCGGCTTGCCGCCGAGGTCGCGGTGATCCAGCGCCTCGCCGTCGATCTCGCACGGCGCCTCACCCGTTCCGACCCGCTCGGCACGCCTGTCCATCATTCCAAGCCGCAGGCGGCGGCCCTCACCCTCGGCGCGCTTGCCCGCCATGCCGCAATGAGGCTGGCGCGATGAGCGAGATTCCCGCCGCGCTGCGCGCCAAGGTCGCGCGCAGCAGCTTCTACGCCGGCATGCGCATCCTGCCACGCGCCGAGCGCGAGGCGATGTTCGCGATCTATGCCTTCTGCCGGATCGTCGATGACATCGCCGATGACGAAGGCGCACCCGAAGCCGAACGGCGCGCCGGGCTTGACGGCTGGCGCGCGGCGGTCGCGGCGCTCTACCGCGGGACAGACCCCGGCGAGGCCGGCTTCCTTGCCGGTCCGATCGCCCGCTTCGCGCTTGCCGAGGGCGATTTCCTCGCGGTGATCGACGGCATGGCCATGGACCTCGGCGCGCCGATCCGCTGGCCCGAAATGGCGACTCTCGACCTTTACTGCGACCGCGTCGCCTCGGCGGTGGGGCGGCTGTCGGTGCGGGTCTTCGGCATGGCGCATGAGCCCGGGCTTGCGCTTTCGCACCATCTCGGCCGGGCCTTGCAGCTCACCAACATCCTGCGCGACATCGACGAGGATGCGGGAATCGGCCGCGTCTATCTTCCCGCCGAAGCGCTCGCCGCCGCCGGCATCGTGCCGACGAGCCCGGCAGCGCTCGTCGCCGATCCCCGGCTCGATGGCGCGGCGCGCTGGCTGCTGCCGCATGCCGAACGCCATTTCGCCGCGGCACAGGCCTTGCTTGCCAGCCGTCCGCAGGGGCTGCTCGCCGCGCCGCGGCTCATGCAATCGGCCTATCGCCGGCTGCTGCGGCGGATGGCCGCGCAGGGCTGGGCGCCGCCGCGCGCGCGGGTTTCGGTCTCCAGGCCCGCGCTGCTTGTCACCGCGATCGGGCTGTGGCTGCGCGGATGAGCGAAAGGCGCGCGACCGTGGTCGGTGCCGGGCTTGCCGGGCTCGGCGCGGCGGTCGCCTTCGCGCGTGCCGGGGTCCGCGTGGCGATCAGCGATGCCGCGCTGCGCGCCGGCGGCCGCTGCCGTTCCTATCCCGATCCGACGCTCGGCCTCACCATCGACAACGGCAATCACCTCGTGCTGGCGGGCAATGCGGCGGTGGCGGATTTTCGCGCCGCGGTGGGCGCGAAGCTGCCGCTTGCCGGGCCGCGCCACGCCGACTTCGCCTTCGCGGATTGCGCCGCCGGCACCGCCTGGCGGATCGCGATCAACGATGGCCGCCTGCCGTGGTGGATCGCGGCGGGCAGCCGCCGCGTTCCGGGAACACGGATCGGCGATTACCTGCCGCTGCGCCGGCTGCTGGCAGCGGACAGCGGCACGATCGGCGACCATCTGCGGCCCGAGGGCGCGGTGTGGACGCAGTTGCTGCGTCCGGTGCTGCTCGCCGCGCTCAATACCGAACCCGAGGACGCCTCGGCGCGGCTGGCGGGCGCGGTGCTGCGCGAGACGCTGGGCCGCGGCGGCGCGGCCTGCGCGCCGCGGGTGGCGGTGCCCGGCCTGGGCGCCGCCTTCATCGATCCCGCGCTCGGCTGGCTCGCGCGGCACGGCGCGCCGCTGGCGACCGGGCGGCGGCTGCGCGGGCTGGGATTTTCCGGGGATGTCGTCTCGCGGCTCGCGTGGAGCGATGGCGAACAGCGCATTCATCGCGGCGAGGTGGTGGTGCTGGCGGTGCCGCCGTGGATCGCCGCCGAACTGGTGCCGCAGCTGTGCGTCCCCGACGCGCACCGCGCCATCGTCAATGCTCATTTCGCGGTGCCGCTGCCGCGCGGCGCGCCCTCGATCCTTGGCGTTCTGGGGGCGACCAGCGAGTGGATCTTCGGCCATACCGACCGGGTCTCGGTGACGGTGAGCGCCGCCGACCGGCTGCTCGATGCCCCGCGCGAGGCACTGGCGGCGCGGATCTGGGAAGAGGTGCGCGCCGCCCTCGCGCTCGCCGGCGGTGCGCCGCTGCCCGCGCCGCTGCCCGCCTGGCAGATCGTCAAGGAGCGCCGCGCGACCTTCGCCGCCACCCCGGCGCAGGACGCAAGGCGCCCGGTGGCGCGAACCCGCTGGCGCAACCTGTTCCTTGCCGGCGACTGGGTGCAGACCGGGCTTCCCGCGACGATCGAGGGCGCCTTGCGCAGCGGCGACAACGCCGCCCGGCTGGCGATGCGCCAACCCTTGCGCTATGGGCCGCAGCAATGATCGACACGCTTGATATCGAAGCCCCCGCCCGGGCCGACATCGAGGCCGCGATCGGCGCGGGCAGCGCCGCGCTCGCGCGTGAGCAGCGCGCCGACGGCCACTTTGTCTATGAGCTTGAAGCCGACGCCACCATCCCGGCTGAATATGTCCTGCTGCGCCACTACCTCGGCGAGCCGGTCGATGCCGCGATCGAGGCGAAGATCGCCAGCTATCTGCGCCGCCGCCAATCGCCCGACCATGACGGCTGGCCGCTCTATCATGACGGCGCTTTCGATATCAGCGCGACGATCAAGGCCTATTTCGCGCTGAAGATGATCGGCGATGCGCCCGCAGCGCCGCATATGGCGCGCGCGCGCGCCGCGATCCTTGCAGCGGGCGGCGCGGAGGCGGCGAATGTCTTCACCCGCATCCAGCTCGCGCTGTTCGGCGCCGGGCCGTGGGAGGTGGTGCCGACCATCCCGCCCGAGCTGATCCTCGCCCCGCGCTGGTTCCCGGTGCATCTTTCCAAGATGTCCTATTGGGCGCGCACCGTCATCGTGCCGCTGCTGGTGCTCTGCGCACTCAAGCCGCGCGCGCGCAACCCCCGCGGGGTGGACGTTGCCGAACTCTATTCGGGCCGGCCGGCGCGGCTCGCCAGCCAGGCGGCGCATGTCGATCGGCGCTGGAAGCTGTTCTTCGAGATGCTCGACCGTGCGCTCAAGGCGGGCGACCGGCTGTGGCCCGCGGCGCTGCGCCGCAAGGCAATCGCGCGATGCGAGGGCTGGGTGAGCGAGCGGATCAACGGCGTGGACGGGCTCGGCGCGATCTATCCGGCGATGGCGAACAGCGTGATGATGTATGATGCGCTCGGCTATCCGCCCGAGCATCCGCTCCGCAGCCAGGCGCGCGAATCGCTCGAACGGCTGCTCGTCGTCAAGGACGCGGAGGCCTATTGCCAGCCCTGCGTCTCGCCGGTGTGGGATACCGCGCTTGCCGCGCATGCCCTGCTCGAAGTGGGCAGCGACGCGGCGGTGGCATCGGCGCATCGCGCGCTCGACTGGCTCGGCCCGCGGCAGGTGCGCGAGGTTGCGGGCGACTGGCAGGAGCAGCGCCCGGGGCTGCGTCCGGGCGGCTGGGCGTTTCAATACAACAATGATCATTATCCCGATCTCGACGATACCGCGGTGGTGGTCATGGCGATGGACCGTGCGGCGGGGCGCCGCGGCGCGACCGACCGCGAGGCGATCGCGCGCGCGCGCGAATGGGTCGAGGGCATGCAATGCGCCGATGGCGGCTGGGGGGCCTTCGACGCGGAGAACACCGCCTTCCATCTCAACAACCTGCCCTTCGCCGATCATGGCGCGCTGCTCGATCCGCCCACCGCCGATGTTTCGGCGCGCTGCCTCGCCATGCTCGCGCAGCTTGGCGAAGAGCCGGACAGCCCGCGGGTGCGGGCCGCGCTCGCCTGGCTGGAGCGCGAGCAGGAGCCCGATGGCAGCTGGTTCGGCCGCTGGGGGGTGAATTACGTCTATGGCACCTGGTCGGTGCTGACCGCGCTCGGCCGGGCCGGGATCGATGCCGATCACCCGATGGTCGGCCGGGCGGTGGCCTGGCTCAAGGCCATCCAGAACGCCGATGGCGGCTGGGGCGAAAGCTGCGATTCCTACGCGCTCGACCGCAAGGCGCACCAGGGCGCGCCCTCCACCGCCTCGCAGACCGCCTGGGCGCTGCTCGGCCTGATGGCGGTGGGCGAAGCGCGCTCGGATGCGGTGGCGCGCGGCATCGCCTGGCTCATCGCGCATCAGGCCGACGATGGGCTGTGGGGGCAGGAAGTCTATACCGGTGGCGGCTTTCCGCGCGTCTTCTACCTGCGCTATCACGGCTATCCGCGCTATTTCCCGGTCTGGGCGCTGGCGCGCTATCGCAACCTCACCCTCGCCAATGCCGAGCGCCCCGACTGGGGGATGTAGGGCCGCGTGCGGAACCGCGAGCACCGGCCTTTCGCGACCGGCGATGCCGGCGGGACAAAGCCCGTCCTCGTCATCACCGGCACCATCGCCGAGGCGAAGCTCGCCGCCGGCCCCGGCGTCGTCACGCTTGCCGGCGGCGGTGATGGCGCGCGGCTGGCCGCCGCGATCGCCGGGGCGGCGCCGACGTGCTGCGGCATCATCAGCTTCGGCACCGGTGGCGGGCTCAGCCCCGAACTGGCGCTCGGCGCGGTGGTGATCGGCGCGCGGGTCATCGGCGCGGACACAGATTGCGACCCGCGCTGGTCACAAGCGCTGGCCGCGGCGCTGCCCGGCGCGCGGCGCGGGGCGATCTTCGCCGACGGGCGCCTGCTCGCACGGCACGCCGACAAGGCGGCAGCCGCCGCCACCGGCGCGGTTCTGGCCGATATGGAAAGCCATCTCGCCGCCGCGGCGGCGGCGCAATACCGGCTGCCGCTCGCGGTGCTGCGCTGCGTTTCCGATCCGCTTGCCGCGCAGCTTCCCGATGCGGTGGGCGTGGCGATGCGCCCCGACGGCGGACTGGCCATTTCCGCGATCCTTGCCTCGCTGCTGCGCCGGCCGGGCCAGATCCCCGCGCTCTGCGCCGCCGGCCTCGGCTTTGCGCGCAGCTTTGCCGCGCTGCGCCGGGCCGCAGCGGCCGCAGGGCCAAGGCTCGGCTTCGACCGCTCAGCCCTCGCGTAGCCGGCGCGGCTTGAGGAAGGCGGCGGGATTGCCGGCATAGACCCCGCCCGCCTCGGCATCGCTGAACAGCGCCGCGCGCGCCGCCAGCACCGCGCCATCGCCCATGCTGACCCCCGGGCCGACGAACGCCTCGGCCGCCACCCAGCAGCCCGCGCCGATCGCGATCGGGCGCAGCACGAGCTGGAAATGCGGATCGCTGATGTCATGGCTCGATGCGCACAGATGCGCACGCTGCGAGATCACGCTGGCGCGGCCGATGCGGATCGCGCCTTGATTATAAAGACGGACGCCGGGGCCGACCAGCACGCGCTCGGCGAGTTCGAGATTGGCGGGATGCCAGATCGCCACGCTTGCATGGACGCGCGCACCCTTGCCGATCCGCGCGCCGAAGGCCCGCAGCACCAGCGCGCGCCAGCCATGCAGCGGCGGCGGGGTGAAGCGGCACAGCACCAGCCAGGCGGCCTGCCAGACCAGCCGCGCCGCCCGGTTGCGCCGGGAAAAGCTCGGCCCGCCGGCAAGCGGACGGCTGCGGCTTGCGTCAAGCGGGTTCATCGCCCGCTATCAGCGCGCCATAGGCCCCGACCCAGCGCGCGGCGATCGTCGCCGCGCCGAAATGCCCCGCCGCGAGGCCCCGCGCCGCCGCCGCCATCGCCTCCCAGTCCGGAGCATCGAGCGCCAGCGCCCGCTCCAGCGCGCGGGCGATCGTATCGGGCGTGGTGCCGCAGCCGATCGCCGCGCCCGCGGCGATCCCTTCGGGCAGGTGGCAGGCTTCGGACAGCAGCGCCGGCGTGCCCGCCGCCCAGCCTTCGAGCACCGCCATCGGCAGGCCTTCGCTCAGCGAGGGCAGGATCGTGAAGCGCGCCGATCGCAGCAGATCGTGCTTGGCGGCATCGAACAACGGGCCGGCAAAGGCGATGTCGGGGGCATCGCCGATCGCGGCGGCGAGCCGCGCGACATCAGCCGCCGCACCCCAGCCGGCGATCGTCAGCCGGCTGCCCGCCGGCAGCCGCGCCTGCCGCCAGCCCGCGACCAGCGCGGCAAGGTTCTTCTTGGGATGGATGCGGCCGAGATAGACGACATGGCCCGCGCCGCGCGCGGCACCCGCCATCGCGAGCGGCGGCGCGGCATTGGGGATGACGGTGATCGCCCCATGCCCGGTCGCGCGCGCGATATCGGCCGCCTCGTCTGCGCTCAGCGCATGGAACAGGCGCGCGCGCCGCCAGCTCGCCTTTTCGTATCCGCAACGCGCCAGCGCCTTTTTCCAGCGCCCGCGCGCGGTGATCCATGGATCGAGCATGCCATGCGGCGAGACGACATAGGGCCGCCCGGTCGCGCGGGCCCACAAGGCGCCCGCGCGCGAGGGATACATCCAGATGCCGTGAAGATGGAGGCAATCGAGCCGCGCGGCGCGCAGCGCGGCAAGCAGCGAGGGCGCATAACCGATCACCGCCGGACCATGCGTGCGATGCAGGCTCGCGGTGGCCTCGCTTCCCGGAACGGCGAGCGCGAAGACCCGCGCCTCGCCGCCCGCGGCGCGGATCATCGCCGCCTGCCGCGCCACCGCCTCGGCCACCCCGCCGCCAGCGGGTGCGGCCCAGGCGGTCAACAGGCCGATGCGCCGGCCGGCGAGAAACGGCGCGGCCGGCACCTGCCCCATCATCGCGGCGCGCCTTCGGGATGCGGGCGCCCGGCAAGGATGCGCAGATAGGGCGACAGCGTATGCGCCACCACCGCCAGCCGCCCGCCGCCATGCGCGCGCACGAAGCATCGCCAGTCGCGGGCATGGAGGCCACGCTCCTCGCGCAACCGCAACCGGATGCGCCCAAGCCGAGACAGGCGCGGATCGAGCGAGCTGCCCGCCACAGCGTTCGCCGCGCACCGCCCCGCCGGCCGGCTGGCGAGCGCCACCGGAATGCCTTCGCGCCTGGCCCGCAACCCGTAATCGAGGTCGCCGTAGATATGGCGATAGCGCGCATCGAGGCTGCCCAGCCGCGCCGCCGCCGCCGCCGAGACCAGCACGACATTGCCGCTGATCGTATCGGCAGGTTGCGGCGCACCATCGGGTTCGATGAGCCGCAGCCGCAGCCGGCGCCAGCCGCCCACCCGGCGATGCGCGCCATAGGTGACCGCACCGCTCGCCGGATCGGTGGTGGCGGCGGCGATGATCACCGCCTGCCCGCGCGGCGCCACCGCGTCGGCATCGGCGACCAGCATGGCGAGCGCCTCTGCGGCAAGCTCGACATCATCGTTCAGCCACAGGAAGAAATCGCAAGCCTCGGTCGAGGCGCGCGCCTTTGCCCAGGCGAGCCGCATGCCGCCATTCCAGAACAGATCGCCGCTGCCGGCGATGACCTGCGCCTGCGGCAGCAGCGCGCGCACCGCATCGCCGGTGGCATCGGTCGAGCCGTCATCGACCAGCCAGAGGCGGCGGGCGCTGAACAGCGGCTGGGCAGCAAGCGCGGCAAGGCAGCGCAGCGTCAGCGCGCGCCGGTTGTGGCAGGCCATCAGGACGGCGATACGCGCGGGCGGCATGGCGCGTTCATAAAGCAAATGCCGGCGCGGCCAACGGCTTTTGCGGGACTTGCGACAAGCGGGTGCTCGCGGCTAGATCGCCGCATGGTGGCAAGCGAAGGCGCGGGACGCAAGGCAGTGGTGCTGCTGTCGGGCGGGCTCGATTCGATGGTGGCGGCGGCGCTGGCACGCGAGGCGGGCTATCGGCTGCATGCGCTCACCATCGATTACAACCAGCGCCATCGCCGCGAGCTGGAAAGCGCGGGCGCGATCGCGCGCGCGCTGCGGGTCGAACGCCACGTCGTCCTGCCGCTCGACCTCAGCCGCTTCGGCGGCAGCGCGCTGACCGATGATATCGCGGTGCCCAAGACCGGGGTGGGCAGCGACATCCCGGTGACCTATGTTCCCGCGCGCAATCTCGTCTTCCTGTCGCTGACGCTCGCCTGGGCCGAGGCGCTTGGCGCGCGCGACATCTTCATCGGGGTCAATGCGCTCGACTATTCGGGCTATCCCGATTGCCGGCCCGAATTCATCGCCGGCTTCGCCGATCTCGCGACGCTCGCCACCAGGGCGGGCGATGGCGGCGAGGCTTTCCGCATCCATGCCCCGCTGCAATATCTCGGCAAGGCCGCCATCGCGCGCGAGGCGGCGCGGCTGGGACTCGATGCGGGGATAAGCTGGAGCTGCTATGATCCGCAACCCGATGGCCGGGCCTGTGGGCTGTGCGATTCCTGCCGGCTGCGCCGCGCCGGCTTCGGCGAGGCGGGGCTCGATGATCCGACCGATTATGCCGCCTGATCGCCGGGGCTGAAGCGCTGGGGGTTCAGTCCATTTCCTTCAGCAACGCCTCGAAATAGCCGATCGTCCTTTCCAGACCCTCGCGCAGCGGCACGGCGACCTTCCAGCCGAGCTGGTCCTGCGCGCGGGTGATGTCGGGCTGGCGCTGACGGGGATCGTCCTGCGGCAGCGGCAGGTGGCGGATGGTCGAGGAACTGCCGGTCAGCTCGATCACCAGCCGGGCGAGTTCAAGCATGGTGAATTCGCCGGGATTGCCAAGGTTTATCGGGCCGGTCACCGTCTCGGGGGTCGCCATCAGCGCAAGAAGGCCCGCCACCAGATCATCGACATAGCAGAAGCTGCGCGTCTGCCGGCCGTCACCATGGATGGTGAGATCCTGCCCGCGCAGCGCCTGGACGATGAAGTTCGACACCACCCGCCCGTCGTTGGGATGCATGTTGGGGCCATAGGTGTTGAAGATCCGCGCCACCTTGATCGCGACGCGGTGCTGGCGGTGGTAATCGAAGAACAGCGTTTCGGCGCAGCGCTTGCCTTCGTCATAGCAGCTGCGCGGCCCGATCGGATTGACGTTGCCCCAGTAATCCTCGGCCTGCGGATGGACGGTCGGATCGCCATAGACCTCGCTGGTCGATGCCTGAAGGATGGGGACGCGCAGCCGCTTGGCCAGCCCCAGCATGTTGACCGCGCCGACGACGCTGGTCTTGGTCGTCTGCACCGGATCGAACTGGTAATGCACCGGCGAGGCGGGGCAGGCGAGATTGTAGATCTCGTCCACTTCGACGAACAGGGGCAAGGTCACATCGTGGCGCAGCAGCTCGAAATTGGGGTGATCGAGCAGCGGCGCGAGATTGGCGCGCGTGCCGGTGAAGAAATTGTCGACGCACAGCACATGATCGCCACGCGCGATGAGCCGCGCGCACAGATGCGAGCCGATGAAACCGGCACCGCCGGTGACGAGCACGCGCTTGTGGATCGCATAGCGCGGACGGCGCTCCGGTTGTTGGGCCATGCCACGGGTCCTATCATCGGATGTCACGCCTGTCTCTTGCTCCAGCCGCGGGCGAAGCGCGCCTCGTCCCAGCCGATCGCCTGGCAGAAACACTCGACGCTGGCGGCGCTGGCGGGATTGCCGTCGAACAGCATTTCGATCGCATCGGCAAAGCGCGCGACATCGCCGAGCGCCGCGCGATCACCGGCGGCGGCCACCATCCGCCGCCAGCCCGCCTCCTCGCTCAGCGCGCCCATCGCCAGCGCGAGCCCTGCCGCGTCTTCCACGACGAAGCCGTTGACGAGATTGCGGACCAGCGCATCGCGCGCGCCGACCGCGCCCGAGACGATCACCGGCAGGCGAAAGGCCAGCGCCTCGTTCACCACCAGCCCCCATTGCTCGACCTGGCTGACGAGCACCAGAGCGAGGCTTTCGGCAAGCAGCCGCGCCACGTCCCCGGCGCCGAGGAACCCGGGGAGATCGACATGCCCATCGAGTCCGAGTTCGGCGATCTGTGCGCGCAGGCCGGCTTCGGCCGGGCCGGCGCCAACCATCACCAGCCGGTGCGGCGCTGCGCTCAGCGCGCGATAGGCGGCATAGCCGTCGAGGAGCGCGGCAAGGTTCTTCTTCTCGACGAAGCGGCCGACGAACAGGAACGGCCGCGCGCCATGCGGCGTCCCTTCGGGCGCGGCGACCCCGCCGCCCTGCGCCAGCACCCGTGCGAGGCCGACGGTATCATAGCCCGGCAGCACCTTGCGCCGGCAAAAGCCGAGGAAGCGCATATAGGCCATGTGCCGGCTCGCCCCGACCACCGCGGCGCGATAGGGCAGCAGCGCAAGCGCCTTGAGCGCCTCAATGCCGATACGACGCGGCGCATCGTCGAATTTGGATTCGGACAAGAGCACGACGCGCACCCCGCACAGCGCCAGCGCCCAGGACAGCGCGATGATATCGCCCTGGTCATAGCCGATGCCGATCGCGACCATCCGGCAGCGCCACAAGGCGGCAAACTGGCGCCAGAAGCGCCGCCAGCGCGGCACGGCCTCGTACGCCTCGCCCGGAAACAGCGTGCGCTTGCGCGCGCCCGCGACCACGCCCGAGGCTTCCCAGCCATAGGTCGCAGAAGTGGTCGCCACCTCGACCGCGAGCACCTCGGCGCGATCGCCGAGCCGCGCCGCCACCGCCTCGCAGCGGTCGATGTGATAGGCGGCGAATTGCGCGAAGAGCAGCGCGACCACAGGTCGGGTCATCGTGCGCCCGCCCCCGCGCGATCGCCCGCCGGTGCCAGCAGCCGCGCCGCCACCGCCTCGGCAAGCACGATGCCATCGACCGCGGCGGACAGGATGCCGCCGGCATAGCCCGCGCCCTCGCCGCCGGGATAAAGCCCTGTGGTGTTGACGCTTTGCCGGTCGCGCCCGCGCGGAATGCGGACCGGCGAGGAGGTGCGCGTCTCGACCCCGGTCAGCACCGCATCGGCATGATCGTAGCCGGCGATGCGGCGGCCGAAGACCGGCAGCGCCTCGCGGATCGCGGCGATCGCGAAATCGGGCAGGCAGGCGGAAAGGTCGGTCGGGTTGACGCCGGGCTGGTAGGATGGGGTGACACTGCCGAAACCCGACGAGGCGCGGCCTGCGAGGAAATCGCCGACACGCTGCCCCGGCGCGCGATAATCGCCGCCGCCGGCAAGGAACGCCTGTTCCTCCCAGTGCCGCTGGAGCGCGATCCCGGCGAGCGGCCCGCCCGGAAAATCGCGGCTTGGGGTGATATCGACGACGAGTCCTGAATTGGCGTTGAATTCGGCGCGCGAATATTGGCTCATGCCATTGGTGACGACCCGGCCGGCTTCCGAGGTCGCGGCGACCACCCGCCCGCCGGGGCACATGCAGAAGCTGTAGACGCCGCGGCCATTGCCGGCGCGATGCGAAAGCGCATAGGCGGCAGGACCGAGCGCCTTGTGCCCGGCCGCGGCGCCAAAGCGGGCGCGGTCGATCCAGCCTTGCGGATGCTCGATGCGCAGGCCGATGGCGAAGGGCTTGGCCTCGATCGCGACCCCGGCCGCATGGAGCGCCGCGAAGGTGTCGCGCGCGCTGTGCCCGACCGCCAGGATCACGTGCCGCGCCGCCAGCGACTCGCCGGTCGAGAGCGCAAGCCCGGCAAGCTGCCGTTCGGGCGCGGTCTCGACATGAAACCCCTCGACCCGCGTGCCGAAGCGATATTCGCCGCCCAGCGCCTCGATCGTCTCGCGGATGCTCATCACCATGGTGACAAGGCGGAAGGTGCCGATATGCGGATGCGCTTCGGTCAGGATTTCGGGCGGCGCGCCGGCCTTGACGAATTCGACCAGCACCTTGCGGCCGAGGTGGCGCGGATCCTTGATCCGGCTGTACAGCTTGCCGTCCGAAAAGGTGCCGGCGCCGCCCTCGCCGAACTGGACGTTGCTTTCCGGCTTGAGCAGCTTGCGCCGCCACAACCCCCAGGTGTCGCGCGTGCGTTCGCGCACCGCCTGACCGCGTTCGAGGATGATCGGCTTCAGCCCCATCTGCGCCAGCGTCAGCGCGGCGAGCAGCCCGCAAGGTCCGGCGCCGATCACCACCGGCCGTTCGCCCGCGTAGCCGGCTGGCGCGACCACGGGCGGGCGCCAGGTGGTATCGGGGGTCGGCCGGATCGCGGGGTTGCCGGCATGGCGGGCAAGCAGTTCGGCCGCGTCCGCCACCACGGCATCGATCGCATAGACCAGCTTGATCGCGCCGCGCCGCCGCGCATCATGGCCGCGCCGCGCGATCGACCAGCCCGCGAGCCGCGCGGGCGCGATGCCGAGCGCCGCGCAGACCGCCTGTGGCAGCGCTTCGGGCGCATGGTCGAGCGGCAGCGCAAGATCGGTGATGCGGATCATCGCCGGCTCTTTAGAGCATCGCGTCAGGAAGCGGGTATCGGTTTTTCAGGCCGGCGTCAGGGCAGGGGCACGCGCGCTTGCCGGCCGACGCGTGCCCCCTTGCCCTTACATCTTCCAGCCGAACGTCAGCCCCATCCAGCGCGGATGGGCGAAGGTCGCCTGCGCCGAGCCGAGCGACAGGCTGTTGTCGAGATCGTAGACACGATAGTACTTGTTGGTCACGTTGTTGATGAAGCCGGTCAGCGTCCATTGACCCAGCGTGTAGGAGGCATGGACGTTGCCGACGACGTGCGCCTTTTCCAGATCGATCGGGGCGTTGAACGTGGAGAAGAAGAAGTTCCCGTCATAGCGCCAGTCGGTGGCCAGACTCGCCTCGCCGGGACCCAGAGCGAAGCTGTAGCTACCGTTCAAGCCCCCGCTCCACGTCGGCGCCTGCGGCATGACGCGGTCAGTCACCCGTCCGGAGGGCAGCACGACGTTGGAAATATTGGTATCGAGGTAGGTGAGGAAGGCCCCGAGACGCAGGCCCGAGACGGGGCGCGCCGCCACTTCCAGCTCCGCCCCGGTTATCTGCGCGGGCAGGTTGGTGATGACCGCAGTCAGCCCCTGAATGATGAAGGCCTGATAGTTGTCATAGATGTAGTGGAACGCCGATCCGTTGATATCGAGCTTGCGATCCAGTGCCGAGATCTTGAAGCCGCCCTCGAAGTTGGTCAGAACTTCCTGGCGATAGGGGATGGTGTTGTTCAGGTAGCGGCCGTTGGTATCCTGAATGAGGAAGTTCGGGATGTCGAAGCCGCCGCTCTTGGTGCCGCGGTTGACACCGGCATACAACAGCACGTCGGTGACAGGCCGGTATTCCACGCCCACCTTGCCCGACCAGTTGCGGTAATACTGCGTCGCCAGCGGGTTGTTGCCGGGGTTGAACGTGTCGTCAACGCCGTTCAGGTTAACGAAGCCGGTGGAATAGCCATAACCGCCCACCACCGAGTGGTAGTAGTAGTCGCGCTTGCGATCCCAACTGTAACGCGCCCCCAGCGTCAGGGTCAGCTGGCTGGTTGCCTTGTAGTCAACCTGCCCGAACGGTGCGAAGCTCGCCGTCTTCTGCGGGCCGCCAGCCTGTAGCTCGCCCACGAGGAATCCGGGGATCTGGCCATCGATGGTGGCATGGGCATCGGCGTCGATGGCCAGGCCATAAAGGCCCGCCACCCAGTTGAGGCGGTCGGTCTTGCCCGACAGGCGGAATTCCTGCGAGGCCTGCCACTGCGCCTGGTCCTGATAATATTCAAACACGGACAGCGGCGTCATGTCGGTGTCTTCGCCGTAATGCTTCTTGACGTGCTGATAGTCGGTGATCGACACGAACTGGATGTTGCCAGACAACTGCTGTTCGTAACGTGCGGTCACGCTCCAGAACGTGCGGCTGAACAGCGGCACGGTGTTGAAGGATTGTACAAACGGCGAGCGACTGGTGTTGATATAGCCAAGATTGTCCGGCTGGCCGGGTACAGGAACGCCAAGGCCATCGCTATTGGGCTGCGCCGCCAGCCAGCTGTATGGCGCGCTGGTCTCGCTGCGGTTTTGCATGTATTGCCCCTTCACACGGAGCAGCCCGCTCTCGCCGACATCGCTTTCCAGCTGCAGGCGGGCGCCGAAGAAGTGACGGCTACCGACGTTGGGGCCGGCGAGGTTCTTGATATAGCCCCCGTAGTCGTCGGTCGTCACCGCCAGGCGGGCGCGGATGCGATCGGTCAGCGGGCCGCTGACGAAGGCATCGACACCCACTTCGCCATAATCGCCGATGGTAACCGCGGCCGCCGCGTCAAGCTTCCGGGTCGGCTTGGCGGTGATGTACTGCACAAGGCCGCCGGTGGCGTTGCGGCCGAACAGCGTTCCCTGCGGGCCGCGCAACACCTCGACACGCTCGAGGTCGAAGTTCTGCCCGCTGATCGCCGAGAGCGCCGCGCCATAGACTTCGTCGTTGTAGAACGCGATCGGGGCTTCCTGGCTGTCGGCAAAGTCGTTCTGCGAGACGCCGCGGATGTTGAAGATCACCTCGGTCGGGCTGAATTCCTGGACCTGGAAGCTGGGCAGGCGAGACACCAGCGCGGTCGCGTCCTGGTGGCCAACAGCCTCCAGGTCGCCGGCCCCAAGCACCGCGATCGCCAGCGGCACGTCACGCACGTTTTGCTTGCGCTTCTGTGCGGTCACCAGAATCTCGTCCGTTGCCGGCGCGGCGGAAGCTGCGCCCGAGGAAACCGCGGCTGCGGGGTCCCCGCTCGTCGCGGCATGGGCAACAGGCCCGCTCAGAAGCGCCAGAGCAGAGCCAAGAACCAGCTCGCGTTGGACGCGTTTGCGAAATTTGGTCACGCATTCCCCCTTCATCAACCAGGAACCCGCTGCGACGGGCGCAGCAAGGTTCCGCCTGCGAGCGCCCCGTTTTGTCCAAGAGTAACGGTTGGTCGCTAATATGACTCATTGTTACATTTACGCAACCAGAAAATTTTTCCCTCCGGCAATTTCTGCCAACGTCACCCAAATCAGCCGAAGGCAACCGCAAAAAATCGGTTAACTATATGAGATATATAGATTTTATAGGCGAATGATTAGTTGCATGTTTGCAACATTTTGAGCATATAGTCGATTTTGATTACGATGTTGCACCGCCCAGGGGTTGGCTGGACGGCCGCGATTCGCCAGGAGGGCGTCAATGCCAGGCAGGCTATCGCGCAACCCGCAGACCCAAGCCCGATCCGCCGCTCTGGGGCAGGATCTGGTGCGCCGCGCCGCGGCGATGATCCCCGCTCTGCAGGTACGGGAGGCGCAAACCCGCCGCACCAGCGAGGTCGGCGACGAGACGATCGCCGAAGTGAAACTGATTCTCGACGACCTCGACATGCGCCCCAACCGCGATCTTGCCGAACTGGCGGACCGGGCCGAGCGTGACGACTGGCCGCTGGAGCGCCGCGCCGAACTCGGCGCCTCGACCGCCACCACAGTCAGCCGCTGCGCCACCGCGATCGACAAACCGATGCTCTACAGCGGTGGCAAGGCCGTCTGCCGCGGCAACGTGATCCAGAACGCGTTCCTGGACATCCGCACCGCGCGCGCCGCCGTCGCCAACAACCCCTTTCCCTGTTTCCGCAACCTCGGGGCGATGTCCCTGGGCTACCCGAGCGATGCCCCGGACCTGCGAAGGTCCGGCAGTTTCACCAGCCGCCCTGTGTGGAGGCATCCTTCGGGGCGCCCCATCCTTTTCGCGGCGGCCGTCTCAATAGGCCTGGGCCAGGGCAATGCCGCCACCAACGCTGGCGGCCGGGCCTTCGCGCACCTCGGTCGCCACGAAATCCACAAACGCCCGCACTTTCGAGAGCATGTAGCTGCCCTTGGGGAACAGGAGGTATAGCGGGATGGTCTCGGTCACGAGGTCAGGCAGCAGCACCTCCAGTCGGCCGCTTTCGATATCGTCGGCGACGAGGAAGCGCGGCATGTAGCTGACACCGAGGCCCTGGAGCGAGGCCTCGCGCGCCATCCGCACCGAGTTCGAGGTGAGTGGTCCGCGCCCGATCGCCACCGTCACATCACGCGAAAGGCGCCATTCGCCGAGCTGAGACAGGTGTGTCTCGGCGATGCAGACATGGTCCTTCAGGTCACTGGCGGCTCGCGGTCGCCCCTGCACGTTGAGGTAGACGGACGAGGCCACCATCACCATCGGATATTCGCGCAGCAGCACCGAATCGAGGTTGGCGTCATAGGGCTCGCCGATCCAGAAGGAGACGTCGAAGCGCCCCTTCAGAAGGTCGGCGCGGCTGTCAGACAGGTTGAGAAACAGGCGGATGTCGGAATAGACCTGAAGGAACCGCGGGATGATATTCGTCAGGTCGAACAGCGAGGAGACCACCGGCGCGTTGACCTTGAGGTCGCCGCGCGGTTTCTGCTGCATGCCGGTCATCACCCGGTTGGCCTCGTTCACCTCGTCGACGATGCGGGCGCAGCGCGCATACATCTCGCGGCCCACCGGGGTCAGGGTCACGGTGCGGGTGCTGCGTTCCAGCAGCTTCATTCCCACGCTGGCCTCCAGGCGCGATATCTGGCGGCTGACCGCGGCCTTGGAATAGCCGAGCGCCACCGCCGCCGCCGAAAAGCTGCCGGTGCTGACCACTTCGGCGAACGACATCATGGCGATGACGTTATTGATCTCGAGCTTGTCGTCCATCCGACGCAGATTCCCGCGTTAGCAGCGCGAGTCAACCGTCGAGGGGCGGCGCCGATCGCGCCAAACCCGCAGCGCGGACGGTGCCGGCAGGGTCGCGCCAATGTTACCTATTGACAACAACAATGCACATAATACTATAACTGTTGCAAATATTCAGCCATCTACGCAGCCTTGCCCAGACACATCAGGACCACACGCCCATGAGCCTCGACATCCAGCGCGCCGGAACGATCGATCAGCACAGCCTGTTCCATCCCTTCACCGCCATAACCGACCTGATGGCCGACGGCCCGACGGTCATGGCCAGCGGCAAGGGTGTGCGCGTCACCGACATCCACGGCCAGGAATACCTCGATGGCATGGCCGGGCTGTGGTGCGTCAATCTGGGCTATGGCCGTGCGGAGATTTGCGACGCGATGGACGCGCAGAGCCGGCGGCTGTCCTTCTTCCATGCCTTCAATGGCATGTCGATCGATGTCGCCGTCGAATGTGCAGAAGAGCTGCTCAAGCGCACTCCGGTGCCGATGTCGCGCGTGTTCTTCGGGGCCTCGGGCAGCGATGGCAACGAGACGCAGGCCAAGCTGATATGGTACTATAACAGGCTTCGCGGCAAACCGCAGAAGCACAAGCTGATCTGCCGCTGGAACGCCTATCACGGCTCGGCGGTGCTAACCGCCAGCATGACTGGCCTGCCCGGCATGCACACGCCGTTCCTGCTGCCGATGGGGCCGGTCATCCACACGGCCGCCCCTTACTATTACCGGAACGCCCCCGAAGGGATGAGCGAGCGCGAATTCTCGCGTCACCTCGCCGCCGAGCTCGAGGCGCTTGTCGAGCGCGAGGGCGCGGACACCATCGGCGCCTTCTTTGCCGAGGCGGTGATGGGTGCCGGCGGCCTGATTCCGCCACCGGAAGGCTATTTCGACGAGATCGTGCCGATCCTGCACCGACATGACATCCTGCTGGTGATGGACGAGGTCGTCTCCGGCTATGGCCGCCTTGGCACCTACTGGGGTTCGCAGACTTATGGCGTGGAACCGGACCTGATCACGTCGGCCAAGGGAGTGACGAGCGGTTACTTCCCGATGTCTGCCTGCTTCATTTCCCCCAAGGTGTGGGATGTGATCGAGAGCAACGCGGCGACGGCCGGCCTGTTCGGCCATGGCTTCACCTATTCGGCCCATCCGGTGGGGGCGGCGGCGGCGCTGGCCTCGCTGCGGCTACTGGATGCGGAAAACGTGGTCGAAAACGTCGGCGTGCAGAGCGAGTATCTGTTCGCCCAGCTGCGCGCCGCCATCGGCGATCACCATGCCGTCGGCGATATCCGCGGCAAGGGGCTGATGATCGGCATCGAGCTGGTGAAAGACCGCGCCACCAGGGAGGTGCTGCCGATGGCCGCGCGCACCGGGCGGCAAGTGCTCAAGGCGGCGGCGCGCCGCGGCCTCATCACCCGCGCGCTGGGCGATACGCTGGTGTTCGCCCCGCCGCTGGTCATCAACCGCGCCGAGGTGGACGAGCTGGTCGACAAGTTCGCCGCCGCCATCAACGACGTGCTGCCGCGCTGATCTTCCCCGCCGCCGGAACCGGAACCTGCCATGGATCATGTCACCCCGATTGACGGCCAGGTTCTCCTCGGCCGCCACGCCTCGCGCCTGACCACCGGGGGGCTTGTCAGCGCGATCATCATCGGTTTCGTCGGCGCGCTGTTTGTCTATGCCACGCCCGGCATCCTCGGGCTGATCGCCGCGCAATCGGGGATGGACGACGAGCACCTCGGCTATGTTGCCTCATGGAACCTGAACGCCATGGCCGCGGCCATCGCTGTCAGCACCTTGCTGCTCACACGCATCTCATGGCGGCTGGCAGTGGCGCTGGCGCTGGCGCTGATGGCTGCGGGCGACCTGGTGACCGGGCTGGTGCATGGCTACGACGCGCTATGCATTGCCCGCGCGATGACCGGCGTGGGCGAAGGCATGGCGATAGGCTTTTCCTTCGCCGCACTGGGCCGGGCAGACAACCCCGACCGCGCCTTCGCCTGCTATCTGGTGGCCAGTGGCATCGCTGCGGCTATCCTGCTCTATGCCCTGCCCGCGCTCCAGATGCGATTTCCCCCGGCCGGCATCTTCATGGCCAGCGCCGCCACCAGCCTCGCGTGCATGCTGGGCATCGCCGCCTTTCCGGAAGGCCGGGCCGACGAGGACCATTTCGATACCCACGCCCGCATCGACTGGCGCAAGACGACCTATGGCCTGGTCGCGGTGCTGTTCGTGTTTTTCGCGATCAGCGCCGTCTGGTCCTATGCGGAGCGCATCGGCCACGCCGCCGGACTCTCTGCGCAGACCGTGGCCAACGGGCTGTCGCTGGGCATGGTTGGCGGAATTCTCGGGGCGCTGGCGGCGGCGGCGCTCCCGCAGGTCTGGGGCCGGACCCGGCCGATCCTGATCGGCGGAGCGATCGCCATCGCCGGGTTCGAACTGCTGAACGGCCATGTCGCCGCTGCCGCGTTCGAGACGGGCAACTTCCTGATCTGGGGTGGCTGGAACTTTGCCCAGCCGCTGCTCTCGGGCCTCTGCGCGGAAGCGGACGGGCGCGGGCGCGTGGTCTGCGCGATGGGCGCGGTGCAGACCTTCGGCATGGGTCTGGGGCCGGCGGTCGTGGCGCCGACGGTGTCCGGTGGATCGTTCGCCACCGCGATCACCATCGCGGCGGCGGCGATGGTGCTGGGCGTGGGCTGCGTCGCCGCCGAACAGGTGCATGCGCACAGGGCAGGGCGATGAGCGACAGCTTCGATACCAACCCGTTCGACAAGGGCCTGGCCATCCGCCGCGAAGTGCTGGGCGCCGACTATGTCGATGCGGCAATGGCCGCAGCCGACGATTTCACCCGCCCGATGCAGGAGCTGTCCACCGCCTGGTGCTGGGGCGCGGTGTGGTCGCGGCCAGGGCTGGCAAGGCGCGACCGGAGCCTGATCAACATCGCGATGATTGCGGTGCTGAACCGCCCGCAGGAACTGCGCCTGCACCTGCGCGCCGCGCTGAACAACGGCGTCACCCGCGAGGAAATCCGGGAGGTGCTGCTGCAGGTGGCAGTCTATGCCGGCATCCCGGCGGGCATGGCCTCTTTCCATCTGGCGCGCGATGTCCTCGCCGAGGTCGACGGCGGCCCCGACGCAGGCTGAGCCTTCACCCCCTCACCTGCTGGGCAGACCGTGAAACGGGTTTACGGGATTACGGTGACGGGATTACGGATTACGGTGACGGATTACGGATTACGGTGACGCTGCACTCGGGATTACGGGATTACGGCGACGCTGCACTTATTCCTGTTGTCGCTCATTGCCAAGCTGCGTCACATGGCGGGGCCATGACCGCACCTTCTCATGCACGAAATCCGCTG
>JAGWPW010000047.1 GCA_028870315.1 Sphingomonadales bacterium | reverse complement strand
GGCCTGCCGGGGGCAGGCCATCCGGCGAAGCCGGGCGCGCCCTGCGCGCCCGAGGCCCCTGGACCCCGTTACTGTCCTCGTTGCGCGCGACCTCGTCATCGTGTCCTGCCACGAAGCGGGTTTATGCCTGCGGGGCCGGGTAGCGTGATGATGAGATAAAGCGTGGCGACGACAGTAACGGAAAAAGGTATTGCGTCCCCTTATTTCCCCTGATTTCAGGTTTCATCGGTGAAGAAATCTTCGTCCAGGCGCTTGACTTCGATCACACGGCTGGAACGAACTCCGACGCCAAATTCCACCATCAGTTCCGCGAGCCTGGCCCCGTCAATCAGGATCACCCGCTATTGCAGCCCTTTGACATAGTCCAGCGCCTGCCTGCTAAAAGCGGACGCGGTGACGAACACGCCCTTGCTCGCACCTAGGCCGACTAGGCTTCCGACAAAGCCCTGCACCTCTGGCCGTCCCACCACTGAGCCGATCGCGTAGCGTTTGGCCTGGACATAGATTCGATCGAGTCCGAGCCGGTCCTCGTCGATGATGCCATCGATGCCACCGTCGCCGCTCTTGCCCAACTGTCGGGCCGCGTCGTCATGCGAGCCGCCATAGCCCATTGCCACCAACAGTTCGACAATGAGCCGCTCGAAAAATGCCGGGGATTGCTCCAGCACGCGCGCGAGCAAATCTGCCTTCAAGGCCTTGGTCAAAACCGCGAAGGCTGCATCGATCTGCTCTTCCGGGGTGGCCTCGGATGCAGCGGCGGCGAATGTGGCCTGATTTTGCTCGTCTGAAACGGCTTCATCACCCGCCTGATTGTAGAATCTGGTAAAGGCTGGATAGCTCTTGAGCGTTTCCACATCGATGCGCGCTGGCCTAGTGGCCAAGAGCTGCCTGCCGGCGTGGGAGGCGACGAAGACCCCTCGCCTGGGGCTGTCAATCAGCCCAGCCTTGGTCATGTAAAACTTGGCCCAGTGGACCCGGTTATGAAGAATGCGCTGCTTGCCGCTCGGCAGCATCTCATCGCGTTGATCCTCTGGCAGCCCGAGGCGATCGGCGATCACTTGTGCGGCGGCTGGCACCCGTGTTTCACCCTCGGCGGCTATGCCGAGCAGAGGAAGCATAAGGGACTGATAATCGGGAATGGGCATGCACCCGGAATACCAAAGCCTATGCCCTCCGCAAACGCGCAAATCCGCGGATCTTATATTGGATAGACACAGGTGCCTGGAAATCCGGGGACATGATACCTAGTTCCACCCCACGGCACGACGCAACAGCAAGGTAGCGCGCCGCGAAGACGGGAATGGGAGCGCGAGGGCAATGGCCCTCGCATTCTCACGTCCGCTTCTTCCTCATCTCGCGGATCGCCAGTTCCATCAGCAGCGCGCTGGGGCGGACGAAATGTTCGTCGTCATGACGGATGTCCTGCGCCATCCTCATCGGCAGCTCGTCGTCGGTCGAGATCGTCGTCGAGCGCTCGATGCCGATCATCAGCACGGTCGCCATGGCGAATTCGGGGCTGCGCGGCGCATGCGGATCGCCGTCCATCTGCTCGACGATGAGACCGATGATCGGCTGGGTCGCCTTGATGCGCTGGCGCGTCATCTTGGGGTCCTGCTGGTCCGACATGGCGTTGCGCAGGTGCAGCAGGCGCGAATGCTGCTTCCAGAACTTGTGGTAATTGGCGACGAAATCATGGCAGCGCGCGCCGAGTTCGGCGTCGGGCCAGCGGCTGCGCAAGGCGCCAAGATAGACGCCCTCGGCGCTATCCATCACCGGATCGAGGATCGCCGACAACAGCTCGGGCAGGTCGGCGAAATAATTATACAGCGAGGTCAGCCCCAGCCCCGCCTCGCGCGCGACCGCCGAGAGCGAGATCGGCGTGCGCCCGGCGTCGCAATAGAGGATGCTGGTCGCGGCAAGGAGGATGCGATCGCGCGTATCGCGCCCCTTGCGCCCCAGCCGCTGGCCGTTGAGGTTGTGGCTGACCGGGTCGTCCGCCTCGACGGGCGCGGCCGTCGCGGCGGCACCGGCGCCTGCGATCGGCGCGCGCATCATCACACGGTGGCGGCGATCAGCTTGGTTTCGAGGAATTCCTCGATCCCCTCGACGCCCCATTCACGACCGATGCCGCTGGCCTTGTAGCCGCCGAACGGCAGGTCGCCGGCGATGCACATGCCATTGTTGACGCTGACCGAGCCGGTGCGGATGCGCCGGGCGATCTTCATCGCGCGCGCGGCATCGCCGCCCGAGACACCACCCGAAAGCCCGTAGTGCGATTCATTGGCGATGCGGATCGCGTCCTCGTCATCCTCGAAGGGGATCACCACCAGGACGGGTCCGAAGATTTCCTCCTGCGCGATGCGCATGTCATTGGTGACATCGGTGAAGCAGGTCGGCTCGATGAAATAGCCGCCGCCCTTGTCGGGGCGCGCCTTGCCGCCGCACAGCAGCGTCGCGCCTTCCTTCTGCCCGAGCTCGATGTAGCTCATCACCCGCTCCATCTGGCGCTTGGAGATGACCGGGCCCATGATGTGCTGCGGATTGGCCGGATCGCCCCAATTGTCGCCGAAGCTCGCATAGGCGTGCTTGAGGATGGCGCAGGCTTCCTGATAGCGGCTTTTCGGGACGAGCAGACGGCTCTGCACCGCGCAGCCCTGGCCCGCGTGGAAGACGAGCATCGTCATCGCCACGTCCTGCGCGAAATTGGGCGCGTCATCGAGCACGATCTTGGCCGACTTGCCGCCGAGTTCGAGGAACACGCGCTTCAGGGTTGCCGCGCCCTTTTCCATGATCCGCTTGCCGACCCCGGTCGAGCCGGTGAAGGAAACCAGATCGACGCGCGGGTCGGTGACCAGCATCTCGCCCGCCTCGACCGGATCGCTGCCGAAGACGACATTGATGACCCCGGCGGGGAAGCCCGCCTGGGCGGCAAGCTCGCCGAAGATCGCGCCCATGCCCGGCGTGTTCGGCGCGGGCTTCAAAATCACCGTGCAGCCCGCGAGCAGCGCCGCCACCACCTTGCCGATGTTGACATACAGCGGCACGTTCCACGGGGTGATCGCCGCGACCACGCCAACCGGTTCATAGACGGCGAAGCGGTGATGGGTCATCCCCCAGGTGTCGCGCGTGCCGTAATCCCTTTCCCATTTCACCTGCGGGAAGACGCGCAGGTAATCGTCCCAGCCGTCGAGCGCCATGTCGACATGCGCGCGGTTGACCGCGCCAAGCGCCGCACCCGCCTCATGCACCGCAAGCTCGCCAAGGCGGGCGCGGTTGGCCTCGAACAGCTCGCGATATTTGCGCACCAGCGCGACGCGCTTTTCGGTGTTGGTCGCCCAGTCGGTATCGTCGAAGGCGCGGCGCGCGGCGATGATTGCGGCCTCGACATCGGCGGCGGTGGCATCGGCGGCGCGGCCCACCGGCTGGCCCGTCCAGGGGCCGATCACGTCATAGCTGCGGCCGCCGGTGGCGTCGCGGAGCTGGCCGTCGATGAAGAGCTTGGCGTCGGGAAGCTGTGCCATGGTAGGGGTTCCTGCGGTGAAAGGGGTCAGGGGCGGCTGGCGGCAAGCTGGACATAGCCCATGTTGATGTCAGCGGGGGTGTTGAGGATCGCGCGGATCGCTTCGGCGGCGGAATCGTAGTGCGAAATCGGCATCTGCCCGACCGGCAGCCCGACCTTGTGGTTTTCCTGGACGAAGCGCATCGCCGCCTCGGGCGGCCAGTTGTTCGCGGTCTTGCTTTCGTCGTACATCATGCCGGCGCTGACCAGGCTGACGCGGATGCCATCTGGCGCGAGATCGCGCGCCCATTCGCGGGTCATGTATTCGAGCCCCGCCTTGGTGCCGGCATACATCCACAGCATCGGCATGCGCAGATGCACCGATTCGCTGGAGATGTTAACGAGATGGCCACCCCTTGTCCCGTCGCTCGCGCGCAGCAGCGGCACCGCCGCCCGCGCGCACCAGATCGGCCCGAGAAGGTTGGTCTTCGCCTGGACGAGGATCTTGGCATCCTCGGCCTCGGCGAGCGAAAAGGGCTCGTAGACTGCGGCATTGTTGATGAGCACGTCGATGCGCGAAAAACGCGCGGCGATCGCGGCAAAGGCGGCGCGCACCGCATCGGGATCGCCGACATCGCAGGCGAGCGCGAGATGCGCACCGCCGCCGATCTCGGCGATCACCGCATCGAGCTTGGCCAGCGTGCGACCCAGCAGCACGATGGTCTCGCCATCGGCGGCGAGGCGCCTGGCGAGCGCGCGGCCCAGCCCCTCGCCCGCGCCGGTGATGACGATAGTCCTGTTCACCCGTTCAAACCCCGCAGCCTTCATGATCCTCGTGACCGGGGCTTTCCAGCTACGCCGCGGCTCGACAAGGGGCTTGGCCGAGATCGCGCCGCCTATCGCGGCGGCGATGACGGCCCCCGTCGCGTCACTCCATGGCAAATGGTTCCAGATCAACGGTTTTTTGCGTCCGCTTCAGCAGCAGCGGCAGCGGCGATATCGCCAGCAGCAGCAGCGCGATCATTTTGAAATTGTCGAGATAGGCGATCATCGCCGCCTGCCTGCCGACCAGCCCCTCGATCAGCGCCGGCGAGGGGGCCGCCCCGCCGCCGCCGAGCGCGGTCTGCGCGGCGGGCAGCGACAGCGCGGTGATATGCGTCTCCAGCCCGGCATGGGCGATCTGCTGGTTTCGCGCCATGATCGTCATGATCACCGAAATGCCGAAAGAGCCGCCGAGATTGCGGAACAGCGCCAGCAGGCTCGACCCGTCGGGGCGCAATTCGGGGCTGATTCCCGAAAAGGCGATGAGATTCATCGGCGCGAACACCAGCCCCAGCCCCAGCCCCTGGACGAAGCTGGCAAGGACGATCGGACGCCAGTCCATGGCGAGCGACCAGCTGGTCATGAGCCACAGCGAACCCGAGGCGACCGCGTAGCCGAGCACGATCATGTAGCGGTAATCGATCAAGGTCATCAGCCGGGTGGTGAATTGCGAGCTGATGATGACGCCAATCCCGCGCGGCGCCATCAGCACCCCGCTGAAGATCACCGGATAGCCGTAGAGCGTCTGATACATCGTCGGCAACACCGCCGAGAGCGAGATATTGGTGATCCCCAGCACCAGCATGAAGCCGCAGCCGACGACGAAGCTCGGGTCGCGGATCAGCGCGGGCGCGAACAGCGGCCGGCGGGTGAAGGCCGAATGGACGAAGAACATCCACAGCGCGGCAACGCCGACGCAGGCCTCGATCACCGTCTCGGTGCTGTTGAACCAGTCGTTGTGCTGGCCGCGATCGAGCATCAGCTGGAGCGCGCCCAGGCCCAGCGCCAGTGCCGAATAGCCGAAGACATCGAGCTTGCGCGCCTCGATCGGGCGCGAGGGCAGCAGGAACCACAGCAGCACCAGCGCCGGAATGCCGATCGGCAGATTGACGTAATAGATCCAGCGCCAGCTCAGGTAATCGGTGAGATAGCCGCCAAGGAACGGCCCGCTGATCGGCGCCACCATCACGATCATGCCGAAGGTGGTGACGGTATGCGCCTGCTTGCTCGGCGGGCTGACGTCGAACATGATGGTCTGCGTCATCGGGCCGATGAAGGCGGCGGCCAGCCCCTGCACGAAGCGGCAGATCACCATGCCGGCAAGGCTGGTCTCGGCGCCGCAAGCGGCCGATGCGGCGAGGAACACCACGGTCGAGCCCATGAACAGGTTGCGCGATCCGACACGGTCCGAAAGCCAGCCGGTGATCGGCATGCCGAGCGCGCCCGCCATGATGAAGCTGGTCAGCACCCAGCTGATCGAATCCTGCGAGGCGCCGAGCGCTGCCTGCATGTGCGGCAGCGCGACATTGGCGATGGTCGCGTCGAGAAACTGGCAGATCGCAACCATCATCACCGCCAGCAGCAGCAACGACCGGTTGCGCACCGGCAGCAGCGGCGCATCGGCAATCAGCAGGGCGGCGTGCAGTTCGGCGCCCGCGCCTTCGGCAGCTGTGGTATCCCAGCGCCGCGGATCGCGATCAGCCATGACCCACCGGGCGCAGCCCGTCACTGCCGACCCCCCGGCGGGTGAGATTGGCACGGATGCGCATCAGCATGGCGGTCAGCGCCGCGCGCTGGCCGGCATCGAGCCCGTCGATCGCAATCTCGATGGTTTCCTCGGCGCAGGGGCGCAGCTGGTCGAACAGCGCATTACCCCGGTCGGTGATGAACAGCCGCCAGGCGCGGCGATCGGCCGGATCGGGCCGGCGCTCGACGAGATCGGCCTCCTGCAAGCGGTCGATCATCCGGCCCAGCGTGATCGGCTCCACCTCCAGGATATCGGCAAGCCCGCCCTGGTTGATCCCTTCATGGCGCGTCAGCAGGCTCAACACCTGCCATTGCGGACGGGTGACACCGATCCCGCGCGCGCGCTCATCGAAGCTGCGCCGCATCAGCCGGGCAACCTGCGCGAGAAGCGTGCCGAAATTTTCCTCCATCGCCGCCAAATAGTAGCAGTGCTGAATATATTCCAGCATAATTTTGTCTTGCTCAGCGTTAGAGCATCGCGCCGAAAAGTGGGCACCGGTTATCGGCAAAAAGCGATGCGACAGCAAAGGCCTGGAGCACGGTGCGTGATTTGCGAAATCACGCACCGTGCTCTCGCGCGTTGCACGGGCGAGCCGATCGCGCCATGATCGGCTTTTGATCGGGGAATCCACCGTCATGGGCGGCACCATCAAGGACAGCATCGGCCTTCCCTTCACCCTGTTCCGCGCCCGCGACGCGTTGCCCTATGAGGAGGCGGGGGTGATGACCGCCGCGCCGCAGGACGGCAGCCGCTCGGACGACTTCGCCCGGCTGGTCGAGGGCGGGGTGCTCGAAGGCAGCCGGGTCAGCCTGCTGTTCTCGCGCCCCGGCCTGTCGCTCACCCATGTCTGGTTCAAGAGCGGCTTTCCGCTGCCGCGCCACAGCCACAGCGCCGATTGCGCCTATTTCATCATATCGGGGAGCCTGCGCATCGGCACCGAGGAACTGGGCGCGGGCGACGGCTTCTTCGTCGGCGATTCGGTGCCTTACGCCTATGTACCGGGCGACAAGGGGGTCGAGGTGCTCGAAATCCGCACTTCGGATCACTTCGACATCCGCCTCCTCGTCAACAACCCCGCCTGGTGGGACAAGGCCGCGACCAGGCTTGCCGAAGTGCGGCCCGAATGGGAGCACCAGACCGCCCCGCCCTCGGGGATCGTTGTCGGGACCGGGTCGGGTTAGAGCATCGCGCCCAAATGTGGGCACCGGTTTTCGGCAAGAAGGCGATGCGACGACAACGACCTTGAGCACAGTGCGTGATTTGCGAAATCGCGCACAGTGCTCCAGATCAGCTCAGGAAATCGGCGATCGCCTCGCCGAAGCGGGGCCCGGTGACCGAACTCATATGCGTGCCCGGCACCTCGACGTAGCGCGCCTGCGGCAGTGCCGCGGCCAGCGCCTGCGCCGAGCCATTGTCGTGATCGTCCGCGCCGCACACCACCAGCGTCGGCATCGACAGCGCGGCAAGCGCCGTGGCCGGGGTGTCATCGACCGATTGCAGCAGCAGCCGCGCGGCGACGCGATCGACCTTCATCGTCTTCATGAAGGCCTGCTCGGCAAAGCCCGGCTCGCCTTGTGCGATCGTCCCGAAGCGGTCGATTACCCCGAGAAAATGCGCCGCCCGCCGATCCCAGCCCGAAAGCCCCTCCAATCCCATGCCGCCCAGCACCAGCCGGCGCGGGGCAAGCCCTGCCAGCACCGCGCGCACCGCGGTACGCGCGCCAAGCGAAAAGCCGCCAAGGTCGAAATCATCGAGCCCGAGCGCGGCGACGAGCGCGCAGACGTCCTTTGCCAGCACGTCGGCGGGCCAGGCGGCGCGATCGTGCGGCGCCTCGCTTTGGCCATGCGCGCGCAGATCGGGCATCAGCACCTCGAAGCCGCGCGCGGCGATTTGCGCGGCGGTGCCGAATTTGATCCAGTTCACCCCGGCGCTCGAAAAAAGGCCGTGGAGCAGAAGCACCTTGCGCCCCGCGCCAAGCCGATGCAGCGCCAGCCGCGTGCGGCCCGCGCCTTCGATGAACTCGATGGCGGGCGCCACGCCGCTCAATTGTCGCCGAGCAGGCTGCCGAGAATGCCGCCGACCGCAGCCCCGGTCACGCCCATGCCCAGCACCGAGCCGCCGCCCTCGCTGCCCGCCGGCGACGGCAGGTAGCGGGCGATCTCCTCGGCAAGGTTGAGGATCGGCATCGACTGGAGCCACACCCGCCCCGGCCCGGTCAGCGTCGCGAGGAACAGCCCCTCGCCGCCGAACAGGATGTTGCGAAAGCCGCGCAGCATCTGGATGCTGATCGAGACGCTGGGGTCCTGCATGCCGATGTGGCCGGCGTGGACCAGCAGGCGTTCTCCCGGCGCCAGCGTCTTTTCGACGACCTCGCCCGACAGGTCGAGGAAGGCGGTGCCGGGGCCGGTGACGCGCTGGAGGATGAAGCCCTCGCCCGCGAAGAAGCCGGCGCCGAGCCGCTGCTGGAAGGCGATGTCGAGCCCGACCGCCTTTTCCGCGCAGAGAAAGGTCTCCTTGCGGCAGATCATCGCCTGGCCGGCGTCGAGCTCGACCGGGACGATCTGCCCGGGAAAGCGCGGCGCGAAGGCGACATGGCCATCGGCATCGGCGGTGAATTCGGTGATGAACAGCCCACCGCCCGAGACCATGCGCTTGAGCCCGGCGAACAGCCCGCCGCCGGTATGCGTGCTCATCCGGATCGTGTCCGACATCCAGGCCATGGTCGCGGTCTGGCTGTAGAGCGATTCGCCGCGCGCGAGATCGATCGAGACGGTCTGCATGGTGGTGCCGGAAATGTCGTAGCGCATGAGATCACCTCCTGTGAGCGGGATGGCGCGAGTGCCGCCTCAGCCCTTCTTCAGATGCCGCCGGCCCAGCAGTTCGGCGATCTGCACCGCGTTGAGCGCGGCGCCTTTGCGCAGATTGTCCGAAACGCACCACAGCGACAGGCCGTTGTCGATCGTCGGATCGTCGCGCACGCGGCTGACGAAGGTGGCATCGTCGCCGGCGCATTCGACCGGAGTGGCGTAGCCTCCGTCCTCGCGGGAATCGATCAGCATCACGCCCGGCGCCTCGCGCAGGATGTCCTGTGCGTCGGCGGCGCAAAGCTCGCGCTCGAACTCGATGTTAACCGCCTCGGAATGGCCGACGAACACCGGCACCCGCACGCAGGTGACGCTGACCTTGATCCCGGGATCGAGGATCTTCTTGGTCTCGACCATCATCTTCCACTCCTCCTTGGTCGAGCCGTCATCGAGGAAGACGTCGATGTGCGGGATGACGTTGAAGGCGATCTGCTTGGAGAACTTGGCGGGCGGCCTCATCTCGCCGATCGGCATGAACACGCTGCGCGTCTGCTCGAAAAGCTCGTCCATCCCGGCCTTGCCGGCGCCCGAGGTCGATTGATAGGTGGCAACGACGACGCGCCGGATCTTCGCCGCATCATGCAGCGGCTTGAGCGCGACGACGAGTTGCGCGGTCGAGCAGTTGGGGTTGGCGATGATGTTGCGCGCCTTGTAGCCGTCCACCGCATCGGGGTTCACCTCGGGCACGACCAGCGGCACATCGGGGTCCATGCGATAGAGCGAGGAATTGTCGATGACGACGCAGCCCGCCGCCGCCGCCCTTGGCGCGTGGATCCTGGTCGGCTCCGAGCCCGCGGCGAACAGCGCGATGTCCCAGCCGGCGAAATCGAAATGCTCGATGTTGCGCACCTTGAGGATGCGCCCGGTCTCGCCGAATTCGATCTCGGTGCCGGTCGAGCGCGGGCTCGCCACCGCCGCGACCTCGTCGCAGGGAAACGCCCGCTCGGCGAGGATGTTGAGCATCTCGCGCCCGACATTGCCGGTCGCGCCGACGACGACCACCCGGTAACCCATATTTCATCTCCAAAGTGCGCCAGAGGCATGCGATCCGACGCGTCCGGCGAACGCACCGGCCCCGGGCATCGCAGCCATGCGACCGGAACGCGGCTCTAGCGCGATCCGCCTAGGGCGCAAGGACGATTGCAGTCCGCGCGCCGGCGCCGCCCGCGTGCCTACTTCACCCCATGGCTTTCAAGGAAGGCGAAGATCGTGCGCCACAGATGCACGCCGATCTGCGGCCCGGTCACCGCATGCGTCTGGCCGGGATAAAGCATCATCTCGAAGGGCACCGCCTGCGCCTGGAGCCGGGCGATCAGTTCGGAGCTGTGCTCGAAGACGACGTTGTCATCGGCGAGGCCGTGGACCAGCAGCAGCGGATCGGCGATCGTGGGGGCATCAAGCAGGGCATCGGCCGTGGCATAGATGCCGGGTCCCTCGCGCGGATCGCCGAGATAGCGCTCGGTATAATAGGTGTCATAAAGCTCCCAGCGGGTGACCGGCGCAATGGCGACGCCCGCGGCGAACACATGCGGCGCGGCTTCGAGCATTTTCAAGGTCATATAGCCGCCATACGACCAGCCATAGGTCGCGATCCGCGCCGGATCGACATAGGGCAGCGTCTTGAGGAAGGCGGCGCCGGCAAGCTGGTCGGCCACCTCGACGCCGCCCATCGCGTGCCGGATCTGGCTCTCGAAGGCGACCCCGCGGTTGGCGCTGCCGCGGTTGTCGAGCTCGAACCAGATATAGCCCCTGGCGACGATCGCCTGCACCAGCGCGCCGGTCCAGCCCTTCGTCACCACCTGAAACGCCGGCCCGCCGTAATGCGCGAAGAACACCGGGTAGCGCCGGCCGGGTTCGAGCGGCGGCGCGATCATCCGCCAATGGAGCAGCGAGCCGTCCGCGGCGGGAATCGTCCCGTAGCTCGGCGCGCGATGCGCGGGCAGATAAGGCGCATAGGGATGATCGCCCGCGACCCGGTTCTCCTCGATCCAGGCAAGCCTGCGGCCGTGTTCATCGGCGATATAGCTTTGCGGCGGCTGCGCCTCGGCCGAGCGGGTGATGACCAGCGTGCGCCCCGCCTTGTCCATGCTCGCCTCATTGACGAAGGCGGGGTCGGTCAGCCGCTCGATCCGCGCGGGATGGGCAAGATCGAGCGCATAGACCTGCGGCGCGAGCACGTCGTCGCGCGTGGCGGTGAAGGTGATGCGGCCCCTGGCCTCGTCCACGCCATCGAGCGAGAGCACCACCCAGGGGCCTTGCGTCAACTGCGTGAAGCGGCCCTGCACGACATGGTAGAGATGGCCGAAGCCATCGCGCTCGGACCACCAGATGAGGCTGCCGTCCTTCAAGAAGCGGTAGTTGTCGGACAGGTTGATCCAGCTCTTCGCACGCGCGACCTCGCTGAACAGCAGGTGCGAGGCGCCGGTTTCGGGATCGACCGCGAGCAGGTCGAGCCGGGTCTGCGCGCGGTTCTCGCGCTGGACGTAAAGCGTGGCGCCATCGGGCGCCCAATCGACCCGCGCGAGATAGATGTCCGAATCCGCCCCGAGATCGACCGCGACCCGGCCGCTGCCGTCGGGCCGCATCACCCACAGGCTGACCGCGACATTGGCTCTGCCCGCCGCCGGATAGCGCTGTTCGAAGGTGGTCGTGCCGCTCGCGCCGATCGCCGCGCGCGTCACTACCGCAACCTTCGCCTCGTCGAAGCGCTCGACCGCGATGTGCCCGTCGCCGGGCGCCCACCACGCGCCGGCGTAGCGGCGCATTTCCTCGTGCGCGACGAACTCGGCCTCGCCCCAATGCACCGTCGGCGCGGTTTCGGGCGGGGTTATCGCCCGCGCCGGCGCGTCGGCTCCCGCACCCAGCGGCGCGACCCACAGCCGCCGGTCGCGCACGAAGCTCAGATAGCCGCCCGCAGGGCTGAGGCGCGCGTCCAAGGCATCCGCGCCCGCGCTGTCGATCCGGCGCGCGTGGCCGTCGAGCCCGGCAAGATAGAGCGCGCCATCGAGCGGGACCAGAATCGCCTTGCCATCGGCGCGCCAGTGGTAATCGACGATGCCCTTGAGATCGCCGATCCGCAGCCGTTCGCGCTGCATCTTCTCGGCCTCGGACAGTTCCGCGCCCGAGGACAGCTTCGCCGAATCGACCAGCATCCGCCACGTTCCGTCGCGGCGGTCATAGCCCCACAGGTCGTAGCGCTCGCGATCCTCGGGGCGATTGCGCAGCACCGTCAGCCAGCGCCCGTCGGGCGACAGCTTGACCGCGCGCGGCACCGGACCGGCCAGCCCCGGGCTGGCGAACACCCTCGCGAAAGTGAGCCGCGCGCTCACCGCCTGTGCCCGGACGCAGGCCGGCAGCGCCAACCCCAGCGCGAGGCCGAGCGCGAGGACGGGCGCAAAACCCGGCCGGCCCAAGACGTGGCCGGCAGCCCTATTCGCCCTCGCCACCGCGGGTCTCGCGGCGTTCGGCGATGCGCGCGCGCTTGCCGGTGCGGCCGCGCAGATAATAGAGCTTGGCGCGGCGCACGACGCCGCGGCGCACCACGGTGATGCTGTCGATATTGGGCGAATAAAGCGGGAAGACGCGCTCCACCCCTTCGCCGAAGCTCATCTTGCGGACGGTGAAATTCGAGCCGAAGCCCTTGTTCGAGCGCGCGATGCACACGCCCTCATAGGCCTGGACGCGGGTGCGCTCGCCCTCGATCACCTTGACGCCGACGCGGACGGTATCGCCCGGCCGGAAGGCGGGAATCTCGGCGGTGGCCCTGGCCTTGGCCTTGGCGATTTCCTCGGCTTCGATCTGTTCAATCAGGTTCATGAGCCTGGTCCTTTTTTTGCCGCGCGCCAGAGGCAGGCTCGCCCCGAGCGCCCTTGTGGCGCTCCCAAAGGTCGGGCCTGCGTAGCCGTGTGTGATCCTCGGCCATGCGCTTGCGCCAGGCCGCGATCTTCGCGTGATCCCCCGATCGCAGCACTTCGGGGATCGCGCGCCCTTCCCAGAGATTGGGACGGGTGTAATGGGGATATTCGAGAAGATCGTCCTCGAACGATTCCTCGGCCCCACTCAAGGGCGCGCCCATTACGCCGGGCAGCAGGCGAATGCAAGCGTCGAGCAGCATCAGCGCCGCCGGCTCGCCGCCCGACAGCACGATGTCGCCGACCGAGACCTGCTCGATCGCCGGGCGCGCCTCGAACAGCCGCTCGTCGAAGCCCTCGAAACGGCCGCACAGAACGATGACTCCGGAGCCTTGCGCCAGCGCGCGCACGCGCGCCTGCGTGAGCGGCGCGCCGCGCGGGGTCATGGCGAGGATCGGACGACCGTCGGCGACATGATCGACCGCGGCCGCCAGCACATCGGCACGCAGCACCATGCCGGCACCGCCGCCCGCCGGGGTATCATCGACGCTGCGGTGCTTGTCCGTGGCGAAGTCGCGGATCTGCACGCAATCGAGCGACCATGTCCCGTCCGCCAGCGCGCGCCCGGCAAGGCTGTGGCCGAGCGGGCCGGGAAACATTTCGGGATAGAGCGTGAGGACGGTGGCGGCGAAGGTCACGGCCCGACGAAGCCCGCCTCGATCACCAGCCGCTCCGCATCCCACTCGGGCACCGCTTCGCCGCGCATCGGCACCATGAAGCGCGCGCCATCCGTGCGTTCGATCTCAAGGATATCGCCCGCACCAAAATTCTCGACCGCGACGCAGGTGCCGATTGCCTCTCCAGCGGTCGAGATCGCGGCCAGCCCGATGAGATCGGCGTGATAATATTCGCCCTCGCCCAGCGTCGGCAGCGCGCTGCGCGGCACGGTGAGCGCGGTGCCGCGCAACGCCTCGCCGGCGGTGCGATCGGGCACCTCGGCAAAGCGCGCGATCGCCCCGCCCTTGCCGTCATCGCGCAGCGCGGTGACCGTCAGCGCGCCGCCGTTGAAGGCGCGGTAGCGCTTCAGCGCCTCGACGCCCTCGCCGAACAGCTTGACCCGGACCTCGCCCGCGATCCCATGCGCGCCGGTGATGGCGGCAAGGGTCACGGGGCGATCGGGGACCAAGCCTGTCAGCCTTCGGCCGCGGCTTCGGGAGCGGCTTCCTCGACGGGGGCCGCTTCCTCAACGGGCTCGGGCGCCGGAGCAGCCGCTGCGGCGGCCTTGGCCTCCTCGGCCTCGCGCAGCTTCGCGGCCTTCTCCCCGGCGCGATCCTGGGCCTTCTTGCCGGGCTCGCCCTTGTGCGGATTGCTGGTGGCGGCACGCTCCTTGATCCCCGCCTTGTCGAGCATGCGCGCGACGCGATCGGTCGGCTGCGCACCGACGCCGAGCCAGTAGCGCACACGGTCCTCGACCAGCTTCACCCGCGCGGCATCATCCTTGGCGAGCAGCGGATTATAGGTGCCGACCTGCTCCAGATATTTGCCGTCGCGCGGGGCACGGCTGTTGGAGACGACGACCTTGTAATAGGGGCGCTTCTTGGAACCGCCGCGCGACAGACGAATGGCAACCGACATGACTTGACCTTTCCTGACTTACTTCTTCAAAAATTTAGCAAAATCGTTTCCGCCAAGCCCCGGCAGGCCGCCGCTGCCGAGCCCCGGCAGACCACCGCCGATGCCCATGTCGGCCGCAGCCCCGGGCATGGCGCCACCGAGCCCGCCGCCCTTGCCACCACCAGCACCGAACATCGCCGCAAGCCCCTTGAGCCCGCCCATCTTCCTGATCTGCTTCATCGCGCGCTCCATTTCCTGGTGCATCTTGATGAGCTTGTTGACGTCCTGAACCTGCGTGCCCGATCCCTTGGCAACGCGGATCTTGCGCCTGGCGTTGAGCAGGTCGGGCCGGCCGCGTTCCCTGGGCGTCATCGAGCCGATGATCGCATCCATGCGCAGCAGCACCTTGTCATCCATGCCCGAGGCCGCCATCGCCGCCTTGGCCTTCTTCATGCCCGGCAGCATGCCGGCAAGCATGCCAAGCCCGCCCATCGACTGCATCTGGCGCAGCTGCATCCTGAGGTCGTTCATGTCGAACTGACCCTTGGCCATGCGCGCCGCGAGCCGCTCGGCATCCTCGACCTGCACCGCCGCCGCCGCGCGCTCGACGAGGCCGACGACATCGCCCATGCCAAGGATGCGCCCGGCCACCCGCTCGGGATGGAAGGCTTCGAGCGCATCGAGCTTCTCGCCGGTGCCGGCGAATTTGATCGGCCTGCCGGTGACCGCGCGCATCGACAGCGCCGCGCCGCCGCGCGCATCGCCATCCATCCGCGTCAGGATCACGCCGGTGAGCGCCAGCTGCGCGCCGAAGCTCTGCGCAACATTGACCGCGTCCTGCCCGGTCAGCGCATCGACGACGAGCAGCGCCTCGCGCGGGGCGGTGATCGCGGCGATCGCCTGCATCTCGTCCATCAGCTGCTGATCGACATGGAGGCGCCCGGCGGTATCGAGCAGCAGCACATCGACCGCCTGCAATTTCGCGGCATGCAGCGCGCGCGCGGCGATATCGGTCGGCGCCTGGCCGGCGATGACCGGCAGCGTCGCGACGCCCGCCTGCTCGCCGAGCACCTGCAACTGCTCCTGAGCCGCCGGGCGATTGACGTCGAGCGACGCCATCAGCACCTTCTTGCCCTGCTGCTCGCGGAGCAGCTTGCCGAGCTTGGCGGTGGTGGTGGTCTTGCCCGAGCCCTGAAGCCCGACCATCATGATGACGACCGGCGGGGTCGCGGCAAGATCGAGCCCGGGGGTCTCGGTGCCGCCCAGCGTCTCGACCAGCGCGTCATTGACGATCTTGACGACCTGCTGGCCGGGGGTCACCGACTTCAGCACGTTCTGCCCGACCGCCGCCTCGGTCACCTGGTCGATGAAACGGCGCACCACGGGCAGCGCGACATCGGCTTCGAGCAGCGCGACGCGCACCTCGCGCATTGCCTCGCGCACATCCTGTTCGGAAAGCGCGCCGCGCCCGCGCAGCCGGTCGAAGACCCCGCCGAGCCGGTCTGACAGACTGTCGAACATGCGCCTTGCCACTCCGTTACGCGAAAAACGCCGGCGGACGAAACCTCGTCAGCCAGCGTGCACTTGCAATCTCCACACTGGAATGGTGGAGCCTAGCGGGATCGAACCGCTGACCTCCTGCATGCCATGCAGGCGCTCTCCCAGCTGAGCTAAGGCCCCGTGCCATTCCCGGAACCGCTTCCCGTTAGGGACCGGTCCGCCCCCGGCCATCGCCGGGAGGACCGCGCTCTAGTGGCGGCCCGCCGGCTTGGCAAGCGGGTTTTGATCGCGGGGCCGCAACGGCCGGCGCGCAGGGCCCGGCCGGGGAAGCGCCCATTCGCGCATTCCCGAACCCTGCCTCACATCTCGTGATCGTGCTCGTCGTCGTGGCTGGCGACACCAAGATCGTCGTCGCCGCCGAGATCGACGTCATTGTCGGGCGAATCGTCATCCTCGTCGATGTCGATCACCTCGTCGGACAGGTCGGCATCGGGCACCTCGCTCGGCTTGGCCTTCTGCACCTCCTCATAGGGGATCGGCTGCTTCGACTTGAGCACCGGGTCGGGATGCCAGGCATAGCCGCATTCGATGCAAGTGACCGGATCGTCCTTGCCGAGATCGTAGAAGCGAGTGCCGCATTTCGGGCAACCGTGCTTGGCGCCCCATTCAGGCTTGACCATGATGATTCCTCATTGCGGCGCGCCGCCCGACGCACCTGAAACCGATAAATCCACAATGCCGCTGGCGGCCCCGGCCGCGGAAGCGGCGCGCCTTGCCATAGCGGGCCGGCGCTGTCAAAGACCCGCCCGCTTCCGCCGCCAGATGAGGATCGCGAGTTCGCATGTCAACCGCTGCCGCCGATTCCCGCGAGGCGATGCGCCCGCAGCGCTTCTGTCCGACAGGGCCGCTTGCCGGCAGCTTTCGCGTGCCCGGCGACAAGTCGATCAGCCACCGCGCGATCATGCTCGCCGCGCTCGCGGTCGGCGAAAGCCGGATTTCCGGGCTGCTCGAAGGCGAGGACGTGCTCGCGACCGCGGCGGCGATGCGGGCGATGGGCGCCGGGATCACCCGCACCGGCGCGGGCGAATGGCAGGTCCATGGCGTCGGCGCCGGCGGGCTGCTGCAACCGGCGACGGCGCTCGACATGGGCAATTCGGGCACCTCGACCCGCCTGCTCATGGGCCTGGTCGCGAGCCATGCGATCACCGCGAGCTTCACCGGCGATGCCAGCCTCTCGCGGCGGCCGATGGGCCGGGTGATCGAGCCCCTGTCGCGGATGGGCGCCGCCATCACCGCCTCGCCCGGCGGGCGGCTGCCGCTAATGCTGCGCGGCGCCACGCCCGCGGTGCCGATTGCCTGGCGCCTGCCGGTCGCCTCGGCGCAGGTCAAAAGCGCGGTGCTGCTCGCCGGGCTCAACACCCCCGGCATCACCACGGTGATCGAGCCGGTGCCGACGCGCGACCATTCCGAACGCATGCTTGCCGGCTTCGGCGCCGAACTGACCGTCGAGCTGGAAAGGGGAGAGCGCATCATCCGCATCCGCGGCGAGGCCGAATTGCGCCCGCAGACCGTCGATGTCCCCGGCGATCCGTCCTCGGCCGCATTCTTCCTCGTCGCCGCGCTGATCGTGCCGGGCAGCGTGCTCACCATCCGCAATGTCGGCATGAACCCGACCCGCGCCGGGCTGGTCACGGTGCTGCGCGCGATGGGCGGCGACATCGCCGAGCTGGACCGCCGCGAAGTCGGCGGCGAGCCGGTGGCCGACCTTCTCGTGCGCCATTCGCCGCTGCGCGGGATCGCCGTCGATCCGGCGCTGGCGCCGAGCATGATCGACGAATTCCCGGTGCTGTTCCTTGCCGCGGCGCTGGCCGAAGGGCGCACCACCACTTCGGGGCTTGAGGAACTGCGCGTCAAGGAATCGGACCGGCTGGCGGTGATGGCGGCGGCGCTGACCGCGGCGGGCGCGCGCGTCACCGAAAAGGCGGACGGCCTCGTCATCGACGGCAGCGGCGGCGAGCCGCTCGCCGGCACCGGCACCGGCACCGCGCCGATCGCGACGCGGCTCGACCACCGCATCGCCATGACCATGGCTGTGGCCGGGCTCGCCAGCCGCGACGGGGTGGAAATCGACGACACCAGCCCGATCGCCACCAGCTTTCCCGGCTTTACGGCGCTGCTCGCCGGGCTGGGCGCGGCATGATCGTCGCGCTGCCGCCGCTGGTTGCCAATCTTTCCGGATTTGCCGGCATGGGCTGCGTCATCGCCGCCTATGCCTATGTGACCTTCGCGCCGGCCCCCGATCGCTTCGTCCAGCACGGCGTCAACCTCGCGGGGGCGGCGCTGCTCACCGTCTCGCTGCTGGTCAACACCAATCCCGCCAGCCTCGTGCTCGAAGGCTTCTGGGCGGCGATCGCCGTCGGCGGGCTTGTCCGGGCGTGGCGAGGCGCGCGATGATCATCGCCGTCGATGGCCCCACCGCCTCGGGCAAGGGCACGATCGCGCGGGCGCTCGCGGCGCGCTTCGGACTGCCGCATCTCGATACCGGGCTGCTTTATCGCGCGGTGGGCCGGCAGGTGGCGCTGGCCGGCGGCGATGCCGATTCGCCCGCGGATGCGCTTGCCGCGACGGCGTTTGCCGACAGCCTGCTCGCCGATCCCGAATTGCGCAGCGAAGCAACCGGCGGGCTCGCCAGCCGCGTCTCGGTGCATCCCGGGGTGCGCGCCGCGCTGTACCAGCGCCAGCGCGCCTTCGCCACGCAGCCGGGCGGCGCGGTGCTCGACGGGCGCGACATCGGCACGGTGATCGCCCCCGAGGCCGAAGTGAAGCTGTTCATCACCGCGAGCCTCCCGGCGCGGGCCGAGCGGCGCTATCTCGAAATGCGGGCGAGCGGCCGCGCCGCCGACCGGGCGACGATCGCCGCCGAGCTTGCCGCGCGTGATGCGCGCGACCGCGAGCGCGCCGAAGCCCCCTTCGTCGCCGCGGCCGATGCGGTCGAACTCGACACCTCGGCGCTTGCCCGCGAAGCGGCGATCGCCGCCGCGATCGCGCTCGTCGAACGGATCATGCGTCCGCGCTGAGCGCGGCCATCGCCTCGGCGGCGATGGCGATGCTGCGCTTGCGCGCGCGATGATCGAAAATCTGGCTGGTGACGATCACCTCGTCGGCGCCGGTGCGCGCCAGCACCATGCGCAGCATCCCGGCCACATCGTCGCGCGTGCCTATCGCGGCAAAGCGCATCGCCTCGGCCAGCATCGCACGCGCGGGCGCGGGCAGGCCTTCCCAATAGCCTTCGACCGGCGGCTTCAGCCCGCCGCGGGTCTCGCCGCTGCGCAGCGCGACGAAGGCCTGCTGCATCGAGGAGGCAAGCCAGCGCGCCTCCTGCGCATCATCGGCGGCAAAGACATTGCAGCCGACCATCACGCGGGGCTTGTCGAGCACCGCCGAGGGCCGGAAATGCGCGCGATAGGCAGCCAGCGCCGCATCGATCATCTGCGGCGCGAAATGCGAGGCGAAGGCATAGGGCAGCCCCAGCGCGGCTGCGACCTGCGCACCAAATGTGCTCGACCCCAGGATCCACAGCGCAACATCCGCGCCCGCCCCCGGCACCGCCTCGAAGCCGTGTTCGGACGCACCCGCGAAATAGCCCTGCAACTCTCTGATGTCCGCCACGAAGTTGTCCGAACCCCCGGCCAGCGAGCGGCGCAGCGCATAGGCGACCCGGCCTTCCGAGCCCGGCGCCCGCCCCAGCCCGAGATCGATCCGTCCGGGAAACAGCGCATCGAGCGTCCCGAACTGCTCGGCGATCTGGAGCGGGGCATGGTTGGGCAGCATGATCCCGCCCGCGCCGATCCGCAGATGGCGCGTCGCCGCGCCGACATGCGCCAAAACGACGCTGGTCGCCGCGCCGCCGACCCCGGGCATGCCGTGATGCTCGGCCACCCAATAGCGCGAAAAGCCCAGCGCCTCGCAGTGCGCGGCGATGTCGCCCGCGCGCAAAAAGGCATCGCCAAGGCTGCCGCCATCGAGGACGGGAACGAGATCGAGAAACGACATCCGCGCCATGCCGGCGCTGTGGCGCGGCACGGGCCGCGAAGCAAGGGGCGGGGCAGGCAGGATGCGCAAGGCGGCCCCGCGCCGCGCTAATCCGCAACCACCACCTTCACCCCCGCCGCGCGCACCGGGGCGGCGAAATCGCGTGCCAGCGGCCGGTCGGTGACGATCGTGTCGATCTCGTCGAGCGCGCAGACGATCGCCCCCGAATGGCTGGCGAACTTGCTGTGATCGACGAGCAGGATCACCTGTTCGGCGCGGTCGATCAGCCGGCGTTCGGCGGCGACGAGGACGACATCGGCCTGCATCACCCCGCGCGGGCCGACCGCGGCCGCGCCCATGAACAGCTTGGGGGCATGGAAGCGCGGCATCGAATCCTCGCCCGCCGGGGCAAGGATGATGTTCTGCTCGCGGAACACCGCGCCCGAGGGGACGAGGATGCGGGTGCCGGGCTGGGGCAGCAGCGCGCTGACGATATGCAGCGAATTGGTCAGCACCTGGCAGTCGAGTCCTTCGAGATGCGGGCACATCTGGAGCGTGGTGGTGCCGCCGTCGATCATCACCCCCTCGCCCGGGCGGCACAGCGCGGCGGCGGCGCGGCCGATGCGCTGCTTGGGCTCAAGGTTGCGGGTGATCGCCTGCTCGAAGGGAATACCGGCAAGGCGCAGCTGCTCGGCGACCGCGGGCGCATTGGGATCGGTCAGCCGCGCGCCGCCATGGACGCGGGCGAGAAGCCCCGCCGCCTCCATCCGGGTGAGATCGCGGCGGATGGTCGCCGCCGAGGTGCCGAGCCGCGCTTCGAGATGGCCGAGCGATACGAAACCGCTCGGCGCCAGCGCGGCGAGGATCACCCGCTCGCGCTCGGTGGCGTGCATCAGCCGCATGGTGCCTCCTTCCCGCGGTCGCGGCGGGGCGAGCGGCGCGCGCCGCGATCGCAGGAGGTCACAGACGCCATCGTCTCACATGCCTTGCCGCTCGGCGTCGAGTTGTTCAAGCGACTTGCCCTGGTTGCGCGGCGCGCCGATCACGCCCACCAGCCCGCTCACCACCAGAAAGCCGGTCAGGATCCACGCCAGCCCCTTGAAATCATGCGCGGCGAGCCCCGGCACCGCAAGGCTCCAGAGCCCGAGCCCGATGCGCACCAGCGCGAAGCACAGCCCTTGCGCGGTCGAGCGGATCGCGGTGGGGAACAGCTCGGCGCTCCACAGCTGGAAGAAGCTCTGCGCGCCGAAGCCGCCCGCGATCCCCATGATGAGGATATGGACGATGACCACCGGCAGGGTGAAGCCGAGCACCGCGAGCAGCGCCATGCCGCCGATATGCAGCGCGGCCGAAATCCCGAACAGCAGCCGCTGGTCCACCCGGTCCGAAAGCCGCATGAAGATCGCCCCGATCGAGACCATGCCGACGAGGAAATAGGCGGCCGGCACCACGGTTGCCGCCCATTGCGGCAAATGGTTCGCCTCGATCAGATAGGGGGTGAAGAAGCCGTTGTAGCCCGCCCACAGGTTCCAGAAGCCATACATCGCGGCAAGATAGAACACCGCGCCCAGGTGCCGCGCGGTCAGAACCGCGCGCCATCCGGGCGGGCGGACGCCCGCGGCGATGCTTTCCTCCCAGCGCTCGCTCTCGCGCATCCGGCTTCTGAGGAAGGTCAGCGCGAGCGCGAGAATGGCGAGATGGATGAACAGCCAGCGGATCCCGGCAATCCCGAAGGGCTTGAGGAAATAGGCGGCGCCCAGCACCGCGACCGGACCCAGATACCACAGCATCTGCGCCACCCCCGAATGCGCGCCGCGATGCGCATCGGGCGCCTGTTCGGCGATCAGCGACCAGCTTGCCGGGATGTCGGCGCCGACCGCGAGCCCGACCATGACGAAGCCCGCGATGATCATCCACGGCGCGGCAGCGAAGATCAGGAACAGCATGCCGAAGGCGTAGAACAGCATGTCGTACTGGTAGATGCGCTTGCGGCCGAACCGGTCGCACAGCCGGCCGCCGATGAGCGCGCCGACCCCGGCCGAGATCGCATTGGCGGAAAAGGCGCCGATCAGGCCGATGAAGCCGTCGGACAGATGATAGCGCTCCTTCCACAAAGCGAGCGCGACCGATCCCGAGACGATCGAGCCCGCATCGATGTAATTGGCAAGCCCGGCGAGCACGGTGTTGCGCCAGTGCTCGCGGCTGCTCATCGTGTCGCGGTGCGGCGCGGGCGCGGTCATGCCGCGCTCCTTTGCGATGCGATCGCCGCCTGCCAGCGCGCGCGATGCGCGGCAAGGTCCGGCGCCAGCGGCGCGATGCGGCGCAAGCCGCCGGGCGGCGCCAACGCGGGCAGGACCAGCCGCAGCGCGCCGAAGGAGACGTCATTGTCGCGCGCGGCGGCATCGACGGCAAGGTCGGGCCGCAGCGCGGCGAGCGCGCGGGTGAAGACCTCGGCGCGGGCGAAGCGGCCCTCGATCAGCAGCCGCGCGCGCGCGTCGATGCAGCCGAGCGAGACATCGGCGACGAGCGCGGCATAAAGGCAGGCGGCAGCGCGCCGCGAATCGCGGTCCACGGGTTCGGCGAGCCAGCGCGGCACGCCTTGCGGAAAGGGTCCGCAGCCCGGTGCCAGCGTCGGCAGCGGCAAGGCGCCCGCCGCCAGCACCGCCTCTGCCGCGGCAAGCAGGCGCGGCTGATCGGCGGGCGCATCGACCGCAAGGCCGCCTTCGCCGACGCCCTCGCCGACACCCTCGCCGATCAGCGCAGCGATCTCGCGCCCGCCCATGAAGCGCGCCGACGGCACCGGGCGCGCTGCGATATCGACATTGACGAGGCAGTCGCGCGCTTCGGGCAGCGGCGCGGTTGCCGCCTCGCCGAGCCGCAGCGCGATGAACCAGGTGCCGGTCGAAAGCACGCTCGCCTCGCCCGGACCGAGCGCGCCGCGGGCAGCAAGCAGCGCGGCATTGGTATCATGCAGTCCGGCGAGCACCTTCACGGCTGGAGAAAGCCCGGTGCGCCGCGCGATGTCCGGCCGCAGCGTGCCGACCACCGCATCGGCCCGCGCGCGGCGCGCGAAGCGCCGCGCCCAGCCGCGCCGGATTGCCATCGCACTGAAATCGCCGGCGAACGGCGCCCAGCAATCGCTGTGGCAGCCAAGGCTCGTCACCTCGCTCACCGCCGCGCCCGACAGGAACCAGGCCCAATATTGCGCCCACGGCAGCAGCGTCGCGCCGGCCAGCCCGGCCGGATCGAGCGCTTCCATCCAGGCAAGCTGCGCCCCGAGATTGAGCCCCTGCGGCAGCGCCGGCGAGCCGGTTTCGGCGAAGGCGTCGCGCCCGGCGCGGTAGCGGGCGAGCAGCGACGCGGGCGGCGCGGCCTCGTAATCGAGCGGGGTCAGCACGAGCGCACCCTCGCGCAGCGCCGCAACCCCCGCACCATGCGCGACGGGGATGAGGAATTCGGCTGCGGGCGCCGGCCGCGCCGCCAGCACCGCCAGCAGCCAGTCACCGATGCCGCGCGCATCGAGCCGGGCGATGCCGTCCTCCTCGACCCGGGCATTGGCCCGCGTCTCGCGCGCAAGCAGCGCGCCGGTGCGCGACCACCAGCTGACCTTGCTCAGCGTTTTGCCGATATCGACGACGATGGCGAATGCCGGCTCCAGCGCCGCCCTCCCTGCAACAATATGATCGCTTGTGATCGTTTTCTATCGAAGATGATTGAACAAGGAAAGGGGCAATGATAGGAGGCCCGGCCATGACGCTGCACAACCCGCCGGTCCGCGCCGCGACCGCCTTTGCCATCCCGCGGAACCGCTGGGACGAATCGCACGCCGCCGGGCTCGGCCCGCAGGCGCTGCTGCTCTATCGCTCGAACCTTTTGGGCAGCGATCTCACCGTCACCAATTTCGGCGGCGGCAACACTTCGGCCAAGCTCACCCAAACCGATCCGCTGACCGGCAAGGAGGTCGCGGTGCTGTGGGTCAAGGGCTCGGGCGGCGATATCGGCTCGATGGCGCTCGATGGCTTCGCGACGCTGTATCAGGACAAGCTGCTCGGCCTCGAACGGCACTATGGCGGGCCGGCGGACGATGACCGCATGGTCGGCTTCCTGCCGCATTGCACATTCAACCTCAATGCCCGCGCCGCCTCGATCGACACGCCGCTGCACAGCCTGCTGCCCTTCGCGCATGTCGATCACGTCCATCCCGATGCGATCATCGCGCTCGCCGCATCGAGCGGCGGCGAGGCGGCGACCCGCGAAATCTGGGGCGGGCGCATCGGCTGGCTGGCGTGGAAACGCCCCGGCTACACGCTGGGGGTGCAATTGCGCGATCTTGTCGCGGCGAACCCCGGGCTCGAAGGGGTCATGCTCGCCGGCCATGGCATCATCTGCTGGGCGGACAGCGCCAGGGCCTGCTACGACCACACCATCGGCCTCATCGCCGATGCCGCGCATTATCTGAACGCGCGGCTGGCGAAAAAGCCGGCGTTCGGCGGGCAGGTGGTCGCGGCCAACCCCGATCGCGCCGCCATCGCCGCCGATCTGATGCCACGGCTCAGGGGGCTGATGACGGGGCCGCGCCGCAAGCTGGGGCATTTCTCCGATGATGCCGAGACGCTGGAATTTGTCGGCTCGGCCGATTTCGCACGGCTGGCCGCGATCGGCACCTCGTGCCCCGATCATTTCCTGCGCACCAAGATCGCGCCCCTGACGCTCGATCCCGCGCGGCTCGGCGACGAGGCCTATCTTGCCGGGCGGCTCGAAGCCTATCGTGCGCTTTACGCGGCCTATTATGAACGCTGCAAGCGGCCCAATTCGCCGGCGATGCGCGATGCCAACCCGGTGGTGGTGCTGGTTCCCGGGCTCGGGCGGATCACCTTTGCCACCGACAAGACCACCGCGCGGCTCGCCGGCGAATTCTATGGCAATGCGATCAATGTGATGCGCGGCGCCGAGGCGATCGGCGATTATATCGGCCTCGACGAGCAGGAAGCCTTCGACATCGAATATTGGCTGCTCGAAGAAGCCAAGCTCGCCCGCAGCCCTGCGCCACGTCCGCTGGCCGGGCGAATCGCGCTGGTGACGGGCGGCGCGGGCGGCATCGGCGCGGCCTGCGCGGCGCGGCTGCTCACCGATGGCGCCTGCGTGATGCTCGCCGATCGCGATGGCGCCGCGCTCGAAACCGTGCGCGCGGGCTTTGCCGCGCGCTTCGGCACGGACGGGGTGCGCGCCGCGGTCTGCGACGTAACCGACGAGGCG
>JAGWPW010000046.1 GCA_028870315.1 Sphingomonadales bacterium | reverse complement strand
GGCTCTCGTCATGCGCGGGCATTAAGCTCTTATTAGCCATTGCGCCACCGCCCGCGCGCGTCCCGTCGCGGCACGTCCCGCAATGGCACGCCCGTTCGCGCGTCAATCGCCGGCCATCGCCAGAATATGCGCCCATTCGCGCGGGGTGATCGCCGCGACCGACAGGCGGGATTGGCGGACAAGCTCGATGTCGGCCAGCGCCGGATCGGCCTTGATCGCCTTGAGCGTTACCGGATGGGCGAGCTTACGCAGCGGCTTGACCTTCACCGCCGCCCATTTGCCTTCGGGATCGGTCGGATCGATGAGGCCGGCCTCGCTGATCGTGACGATGCCGACGATTTCCAGCCCCTGGTTCGAGTGGTAGAAAAATGCCTCGTCGCCCGGCTTCATCGCCCGCAGATTGTTCGCCGCGCGGTGGTTGCGCACCCCGTCCCACAGCCCTTCGCCTTCGGCGACGAGCTGGTCCCAGCCGTAGCAGTCGGGTTCGGACTTCATCAGCCAATGGGCCGTGCTTTTGCTCATGCGCCTGCGCTCCGCTTTGCCTATAGGCTTGCCCTAACCGCTTCGCCCCGTCCGGACCAGCCATGGACCCCGCCGATCTGCCCCTGCTTTCGCTCGCCGCGCCGCCCCAGGCGCTGACGCGCGCGCTCGCCGAGAGCTTTTCGGCCTGGGGTTTCGCGCTCATCACCGATCACGGTATCGATGCCGCGCTGATTGCCGAGGGCTGGCGGCTGACCGCCGAAATCTTCGCGCAGCCGCTGGCGGAAAAACTGCGCGGCCATCGTCCGGCGCTCGCCGGCGCGCGCGGCTACACCCCCTTCGGCCGGGAACAGGCGAAGGCGGCGCCGCTCCCCGATCTCAAGGAGTTCTGGCATGTCGGGCGCGAGCCGGGGCCGGGCGGGACGAACCTGCTGCCCGCGAACATCTGGCCGCGGCGGCCCGCGGGATGCGCCGCGGTCTTCACCCGGCTGTTTGCCGAATTCGACCGCGTGGGCGCGGTGCTGCTCGCGCGCATCGCCGTCCACCTGGGGCTCGATCCCGGCTTTTTCGCCGAGGCGAGCCGCAGCGGCAATTCGGTGCTGCGGCTGCTGCATTATCCGCCGGTGACGGGGCCGGCGACGCACGCGCTGCGCGCCAGCGCGCATGAGGATATCAACCTCATCACGCTGCTGCTCGGCGCCGAGGAGGCGGGGCTCGAATTGCGGGTGTCCGGCGGCGGCTGGCACGCGATCACCCCGCCGCCCGGCGCGCTGGTGGTCAATATCGGCGACATGCTCCAGCGGCTGACCAACCGTCTGCTGCCCTCGACCACGCATCGGGTGCGCAATCCCGGCGCCGATCACGCCGCGCGCAGCCGCTATGCGATGCCCTTCTTCCTGCATCCGCCGCCCGATTTCCCGCTCGCCGTGCTGCCGCAATGCGTCTCGGCGGCGCATCCCAATCGCTATCCCGGCGCGCTCACCGCCGATGGCTTTCTCCAGCAGCGGCTGGAGGAGATCGGGTTGAAAGCGAAGTGAGATGGCATAGATCGCTACACGATATATCTTGACTAGATCGTATATTGCCGTATCAAGGGGGCATGACCAAGGAGAATCACATGTCACCTTTCCACAAATGCGGCCGCAGGGGCCGCGCAACCGGCGCCCTCGTGCGCGGCTTCGGCGGCTTCGGGCGCGGGGAACGCGCGCATGGCCTGTTCGGCGGGCACGGCCACCATCGCGGCGAAGGCGGGCGGCGCGGCAAGCGCTTTGCCGGCGAGACACTGCGGCTGATGGTGCTGGCGCTGCTCGAAGGCGGTCCGCAGCATGGCTACCAGCTCATCCGCGGCTTTTCCGAGCGGAGCGGCGAGGCCTATGCGCCGAGCCCCGGCGTGCTTTATCCGCTGCTGACCCTGCTCGCCGACATGGGCCTCATCGAGGAGGTCGCGGGCGATGGCGCGGGCAAGCGCAGCTTCGCGCTGACCGCGGCGGGCCGCACCGAGCTTGCCGGCCATCGCGACGCGGCCGAGGCGGCGCTCGCGCGGCTGGCCGAGCTTTCGCAGGAAGCCAGCCGCACCGATCCCGCGCCGGTCCGGCGGGCGATGCTCAATCTGCGCACCGCCGCGCTCCAGCGGCTGTCCGCCGGCGATGGCGATGCCGAACTCGGCTTTCGCGTCGCCGAGATTCTCGATGCCGCGGCGCGCGACATCGAGCGGCTGTGAGCGGTCCTGCCCGGATTTCTAACAACCTTTCAAGGAGAATTCCCATGCCGCGATCAATGGCGGTGATCGCCACCCCGCACGCCAGCCGCTACCTTCAGCAGCTGTGCAAGCATTGGAGCCACAAGTTCGCCGTGCGCTTCGATGCGACCTGTGGCCATGTGCCGCTGCCTTCGGGCACCGCCGACCTCGCCGCGGGCGACATGGCGCTGACCGTCACCTGCGAGGCGCCCGAGGAGGCGCTGGCGCGGCTTCAGGAGGTCGTCGCCGAACATCTCCGGCGTTTCGCCTTCCGCGAGGGTGAACTGAACTTCGACTGGCGGCGGGTCTGAGGACGGGCGGCGGCGCGCCGCGGCTCAGGCGCGCCAGGCGCGCAGGAAGAGATCGACCGCCTGCGCGGCATCCGCCTCGACCTGCGCCGGGGCCGCCTCGGCGATCAGGCCCAGCATCAGCTGGTGGTGGCAGCCGGCAAGGCACAGCGCGACGAATTGCAGCGCGCCGACCGCGGGATCGCGCGGGGCAAGCTGGCCGCGCGTGCTCGCCTCGGCGAGATAGCCGGCGAGCAAGTCACGGGTGCGGCCGGTGGCGCGTTCGTGGAAGATCCGCCCGGTTTCGGGAAAGCGGCTCGCCTCGCCCATCACCAGCCGGTGCAGCGCGATCGCCTGCGGCGAGGTGACCTTGGCGATCAGGCCACGGGCGAAGCGGGTGAGCGTGGCTTCGGGATCACCGCCGGGAGCGAGGATTTCGGTCAGCTCCCTGCGGAATTCCGCGGTCGCGCGGTCAAGAACCGCAGCGAACAGCACGTCCTTGGCCGGGAAATAGCTCCACAGCGTGCCTTTCGACCCGCCCAGCGCCGCGGCGATCGCCGACATGGTGGTGCCCGCATAGCCATGATCGAGGAAGGAGCGATAGGCAACGTCGAGAATCGCCTCGCGCCGCGCTTCGCGACGGGCTTCGCGGCGGCTGGGACAGGCAAGCGCGACGATCGACATGACCGTACCGTATAGTACACTTTTGTGATTGACAAGCACCCGTGCGGTGGGCATTGACGATTCCATACTTGATGGTACGCTTTTCATGACTCGCGACCCGTCCTTGCGCTTTTTGCCAAACCTTCCGCGCCGCGCCTTCGCCGGGCTGCTGGCGGGACTGGCGCTCGCGTCCTGCGGGGTTCCGGGCACCGGCCCGCACCCGGCGCCGCTCGCCACGCTCGCCGCGCGCAGTGCGCTGCCAGGTGAGCCTGAGGGGCAATGGCCGGCCGACGGCTGGTGGCGGACCTATGGCGACCCGCAACTTGATGCGATCGAGGACGAGGGGCTGGCGCATTCGCCCGATATTGGCGCGGCGCTGGCGCGGCTCGCCAGCGCCGATGCGCTCGCCCGACAGGCCGGTGCGGCGCTGCTGCCCGGCGTCGATGCGGCGGGAACCGCCGGGCTTTCCAAGCAGAGCTACAACCTTGGCTATCCGCCGCAATTTGTCAGCCTGCTGCCGCACGGCTGGAACGGCGAGGGCAATCTCGACCTGACCTTCGGCTTCGATCCCGACATCTGGGGCCGCGACCGCGCGGCGCTGGCGGCGGCAACCTCGGAGCGCGAAGCGCGCGCGGTCGAGGCGCGGCAGGCGGCGCTGATGCTCTCGACCGCGATTGCCGAGGCCTATGCCGATCTTGCCGCGGCGATCACGCTTGCCGACAACCGGCAGGCCGCGCTCGATACCCGCAGCCTGTCGCAGCAGCTGATCGGCCAGCGGGTGAAGGAAGGCCTCGAAAACCAGGCGAGCCTCCACACCGCCCAAGCCGTTTCGGCAAGCGCGCGCGGCGATCTCGATGCCGCACAGGCGGCAGTGCTGCTGCGCCGCCACCAGCTCGCGGCGCTGCTCGGCGAAGGGCCGGACCGTGGCCTTGCGGTTGCCGCGCCGCGGCTTGCACCGCTCGCTCCCGCGCCGCTCCCCGCCGATGTCACCACCGCGCTGGTCGCGCGCCGCGCCGATATCGCCGCCGCCCGCGCCCGGGTCGTCGCGGCGGCAAGCCGCATCCGCCAGGCCCGCGCCGATTTCTTTCCCGCGCTGCGGCTCAATGCGCTGGTCGGGCTCCAGGCAATCGGGCTTGGCAATCTGGTGAACGGCGGCTCGACCTATGGCACCGTCGGCCCGGCGCTCAGCCTGCCGCTGTTCGAGGGCGGTGCGCTGCGCGCAGCCTATCGCGGCGCCAGCGCCGACTACGACCTTGCGGTTGCCGATTATGACCGCACGGTTGTCGATGCCTATCAGCAGCTTGCCGATGCGGTGACGAGCCGCGCCTCGACCGCGCGCCAGCTCGATGCGGCACGCGCCGCCGAGCAGGAAAGCCAACAGGCCTATGACCTTGCCATGGCGCGCTATCGCGGCGGCTTGTCGACCTATCTCGATGCGCTGACCGTCGAGGACCGGCTGGTCGAGGCGCGCCAGGCGCTGGCGCTGGCCGATGCCGCCTATCGCAGCGCGGACATCGCGCTCGTGCGTGCGCTCGGCGGCGGCTTTGCCGCCGGCGCCGCGCCGGGCGCGATCGCCGATCGCACCCAAGCCCGGGGACTCATCAAGGACAGCCCGAAATGACCGACGCCGCACACAGCTTCCCCGCCGAGGATGAGGCGCGCATCGCCGCCGCGACGCGCCTTGCGACCCGGAAACTCTGGCTGCGCCGGGTGGCGATCGCGGTGCTGGTGGTGGCGCTGGCGTGGACCGGCTGGTATCTGTTGTGGGGCCGCGACCATGTCAGCACCGACGATGCCTATGTCGGCGCCGAGGTTGCCGAGGTCACGCCGCTGGTAACCGCGCCGGTCAGCGCGGTGCTGGTCACCGATACCCAGTTCGTCCATGCCGGGCAGGTGCTGGTACGGCTCGATCCCGCCGATGCCGAGGTCGCGCTGGCCGCCGCCGAAGCCGACCTTGCCACCGCCCAGCGCAAATTCCACGAGACACGGGCGACCGGCGGCGCGCTCGGCGGCAAGCTGTCGGCAAAGGGCGCGGCGGTCGCGCAGGCGCGCGCGCAGCTCGCTGCCGCCCAGGCCGACGCGGCACGCGCAAGCATCGACCTTGCCCGGCGGCAGGCGCTGGCCAGCAGCGGCGCTGTCTCGGGCGAGGAGCTGACCGCGGCGCAGCAGGCCGCAGTCGCGGCCCGGGCTTCGGTCGCCGCGGCGCAGAGCGCCGTCGCCGAGGCGCAGGCGCAACAGCAATCCGCGAGGGGCGATCTGGCCGCCAATCAGGCGCTGGTTGCCGGGGTCTCCACCGCCACCGATCCGGGCGTGCTCGCCGCGATGGCGAAGCTCGATGCGGCAAAGCTCGATGTGGCGCGGCTAACCATTCGCGCGCCGATCGACGGGGTGGTGACACGGCGGCAGGTCCAGCTTGGCCAGCGCGTCACCCCGGGCGTGCCGATCATGACCATCGTGCCGATCGGTCAGGCCTATGTCGATGCGAATTTCAAGGAAGGCCAGCTGCGCAGGATGCGCGTCGGCATGCCGGCGAGCGTCGAAGCCGATATCTATGGCGGCGCCGTCACCTATCACGGCCGCGTCGCCGGGATCGGCGGCGGCACCGGCGCGGCGATGGCGATCATCCCGGCGCAGAACGCCACCGGCAACTGGATCAAGGTGGTGCAGCGCGTGCCGGTGCGGATCACGCTCGACCCGCGCGAGCTTGCCGCGCATCCGCTGCGCATGGGGCTCTCGACCAATGTGACCGTCGATCTGTCCGGTGGCGGCGCCCGCCAATGAGCATGCAATGACCGCGAATGCGCGTGCGATCACCCCGGCGCGGGTCGCGATCCCGCCGGTGGACGAGCCGATCGGCAGCTGGTCGGCGCTCACCCCGGCGATGCGCATCGCCGCCGGGGTCATTCTTGCGCTCAGCAATTTCATGGTGGTGCTCGATCTCACCATCGCCAATGTCTCGGTGCCGCATATCGCCGGCAATCTCGGCATCTCGTTCGACGAGGGCACCTGGATCATCACCTCCTATGCGGTCTCCGAGGCGATCTGCGTGCCGCTGACCGGCTGGCTTGCCGAACGCTTCGGCGCGGTACGCATCTTCCTTCTGGCGATGCTCGGCTTCGGCGTGTTCTCGCTGCTGTGCGGCCTGTCGATGAGCCTCGGGATGATCGTCGTCTGCCGGATCGGGCAGGGGTTATGCGGCGGGCCGATCATGCCGATGTCGCAGACGCTGCTGGTGCGGGTGTTTCCGCCGCGCAACCGGCCGATGGCGATGGCGATCTGGGCGATGACGACGACGCTGGGGCCGGCTGCCGGTCCGATCATCGGCGGGCTCATCAGCGATGACCTCAGCTGGCACTGGATTTTCTTCATCAACGTGCCGATCGCGGTGGTGTGCACCATGCTCGGCTGGCGCTACCTGCGCGCTGTCGAGACCGAGCGACGGCGCGTGCCGATCGACCGCGTCGGGCTTGGCCTTCTCATCCTGTGGATCGGCGCGCTGCAGATCATGCTCGATACCGGCCGCGATCGCGACTGGTTCGGTGACTGGCGGATCGTCGCGCTGGCACTGGTCGCGGTGGTGGGCTTTGCGGTGTTCGTGATCTGGGAACTGACCGAGGAGCATCCGATCGTCGATCTGCGCGTTTTCCGCTACCGCGCCTTCAGCACCACGGTGGTGGTGATGGCCTTCGCCTTCGGCGCGTTTTTCGCCGGCGTCGTGGCGGTGCCGCAATGGCTTCAGATGCAGATGGGCTACACCGCCACCCAGGCCGGCTTCATCACCGCGCTCAACGCCTTTGTCGCGGTCATTTTCGCGCAGACCGCCGCGCGGCTGCTGCCCCGGGTCGATCCGCGCCTGCTGATCTCGGGCGGCACCGCCTGGATGGGACTGATGGCGCTGGCGCGGGCGGGCTGGACCAGCGGCGCGGACTGGTTCTCGCTCGCCTGGCCGATGGGGTTGATGGGTGTCGGCATCCCCTTCATGATGATCCCGCTCACCACCACCGCGCTGTCCGCGGTCGCGCCCGAAGAGACCGCGTCGGCGGCGGGCTTGCAGAATTTCGTGCGCTCGATGGCGGTGGCGGTCTCGACCTCGGCGGTCCTCACCATCTGGGACAATTCGCAGACCACCGCGCGCAGCGAGCTGGTCGGGCGGCTCCATCCGGCGGCGTTGCAATCCGGCCTTTCGGCGATGGGCATGTCGAGCGACCAGACGCTGCGCATGCTCTCGTCGATGGTCGATGGCGAGGCGACGACGCTGGGCCTCAATCACGCCTTCCAGATCGCGGCGGGGCTGTTGTTCTTCGCCTCGGCGCTGGTCTGGCTGACACCGAGAATACCGCTGACCAGGCTGTCCGGGCCAGCGGTCGGGCATTAGGGCACAATGCGTGATTTCCCAAAATCACGCATTGTGCGCCGAGTCTTTGTTATTGCATAGTTTTTCGAAACCCGGCGCCCGCTTTTCGGCGCGATGCCCCAGGTAGCTGTTCAGAGCGCGCTGTGCCACCGCCCCCGCGCGCCCGTGGCGAAAGGGGCCTTCACTTCAGCCGCCGGTTGCCGCGCCCTGTCATGCGCGCTGCCAGCGAGGGCAGCCAAGGCAGCCTTGGAAAAAACGCGAGGATGCCGCGGCCCCGCGCATCCCCCCTCGCCCTCGCATCCCAACTCAATGCTGACCTTCGGCCTCCGCGGCGCGGCGGGCTTGCAGCCAGGCGTCGGCTTCGGCCTGCTGCGCGGCTTCGTTCGCCGCCTTGGTCGAGGCCTCGCGCTCGGCGCGCAGTTCCTCGATCAGCGCCTCGCGATCGCTACCGAGCCGGTTATCGTCCTCGTCCTCGACGACACCCGATTTGCGCGCGAGGCGAGCCACCGCGGCGTCGAGTTCGCGCTGCGAGCACAGGCCCAGCGTCACCGGATCCTTGGCCTGGATGTTGGAGATGTTCCAGTGGCTGCGTTCGCGGATCGCGGTGATGGTGTTGCGGGTGGTGCCGATCAGCTTGCCGATCTGCGCGTCCGACATTTCGGGATAGTGGCGCAGGATCCAGGCGATGCCGTCGGGCTTGTCCTGCCGCTTGGAGACCGGGGTGTAGCGCGGCCCCTTGGTGCGGCTGACGGTGACCGGGGTCTTGTGCATCGTGAGCCGGTATTCGGCATCGCCCTGGCCCTTTTCGATCTCGGCCATGGTCAGCTCGCCCGCGCGCACCGGATCGCGGCCGGTGTATTTGCTGGCGGCGAGATCGTCGGCCATCGCCTGCACTTCAAGGATGTGGAGGCCGCAGAATTCGGAGATCTGCTCGAAGGTCAGCGAGGTGTTGTCGACGAGCCAGCTGGCAGTGGCATGCGGCATCAGCGGGGTGGGGTTGCTCAAGGATTCTCTCCGGAAAGCCCGGCCGCACAAGCGGCGCAAACGATAAGGGCCGCCCCTTGCGGAGCGGCCTAACCCTTTGCCTCTAGGCCGATGGCGCGCAAAGTGCAACGGTGAAGCCGCCGCGCCAATCAATCGCTTGAAATCGTCCCCGGCGCTTTTATCTGCGGCTCCGAAATTCCCTGTCGGAGAGAACCATGACCGCCGAAACCCTCGCCGGGCCGCAGACCCATGCATTCGAAGCCGATGTCGCCAGGCTGCTGCATCTCATGGTGCATTCGGTCTATTCGGACCGCGATGTCTTCCTGCGCGAGCTGATCTCGAACGCCGCCGATGCCTGCGAGAAGCTGCGTTACGAGGCGATCGCCGCGCCGGCGCTGCTGGGCGATGATCCCGCGCCGCGGATCACCATCGCGCTCGATGCCAGGGAGCGCCGGCTGACGCTCGAGGACAATGGCATCGGCATGAGCGAGGCCGAGATGGGCGAGACGCTGGGCACCATCGCGCGTTCGGGCACGCGCGCCTTCCTCGACCGACTGGGCGCGGCGAAGGAGGCCGAGGGCGCGCAGCTGATCGGGCAGTTCGGGGTCGGCTTCTATTCGGCCTTCATGGTCGCGGACAAGGTCGAGGTGTTCTCGCGCCGCGCGGGAAGCGACGAAGCCGCGGTCTGGTCCTCGGACGGGCTTGGCACCTATGCGCTGGGGCCGGTCGATGCCACGGAGGCGCCGGCGCGCGGCACGCGGATCGTCCTCCACCTGATGGCGGATGCGGCCGACTATGCCGAGCCCCACACCATCCGCCGCATCGTCAAGGCGCAGTCGGGCCATGTGCCGGTGCCGATCACGCTTGTCGAACAGCCCGGCGCCGAAGCCAGCGAAATCGCCGACGGCACCGCCTTGTGGACCCGGCCCAGGGCGGGGATCACGCCTGCGGAATACGAGGATTTCTACCGCAGCATCGCCGGGCAGTTCGACGCGCCGGCGCTCAGCCTGCATTACCGCGCCGAAGGGCGCTATGAATACAATGTCCTCGTCTTCGTGCCCGAGACGCGGCCGTTCGACCTGTTCGATCCCGATCGCAAGGGGCGGATCAAGCTTTATGTCCGCCGCGTCTTCATCACCGACGAGGCGCAGTTGCTGCCGCGTTATCTGCGCTTCCTGCGCGGGCTTGTCGATTCCGCCGATCTGCCGCTCAACATGTCGCGCGAGATGATCCAGGACAGCCCGATCCTCGCGACCATCCAGAAGGGGCTGACGAGCCGCGTGCTCTCCGAGCTCGAAAAGACCGCGAAGGACGATCCGGAGAAATACGCGAAGATCTGGGACAACTTCGGCGCGGTGCTCAAGGAAGGGCTTTACGAGGATTTCGAGCGGCGCGAGACGCTGCTCGGGCTTGCCCGCTTCAAGACCACCGCGTCAGCGGGCGCGTGGCGCTCGCTCGCCGATTATGTCGCCGCGATGCGCGAGAACCAGACCGCGATCTATTACGCCACCGGCACCGATATCGACCGTATCGCTGCCTCGCCGCAGCTCGAAGGCTATCGCGCACGCGGGATCGAGGTGCTGCTGCTGCCCGATCAGGTCGATGCCTTCTGGGTCACCGCCGGGCTCGACCTTGAGGGCAAGCCGTTCAAATCGGTGACGCAGGGTGCCGCCGATCTCGCGCTCGTCCCGCTCGCCGACGGCGCCGAGCCGCCGAAGGCCGAAAGCAGCGCCGAGATCACCGGCTTCCTCGCTTTCGTCAGGGATGCGCTAGGCGATGCCGTGTCGGAGGTCCGCGCGTCGGACCGGCTGACCGACAGCGCGGTCTGCCTCGTCGCGCCCGAGGGCGGGCTCGACAAGCAGCTCGAAAAGCTGCTGGCAGGCGCCGGCCAGCTGCCGGCAACCGCGCGGCCGGTGCTCGAGGTCAACCCCGCCCATCCGCAGGTCACCCGGCTTGCCGCGCTTGCCGAAGACGATCCGCTGCGCGGCGATGCCCCGCATCTGCTGCTCGACGAGGCGCGGATCGCCGATGGCGAGGCGCTGCCCGACCCGCGCGGCTTTGCCGCAAGGATGGCGCGGCTGGTGGCGCGGATCGCGCAGGCGTGAATGCATCGCACCTGGCAAGGGGTGCGATACGCTGACAGGGGGATTGAGAGCCCGTTTCAAAGCCCGGCCGCGCAGGGTCCTGAACCCGGGCTCCTGCTAGGAAACAGGCCCGGCGCCGCGACGCCGGGGCAGGCTCAGCCGCGGGCCTTGCGGCGTCCGTCGGGCATGGCGGGAAGCTCGATCGGCGGGCTGGGGCTGAACGGTGCCATCGCCGCATCGATGCGCAGCGCTTCGCCAAATTCGATGCCGGTCTCGCCGGCATGGCTCCAGCGCACCGTCGCCGCGACCGAGACATTCTCGGCGAGCAGCAGCTGAAGCGAGAGGCCGCGCGGCACGTCCCACAGCCCTTCGAGCATCGCCCCCGTCTCGGAAAGATTGCGCACCGTCGCGTGGTAATGCTGGCCGCCATATTCCAGCGTCACCTTGCGCAGCATCGTGCGGCGCGCGGCGCGGGCCGAGCGCGGACCATCGGCGGCAACCTGTCTTTCGTCGGTCGCATAGCCGGTGGCCTGCGCCAGTTCGACCGGCTTGCTGTAGATATAACCCTGGACATGGCTGCACCCGAGCCGGCGCACGAGATCAAGCTCGTCGAGCGTCTCCACCCCCTCGGCGGTGGTTTCCATCTCGAGCGCCTCGGCGAGGCTGACGATCGAGGCGATGATCGCGCCGTTGCGGCTGCCGGGCTGGGTCGCGCCGCGCACGAAGCTCTGGTCGATCTTGATCTTGTCGAAGGGCGCGCGCTTCAGGTAGCCGAGCGAGGAATAGCCGGTGCCGAAATCATCGAGCACCAGCCGCACCCCGACCCGCTTGAGCGCGGCAAACATCGCTTCGGTGCCGGGATCGTCGTTGAGGAACACGCTTTCGGTGATTTCGAGTTCGAGCCGGTCGGGCGCAACGCCCGCCGCGGCGAGCGCCGAGGTGACGATCGCCGGCAGCGCCGGATTGGCGAATTGCAGCGGCGAGACATTGACCGCGACCCGCACCGCCTCGGGCCACAGCGCCAGGTCGTGGCAGGCGGTGCGCAGCGCCCATTCGCCGATCGGCGCGATCAGCCCTGTATCCTCGGCAATGGGGATGAACCGGCCGGGCGCGATCCGGCCCTTGCGCGGATGGTTCCAGCGCAGCAGCGCCTCGAATCCGGTCACCTGTTCGCCCGCGAGGCGGACCACCGGCTGGTAGAACAGTTCCAGCCCGCCGCTGGCGAGCGCATCGCGCAAGTCCTGTTCGAGCTGGCGGCGCTCCTCGGCATCGCTGTGGAGGTCGGCGGTGTAGAAATGATGGCAGCCGCGCCCGCGGTCCTTGGCGGCGTAGAGCGCGAGATCGGCGTTGCGGATGATCGCCTCGGAGGTGACGCCATCGTCGGGCGCACGGGCGATGCCGATCGAGGCGCTGATCGTCACCCGGCTGCCGTCGACCAAATAGGGCTGCGACAGCGTGGCGATGATCCGCGCGGCAAGATCGCCGAGCGTGTCGAGCGGCTGCACACCCGGCAGCAGCACCTCGAATTCGTCACCGCCCATCCGCCCGACCTGACCAAGATCGCCCACCGCCGCATAGATCCGCTGCGCGACCTGCTTGAGCAGCGCGTCGCCCGCCGGGTGGCCCATGGTGTCGTTGACATGCTTGAAGCGGTCGAGATCGATCAGGAATACCGCGCAGGCACGATGGCCTTCGTGCGGCGCGGTCAGGATCTTCTCCAGCGTCTGCGATATCTGGAAGCGGTTGGCGAGGCCGGTCAGCGAATCGACATGGGCCAGCCGTGAGGCTTGCAGCTGGGACTCGCGCTTTTCGGTGAGATCGCTGCCCGAGCCGCGGAAGCCGAGGAAATTGGCAAAGCCATCGTAGATCGGCCGGCCGCTGATCGACCACCACCGCTCCTTGTCGCTCAAGGCGGCCCGCACCGCCAGTTCCTGGAACGAGGTGCGCGCATTGAGGTGGAAAAGCAGCGTGCGCTCGCCCACCTGTTCGGCCGCGTCGAGGATGAAAAGGTCGATGAACGGCTGGCCCAGCAGCGCCCCCGGCTCGCCTCCGCGCTGCTGGCTGATGGTGGGCGACAGATAGGTCAGCGCCCCGCGCCGGTCGGTTTCCCAGAACCAGCCCTGCCCGCTCTGTTCATAATCTCCGAGAATTTCCTCGGCGCGCAACAGCGTGCGCTCGATCTCGCGCTGACGCGCCTCGGCGACGCGATCGAGCTTTGACTGACGGATCGCTGCGCCCAGCCCGAAGATGCAGCCCATCACCAGCAACAGTAGCGATTGCCAGCTCGCCTCGGAGGCCGCGGTTCCCGTCCAGAGCGCGGTTTCGGCGACAACCAGCGACGGCAGGCGGTTGCCGAGCGCGATCGCCGCGACGATCCCGGTAATGACGAGGATGCCGAGGTAGATCTCGCCATGCGCGCCGCCATCGAGCCTGTGCAGCGCGGTGATCGCCGCGCCGAACAGCCCCAGCGGCAGCCCGACCACCAGCCCCATCGCCGCATAGCGCCAGACAAGACCGCGGCCGGGCACGCGCTCGAAGCGCACGAACAGCGGTGCCGCCGCGACCAGCAGCACCGCGGCTGCCGCCGCCGCCACGCCCGCAAGGTTCGGCAAGGCCCAGCGATGGAGAAGGGCGATGAGATAGAGCACCGCCATCGCCGGCGCGGTCAGCGCCCAGCCATCGGCGATGAGGAAATGGTCGATGAGCAGCGCGGGCCGGGCGCCCGCGCGCTGGCGCCCGGAGCGGGCCAATCGGGGCGCGTTCATCGCTGCGCCCGGCGCGGCGATGAAACCTGCGCGCTGCGTGCCCAACGTGCTGACGATCGACCCCGCTGCATCGGCAAGCCTGTGCCAGAGCGCGCTTGAGAAAGCGTTAAGACGCTATGATAAAAACTTTATAAATCATCGTGCTGCCATCAAAGAAATCGCGCTCGCGAAGCCATTTGCGGCGCCCCTTCCGGGACGCGGCCAACGCGCTTCGCCGCGTTGTCGACAGCCCGTTCAACGGATGCAGGGCGCCAAGCCGCAGGCACGGTTTGCGCCGGCCCGCGCTTCTGCCATGAAGGGGTCGAATCGGAGCCTCGCCGCGCCGGCAAGCCTTGAGGGAAGGAAGCGATCCGCGTGCTCACCATCGCCATCATCGGGTCGGGTCCGGCAGGCTATTACACCGCCGAGGCCGCGCAGAAGCAGTGGGGCGACGCGGTGGCGATCGACATCTTCGACCGCCTGCCGGTTCCCTATGGCCTGATCCGCAGCGGTGTCGCGCCCGATCACCAGTCGATCAAGGCGGTGGCGCGGCGTTATGAAGCCGTGGCGCTGTCCGACAATGTCCGCTTCCTCGGCAATGTCGGCGTGGGAAGTGATGTCTCGATCGCCGAACTCGGCCAGTTGTACGACGCGGTCGTTCTGGCCACCGGCGCCCCGCATGACAAGCCGCTCGGCCTGCCGGGCGAAGGCAGTGCCAATGTCTTCGGCAGCGCCGCCTTCGTCGGCTGGTACAACGGCCATCCACAATTCGCCGGGCTCGATCCCGATCTTTCGGGCGAAAGCGCGGTGGTGATCGGCAATGGCAATGTCGCGCTCGATGTCGCGCGCATCCTCGCCAAGACCCGCGGCGAATTTGCCGGCAGCGACATCGTCGGGCATGCGCTCGACCGGCTCGATGGCTCGCGGCTCAAGCGGATCACCATCCTCGGGCGGCGCGGCCCGCATCAGATCGCGATGACCCCCAAGGAACTGGGCGAACTCGGCCATCTTGAGCGCGCGGTGCCGCGGGTCGATGCCGGCGATCTTCCCGATTTGCAGGCCGACGCCGCGCTCGATCCCGGCCAGCGCAAGTCAGTCGTCCATCTGCGCGCCTTCGCCAGCGGCGCGGCAAGCGACAAGCCTGTGGAAATACACTTCGATTTTTTCGCAGCACCGCGCGCGATGCTGGCCGACGAGCAAGGCCGCGTCACCGCGGTCGAGGTCGAGCGCACCCGGCTCGACGGGAGCCGCGCGGTCGGCACCGGCGAGATCTATCGCGTGCCCGCAAGCCTGGTCGTTGCCTGCATCGGCTATCAGACGTCGCCGATCCCCGGCGTGCCCTTCGACGAGGCGGGGGGGCGCTTCGCCAATGACGAGGGGCGGATCGCGCCGGGGCTCTACTGCGTCGGCTGGGCGCGGCGCGGGCCCTCGGGCACGATCGGCACCAACCGCCCCGACGGCTTCGGCGTGGTCGAGAAGATCGCCGGCGACCTTGGCGCGGGCAGCGGCAAGCCCGGCGGCAAGGGCTTCGACCGGCTCGCCGCTGAACGCGGCCTCGATGTCGTCCTCTTCCACGAATGGCAGAAGATCGAGCAAGCCGAGAAAGACCGCGCGCGCGAAGGCGCCCCGCGCGAGAAATTCGTCGATGTCGGCGAGATGATCGCCGCGGGCAAAGCCTAGCGCATCGCGCCAATATGCGGGACCCGAATTGTCACAAAAGAAATTATATAACAAATTCTTGAAGCATAATTCGTGATTTCCGAAATCACGCATTATACGCCAGACGCGCGGGGCTTTCGGACGGACGCGGGCAGCCCCCGATCCGGGGACGGTGTGGCATCATCATGGACAAGCCAGCGCCCGGCGCGAACACGGCCAATGCGCTTTCCGGCCTGAGCGCGGCCGAGGCGCAACGCCGGCTCGGCCAATTTGGACCCAACGAAATTCCCGAGCAGCGCCGGCATCCGCTGCGCGTGCTGCTGAACAAGTTCCGCGGGCCGATCCCCTGGATGCTCGAAGCGACCATCCTGCTTCAGCTTCTGCTCGGCCGGCGCGCCGAGGCGGCGGTCATCGCCGTGCTGCTCGCGGTCAACGCGCTCATCAGCTTTATCGAGGAAGGCCGCGCCAGCAAGGCGCTCGAACTCTTGCGGCACCGCCTGACGGGCACGGCACGCGTGCTGCGCGATGGCGTCTGGCGCTCCATCGCGTCTGCCGGGCTCGTTCCGGGCGATGTCGTGCATATCCGCATGGGCGATCTGTCACCCGCCGATGTCCGGATCGCCGAGGGCGAGGTGCTGCTCGACCAGTCGGCGCTGACCGGCGAATCCATCGCCGTCGAGGCGGGCGCGGGCGCCATCGCCTATGCCGCGGCGATCATCCGGCGCGGCGAGGCGACCGGCGAGGTCGTCGCCACCGGCCCACGCACCTATTTCGGCAAGACCGCCGAACTGGTCCGGACCGCGCGATCGACCAGCCATCTGGCGGCGACGATCTTCAGGATCGTGCGCATTCTCATCGCGATCGACGTGGTGCTGATCGCCGCGCTGCTGGTCTATGCGGCCGTTGCGCATCTGCCGCTGCGCGACGTGCTGCCCTTCGCGCTGATCCTGCTCGTCGCCTCGGTGCCGGTGGCGCTGCCCGCCACCTTCACGCTTGCAACCGCGCTGGGCGCGGCCGAACTCGCGCGTTCGGGGGTGCTGCTGACCAGGCTCTCGGCGATCGAGGAAGCGGCGGGCATGGATGTGCTGTGCACCGACAAGACGGGCACGCTGACCGAGAACCGGCTGACCCTCGCGGCCATGCAGCGCTTCGCCGCAAGCTCCGACGACGAGCTGCTGCGCCTCGCCGCGCTCGCCAGCAATCCCGCGACGCAGGACCCGATCGACCTTGCCATTCTGGCCGCGGCGCAGGCGCGCGGGCTGCTTGCCGACCCGCCACGGCGGATCGACTTCGTGCCGTTCGACCCTGCCAGCCGCTATGCGCTTGGCGTCTATCAGCAGCCCGACGGCGAGCTGTGGGTGGCCAAGGGCGCGCCGAGCGCGGTAGCCGCGCTGGTCGGCGCGCCACCCGATACCGCCGATGCGATCGCGAAGCTGACCGCATCGGGCGCGCGGGTGCTTGGCGTCGCGCATGGCGACAGCCGCGCCACCTTGCGCCTTTCCGGCCTGCTCGCGCTCGAAGATCCGCCGCGCGCCGATTCACCGGCACTGGTGAAGGGCCTCCACGATCTCGGGATCAGGGTGGTGATGGCAACCGGTGACAATTCCGCCACGGCAAGCGCCATCGCCCGGCGGACGGGCATCGATGGTCCGGTCGCGACCGCCGATGCGCTCGACCGCGCCGATGATGGCGCCGCGCTCGATGCCGGCGTCTATGCGCGCGTCTTTCCCGAACACAAGATCAAGCTCATCCGCCTGCTGCAATCGGCCGGCCATGTGGTGGGAATGACCGGCGACGGGGTCAACGACGCGCCGGCGCTCAAGCAGGCCGATGTCGGCATCGCGGTGGCGAGCGCGACCGATGTCGCCCGCGCCGCCGCCGGCATCGCGCTGACCGCACCGGGGCTGGTGGACGCACTGACCGCGGTGCGGATCAGCCGGCGGATCTATCAGCGCATGCTGACCTACACGATCAACAAGATCATGAAGACGCTGGAGATCGCGGTCTTCCTCACGCTGGGCGTGATCCTCACCCATGTCTTCGTGATCACCCCGCTGCTGATCGTGCTGCTGCTGTTCACCAACGACTTCGTGACCATGGCGATCGCCACCGACAATGTATCCTATTCGCCGCGCCCCGATCGCTGGAACGTGCGCACGCTGATGCTGACCGGCGGCGTGCTTGCGGCGCTGGTCCTCGTCCTGTCCTTCAGCGTGTTCTTCTTTGGGCGCGACGTGCTCGGTCTCAAGCTCGCACAGTTGCAGACGCTGGTTTTCGTCATGCTCGTCGCCACCGGGCAGGGCAATGTCTATCTGGTTCGCGAGCGCGGCCCGTTCTGGCGCTCGCGCCCGAGCCGGCTGCTGATCCTGAGTTCGATTGCCGACCTGGTGGTGGTCGCGGCGATGGCAACCACCGGCATCCTGATGGCGCCGGTGAGCGGCCGGCTCATCGCCCTGCTGCTGGCGGTGGTCGCTGTATATCTGTTGATTCTCGACCAGATGAAGGTCGGGATGTTCCGGCGGCTCGCGGTCCATTGATGCGCGGTGCGGTTGGCACCGGGCAGGTCTTGGTTGTCACATCGCTTCTTGCCGAAACGAAGGCCGTAACCGGATCCCGCCTTCGGCGCGATGCTCTGACCGCGCCGCCAGGATCGGGTCAGCCTCGATCAGGCCATGCCGGCATGCGACACGCGGACCTTGGCCCGGCGCCGCATGGCGAAACCGATCGCCCCCATACCGGTGAGCATCATCGCCCAGCTAGCCGGTTCGGGAACCGCCCGCAAATCGGTGCCATACAGCACCGCGTTGGAAAAAGTTCCGTAATACAGATAGATTTTGCTCAGATCGGTTCCCGCATTGAACAGCAAAAACTCGGTGGCCTCACCCCCCGGGCCGTTACTGCTGTTGCCCTTGCCATAATGAATGCCGATCAGCGTCATCCCGCTCAGGGGATCAGGAAAACTGATCGAATTAGATGATTTGGAATAGGTTGCCGCCGGCAAACTGCCAAAATTGAATGTATTCTTAGTAAAGTCGTAAGCCCCCAACCCGGCCGCATCGAGCAGGCCGTTGACGTCGGCGATCTGCGCCGTCACATTGGACGACTTGTTGTTCAGGAGATTTCCTGCATCAAATCCTTGGCAGCTCGTCATCGCGAAATCGGTAAACGGCGACATGGTGGAACTGATATCCCCCGCCCTGCAAGCAGCGAGCGGACTGGCCTGAGCCGGCTGGGCGGCCAGCGCGATTCCGATCAGCGACATCGTGACGATCAACGGCTTCATGCCATACCTCCTGAATGCTCGATCAATGTCAGGGCAACCGGTAAGCGGGTGTCGCCATGCGGTTACGCTGCTTGCGTCACATTCAAAGCAAGTTCCGTGCCATTTGCGATTCAAATTGAAAATATGGTCAATTATTTATTAGCCATGACCGATGTGTAAGCGCCAGTGACACCGGATGCGGCCATCCGACAGGGTTTGGGAAATCACGCATTCAGCGCTAGCGGTTGGGAATATGCCGCCCGAGGTGGCGCCCGGCGATATAGCCGAAGGTCATGCCCGGACCCAGCGTGCCGCCGGCGCCGCCATAGGCCTCGCCCAGCACCGCCGCCATGGCGTTGCCGGCCGCATAGAGTCCGGGGATCGGATTTCCCGTCCAGTCGAGCACCTGCGCCTCGCCATTGGTCTTCGGGCCACCACAGGTGCCGAGCGCGCCCGATTCCATCTTCACCGCATAGAACGGCCCGCGGTCGATCACCCCCAGCGTGCGATAGGGTGGCTCGAAGGCGGGATCGCCCCACATGTAGAAATTGTCGTAGCTGTTGTCGCCCCGGTTGAAATCGTCATCGTGCCCCTTGCGGACGAGTTCGTTGAACCGCGCCACCGTGGCGGTCAGCCCGGCAGGGTCGATCCCCGCCCTGGCGGCAAGCGCCTCCAGCGTGTCGGCCTGCATCATATAGGACGGGATCGGCGATCCCGGCATCGAGGTGAAGGTGGGGTATTTGTCCTTGTAGCGCTGGTCGAGGATCAGCCAGTAGGGAAGGTTCGCATAGCTGTGCGTGCCGGCATCGAAGGCGTGAAGCGCCTTGCCCATGGCGTTGTAATTGGCCGCCTCGTTGACGAAGCGCTTGCCGGCGCGGTTGACGAGGATCGCGCCGGGGCGCGCGCGCTCGTCCGAACCCAGCATGTAGTTGGGCTTGGCGGCGCGATGCTGCGGTTTCATTTCGAGCACGCTCTGCTGCCAGAAGGCATTCTGCATGTTGCCGAGCTGCGCGCCGGCCTCGATCGCCATGACGAGGCCATCGCCCTCGTTCTCGGGCACGCTGACCGGCCCGGTGAGCGGGCCGCGCAGGAAGGCCTTGACCAGCATCTCGTTCCATTCGAAGCCGCCGGTGGCGATGACCACGCCGCGCCGCGCGCGCACGCGATAGTCGCGGCCCTGCGCATCCTCGGCGATGACACCGGTGACGCGCTCGCCATCCTTGACCAGCTTGCGCGCGCGCTTCTCGAACTCGATCGGGATCGCGCGGTCGAGCACCGCCTTCAGCAGCGATCCGATCAGCGCCTGCCCCAGCCCGCGGAAATCGCCCTCCTCGCGCTCGGCTAGGGTGGCGGCATCGAGCGAGCCGTCGATCGCTTCCTTGAGGCTGCCGCGCACCGGATAGGCCATCTTGGTGGGATTGACCCGCGCCGCCCATTTGCCGAGCGCCTTGAAGGAGAAGGCCTCGTTGTCCAGCGAGCGGCCGCCGTCGGGCCTGGCGCCAGGCATATAGGGCTGGTAGTCGGGGAAATCGGCATAGGCGTGGAAGCGGACCGGGGTTTTCTCGCGGAAATAGCGGATCATTTCCGGGCCGTTTTCGAGGAAGGCGCCGAGCGTGTCGGGATCGAGCGCATCGGGGGCGAGCGCATCGAGATAGGCAACGACATCCTCGTCCGAATCCTCGATACCGGCTTCCACCGCATAGAGATTGCCCGGAATCCACAGCATCCCGCCCGACATCGCGGTGGTGCCGCCGACCATCCCCGATTTTTCGAGGATGACGACCTCCTTCGCGCCGAAGTCATGCGCCGAGATCGCCGCGGTCAGCGCCGCGCCGCCCGAGCCCAGAACGACGACATCGGCCTCGCGGTCCCATTGGGGGTCTTGGCTCATCGTTCCTCTCTCCGATCGCTGGAATGTCCCGGCGCTATCGACCCGGATTGCTGCTGGCACCGTAGTTTCCGCGCAGGACAAGCCGCCACTGCACAATGTCCTAGTGGATTGGTTTTGACATTTGCATCCCGCTGGCCGGCCAGGACGGTCGCAAATGTCAAAATCAGAAAATTCACTAGAATCATAAGTTTCTAGTGGTCCTTGAAGATTCTGACATTTGCACACCACCCGGCCGATGGCGGATGCAAATGTCAGAATCGGACCACTAGGCGCCAACCCGATCAGCGCGGCTCGCCGGTCATCGCACCGCGAAGCGCGAAGGGATGGCGCGGCGAAAGGCCGTCGCCGAAATTCATCGGTCCGTCGCGGTCGTCGGCCGCGCGGCGCGCGCGATCGAACAGGTTGAGGACATAGACGAGGCCCGACAGCCGCCATTCGCCGCCCCGCCTTTCGGCATCGAGCAGGTAGCGGCCCCAGAAAATGTCGTCGATGCCGGGCGCGGGCGCATCGCTGCGACAGACGATCACGCTGCCCGCATCGACCCGCGCGCGGTCCCCGGCAAGACGGATCGCGGGCAGGCCGAACATGTGGAGCCGCCGCGCATAGCCCTCCTCGAGCGCGACGACGAATTCGCGGTAGGCGCCAAGATCGCCCTTGAACATGCCGAAGTCGAAGTGGGCGTCAGGCCAGAACAGCGCATCGAGCCCGTCCCAGTCCACCCAGTCGAGAAGATGCGCATAGTCGGCGACGAGTTCGGCGAGCCGCGCGCGATCGAGAAGCGCATCGAGCGCCGCCGGGCCGCCGGTATCAGCCATGGCCGGGCGGCGTCCAGCCGGCGAGCGTCGAGACGGTCTCGTCGAGCCGCACCAGCGTCTTGCCGGTGGTCTCGCCCGCCATCAGCCGGATGAAGGCGCCGGGCGCGGCATCGAGCCCGGTCGCGACATTCTCGGTGGCGATGAGCTGGCCGGTGCGCACCCAGTCCGCAAGCGCATTCTCGGCCTCGTGCAGCATGTCGAGCGCCTCATAGGCGAGAAAGCCGCGCATCGTGATGCGGTTGACCAGCACCTGCCAGATGTTGCGCAGGCGATAGGGATCGGTCTGGTGGTTGTAATTGGCGATCATTCCGCACACCGGAATGCGCCCGAAGGGCTTCATCCGCGGCAGCACCGTATCGAGGGTGATCCCGCCGACATTGTCGAAATACAGATCGATGCCATCGGGGAAATGGCGGGCGATCTCGGCATCGAGACTGTCGCAGGCGCGGTAATTGATCGCGCCGTGCATGCCCAGCGTCCCGGTGACGATCCGCGCCTTGTCCTCGCTGCCGACCGTGCCGACGACCCGGCAGCCCGAGAGCCGGGCGATCTGCCCGCCGACCGAGCCGACCGCACCCGCCGCCGCGCTCATCAGCACCTCGTCGCCGCTGCGCATCTCGCCGAAACGCTTGAGCCCGACATAGGCGGTGATCCCCGACCAGCCGCAGGCGCCCATATAGGCGGTGAGCGGCAGGTCGGCGGCGACCCGGACATTCTCGAAGCCGACCGCGCCGGGGGCGATCACCGAATGGGTTTCCCAGCCGATGAAGGCGCGGCCGTAATCGCCTTCGCGGAAACCGGGGTTGCGCGACTTCACCACCCGCCCCAGCACCATCGTCGGGATGAGGCCGCCAAGCGGCACCGACGGCAGATAGCTTTTCACATCGTCGAGCATGCCGCGGACCGCGGGGTCGATGGCGAACACCTGGTTTTCGAGCAGCACCTGCCCCTCGCCAGGCTCGGGGATCGGTGCCTCCTCGACCCGGAAATTTTCGGGCACGGGCAGCCCTGTCGGGCGCGACGCGAGCACGATACGGCGGTTGTTCATCTTTTCTCTCCCAAAAGCGGCGGATGGAGCCGGCGGCCTCAGTCGAGGAAGCCGCGCTCGTTGGCGGCGTCGAACTTGCGCACCCCCGAGGTGTCGATCCGCGCCGCCCAGGCGCCGAGCACGCCGGTGACCGAAGGCTGCGCGAGATGCGTCGAGAGCGCGGCCTGGTCGCGCCAGCGCTCATAGACGAGCACGCTGCCCGCCGCCGCATCGTCGATCGCGAAATGATAGGCGAGGCAGCCGTCCTCACCGCGCGTCGGCGCGACGAGCGCGGCGAGCGCGGCGACAAATTCGCCGAGGCATTCGGGGCTGGTCCGCAATTGTCCGGCAAGGATGATCATGCCCGTCCTGTCTTCCTGATGATATGCGCGGCTACCAGGCCGGGGCATCGCCCGCGGGAACCGCGGGGCCGGTCAGCCAGTTGCCGGTGATGCCGATCCGCACCGCGGCGCCCCTGTCCACCTCGGCACCATGGTCGGGGGACTGGAACATGATGCGGTCGGGCGCCCAGACCGAGCCGATGATCTCGTCCTCCTCGGCCGCGAGCACCAGCCCGACCGCGGCGAGCATCTCCTTCGCCCGCGCGCGCGTCTGGCCGCGCACTTCGGGGACATAGGCCTTGGCCGGATCGGGATGGCGCGGCAGGACGCGCAGCCGCTCCTTTTCGGCCTCCTCGGCGGCGAGCGCGTCGTCGAAGGCGGGGCCATGGTAATCGATCTCCCAGTCGAAGGAGAGCATGTTTTCGAGAATGTCGGGCAGGAAGGGCGTCATCCTGAGATGCGCCCAATGCGACATGTAGCGCTCCATCGCCGCATAGCTGTCGATATCGCAGCAATTGGCGAAATCGAAGTCGCCCGAATGGTAGCGCGGCTGCACCACCATGCCATGGCTGTAATCGCGCACCTCGCGGTTGAGATGCGGCAGTTTCTTCAGCTCGTGGAGAAAGAGGTCGATCTTCGCCTGATCGGCATCCGGCTTGAACTTGATCATCACGACATGGCGGATCATCGCGATCTCCCGATTGCCGCGCCATGCACCGGCAGGCGTTGTGCCGGCGGATGCAGTCGCGGATTTGCGCGATCTCTAGCGTCCCGCTTCTGCTCGCATGACTGTGACAACGGCTAGTCGGGTGAACGAGGTCCTCCGGTCCTTTTGCAAAACCGGTGCATGGGCAAGCTGCCGGTCGCCCCCTCACCCGGATGCCCCCTCGCCCGGATATGGCCACAAGCTGCGCCCGGTTCGCGTGAGATCACCCCCGCCATTCCACCCACGCCCCATGCGCCTGCGCCTCGCCGAGCAGCGTCCAGCCGGCAGGCCCCGGCCAATGGCGCACGCGCAGCTCGTGGCGGAAGGTGGCGCGGTTGGTCTCCAGCATCACCCAGGCGAGCGGGCGCTGCGCGCTCGCCCGCGCACCGGCATCGCGCAGCGCCGCCTCGATCCGCGCCCGCGCCTCCGGGGCGAGATATTGCCAGACGATCGAATGGTAGAAGACCCGTGTCACCCCCGCGGGCTGCGGTGCGGCAAGCCGCACGGGCACCCAGGCGTCGGCTTCGGCGCGCACCAGCCGTGGCGGCGACGCTTGTGCGAGCGCGATGATCTGGTCGAGTCGTTCGAGCCGGAAGGGCTGCTCGGGCCAGATATAGCTTTTGAGGCGCAGCGCCTGCGCGCGATCGGCCAGGTCGATCGGCGCGCGGTCGCAGCCGGAAATCGCGGCGATCGTCACCTCTGCCGCGGGCGGCGGCGGCCCGCGCCACTCGGGCGCGATCCGCACCGGCGAGCCGGCAGGGCCGAAGCCGACGCCGCCAAGCTCGTAGCGATAGCGCTCGATCATCGTGTTGCAGCCCGCGCTCGCCCCAAGCTCGTTCATCTCGAAGCGCGGCCCGATGCGCCCGGACAGCCAGGCGAGCGCGGCGATGAACGAGGCCGAGCGACCCGCCTCATTGGTCTGCGGCGGTCCGTCGAGCCAGCGCAGCAGCGCGGCATCGTGATCGCGCACCACCGCCAGCACCGCGGCATCGACCGCCGCCTGATCGGTGATCGCACCGGTATAGACCGGGGTCAGCCGCGCCTCGGCGCCGGTGAGATGGAGGTGGTGGAAGGCGGCTGCCAGCCGCAGCGGCAGCGCATCCTCGATGACCGCGCCCGGCCAGGTGCTGATCCGCCGCCCGGTCGCGGTATCGCCCTGCATCACCGCGAGCTGGGCAAGACAGATGCGCGCGGTGATCGGCGCATCGTTGCGCGCGGCATGCTCGGCCTGCCAGGCGATCCCCTGCGCGACGTCGCGCGCGCCCATCCTGTCCACCGCCGCGTCGCCCGTCATCCGCCTTCCTTGCCCTTTGCCCCCAGCCGCCCTAAGCGCCGCGCCAATGGCTGCCGCAACCTCCGACTCCGCGCCCGCACCGCTGACCTTCGCCGTGCCCAAGGGCCGCATCCTCGATGAGGTGCTGCCGCTGATGCAGCGCGCCGGTGTCGTGCCCGAAGCCGCCTTTCACGACAAGCATTCGCGCGCGCTGTCCTTTTCCTGCCCGGCAGGGTTCGCCGGCAGCCCGCTGCACCTCATCCGCGTGCGCGCCTTCGATGTCGCGACCTTCGTCGCGCATGGCGCGGCACAGGCGGGGATCGTCGGCTCCGACGTGATCGAGGAATTCGCCTATTCCGAGCTTTACGCGCCGGTCGATCTCGATGTCGGCCATTGCCGGCTGTCGGTGGCGCAGCCCAAGGGGCGCGCACCGGGCAGCGACGCGAGCGCCAGCCATCTGCGCGTCGCCAGCAAATATCCGCATGTCACGCGCGGCTATTTCGAGGCGCAGGGCATCCAGGCCGAGGTGGTCAAGCTCAATGGCGCGATGGAACTGGCGCCGGGCCTCGGACTGGCCGACCGGATCGTCGATCTCGTCTCGACCGGGCGCACGCTCGCCGAGAACGGGCTCGCCGAAACCGCGGTGATCACCCAGGTGTCGGCGCGGCTGATCGTCAACCGCGCCGCCTTCAAGACCGATGCCCGCGTTGCCGCGCTGGTCGAGGCGTTCCGCGCACTGGTCGGGGTGACCGCCTGATGCCGCGGCTCGATTCGCGCGAGGCGGGCTTTGCCGAAGCCTTCGACCGGCTGGTCCGCGACCGGCGCGAAAGCGATCCGGCGATCGCCGCCGATGTTGCGGCGATCATCGCCCGGGTGCGCGCCCAAGGCGATGCCGCGCTTGTCGAGCTGACCTTGCGCCTCGACCGCCATCGCCTTGCCGCCGAGGCCGACTGGCGGATCGCGCCCGAAGCCTGCGCGCGCGCCTATGCGGCGCTCGATGCCGGGCTGCGCGAAGCACTCGACCTCGCCGCCGCGCGCATCCGCGCCTATCACGAAGCGCAGCTTCCCGAAAACCGCGACTACCGCGACGATGCCGGCGTGCGCCTGGGCGCGCGCTGGCGCGCGGTCGATGCCGCCGGGCTCTATATTCCGGGCGGGCGCGCGGCCTATCCTTCCTCGCTGCTGATGAACGCGATCCCTGCCAAGGTCGCGGGCGTGGCGCGGCTGGCGGTGGTGACGCCGACCCCCGATGGCGTGGTCAATCCGCTGGTGCTCGCTGCGGCGCATGTCGCCGGGGTGAGCGAGATCTGGCGCGTCGGCGGCGCGCAGGCCATCGCCGCGCTCGCCTTCGGCACCGCGCGGATCGGCCGGGTCGATGTCGTCACCGGCCCGGGCAATGCCTGGGTCGCCGAGGCCAAGCGCCAGCTTTATGGCGTCGTCGGTATCGACATGGTGGCCGGGCCGAGCGAAATCCTGGTGATCGCCGATGCCGCCAACGATCCGCGCTGGATCGCCGCCGACCTGCTGAGCCAGGCCGAGCACGATCCGCTGGCGCAGGCGATCCTGATCACCGACGATGCCGATTTCGCCGATGCGGTCGATGCCGCGGTCTGCGCCGGGCTGGCGGAGCTGGCGACCGGCGCGGTCGCCGCCGAAAGCTGGGCGCGGTATGGCACGATCATCACCGTCGCGCATCTCGACGAGGCAGCCGCGCTCGCCGATGCGCTCGCCGCCGAGCATGTCGAGCTGGCGCTCGCCGATCCCGAGCCGCTGTTCGCCGCGATCCGCCATGCGGGCTCGGTGTTTCTCGGCCGCTATACGCCCGAGGCGGTGGGCGATTATGTTGCGGGGCCGAACCATGTCCTGCCGACCGGGCGCCGCGCCCGCTTCGCCTCGGGGCTGTCGGTGCTCGATTTCATGAAACGCACGAGCTTCATCGAACTCGATCGCGCCGCGCTCGCCGCGATCGGCCCGGCGGCGCGGGCGCTGGCCATGGCCGAAGGGCTGCCCGCGCATGCCCGCTCGATCGCGGTGCGGCTGTGAACGCGCGCGCGCGTTCGGCGGCACGGCTCGCCGCGGTGCAGGCGCTCTACCAGCAGGCGATGGAGCCGCGCCCGCTGGCCGCGCTGCTCGATGAATTCCACCGCCATCGCCTTGGCGCGACCATCGACGGGGTCGAATTCGCCGCCGCCGAAAGCGATTTCTTCGACGCGATCGTCACCGGCGCGCTGGCGCGGGCAGAGGAAATCGATGGCCTGCTCGCGGCGCGGCTGAGCGAGGGCTGGCGGCTCGAACGGCTCGACCGCACCATGCTCCAGATCCTGCGCGCCGGCGCCTGGGAACTGATCGCCCGGCCCGATATCGGCATCGCCACGGTGATCGACGAATATGTCGATGTCGCCCACGCCTTCTTCGACCCGCGCGAGGCGAAATTCGCCAATGGCGTGCTCGACGCGGTCGCGCGCGCAGTGCGCTGACATGTGCGCTGACATGTGCGCTGACAAGGCGGGCAGCGAGGCCGGCTTTCTCGCGCGGCTGCAACGCCTCGCCCGCCATCCCGCCGCGCGCGGCTTCGCCGACGATTGCGCGGTCCTTGCATTCGGCGGCGAGACGCTGGTCGTCACCCATGACATGATGGCCGAGGGCGTCCACTGGCTGCCCGGCCAGGACGAGGCCGACATCGCCTGGAAGCTGGTCGCGACCAATCTGTCGGACCTTGCAGCGAAGGGCGCCGAGCCGGTCGGCGTGCTGCTCGGCTATGCGCTCGGCAGCGCCGACACGCGCTTTCTCGAAGGGCTGGAGGCCGCGCTCGTCGCATTCGCGACCCCGCTGCTCGGCGGCGACACGATCGCGGCCCTCGGGCCGCGCTGCCTCGGGCTGACCGCGCTCGGCCGCGCGACCCATCGCCCGGTGCCCGCGCGCAGCGGCGCGCGCGCGGGCGACGGGCTGTGGCTCACCGGCGCGCTGGGCGCGGCGATGCTCGGCTATGAGGCGCTGCGCGACGGGCGCGGCACGCCCGATGAGACGCTGGCCTTCCGCCGCCCGCGCCCGCTCATCGCCGAAGGGCGGCTGCTCGCCCCGCATGTCACGGCGATGATGGATGTCTCGGACGGGCTGCTGCTCGATGCCACCCGCCTCGCCCGCGCCTCGGGGGTGACGATCGCGATCGACAGCGCGGCGGTGCCGCTCGCTCCCCTCGCGCCGTGCGCCGCGGCGCTGCGCTGGGGCGATGACTATCAGTTGCTCTTCACGCTTCCCGCCGGCCGGCAACCGCCGGTCGCCGCCTTTGCGATCGGCCGCGTCCTGCCGCAAGGCGAAGCGCCGCTGCTGCTCGACGGGGTTGCGCCCGCCGCCGGCGAGCGCCTGGGCTACGAACATGGCGCATCAGCGCCTGACCCATGCTGAACGGGTCTGGAGCATCGCTTTTTGCCGAAAGCCGCGGCCCCTGTTTCGACGTGCCGCGCTAGCGCTCGTTGCGCCGCGGCTGGGCCGAGCAATCGACGCCGCGCGCCTCGAGCACCTCGCGCAGCGCTTCGAAGGCGGGCCGGGTGCGATGGATGAGGATGTTGGGATAGAGGTGATGGATGATGTGATACTGCATCCCCATCGACAGCAGATTGCCGATGCGGCCGCCGAACACCCGCGTGTTGGTATAGCGGCTGCCGCGATTTTGGCGCGGGTGGTGCGGCGCCCAGCTGAAGGTGAAGCGGATATAGGATAGCGCCAGCTGGCGCGGCAGCCACCAGACCAGCGCGGCGGTGAGCGCATGACCGCTCCATGCCAGCGCCGACAGCACGCCAACGAAGCCGAACTGATACATCACCGCCATGCGCCCGGCGGCGGCCGCCTCGGGGGTGCCGATCATCCGGAGCACGCGGCGGTAGTGAAAGGTCACGCCGGGCACGCCCGGCTGGCGGTTGTACAAGGTCCTGATCAAAGCCGCCCAGGCGTTGGGCGCGGCATCGCAGCAATCGGGATCGCGCTCGGGATCGTTGCAATGGGTGTGATGCGCGCCATGCGTCAGCCGCCCCATCGAAAAGGGCATGACCAGCGGCAGCAGCGAGATCACCCCGACCACGGCGTTGAGCCCGCGCGCGGGATGCGCGCCGGGCTTGAGATTGCCGTGCATCGCCTCATGGCCGGTGATGAAGCCGGCGATGCCGATCAGCGTCGCGAGAGGGCAGGCAAGGAACGGGCTGACGCGCCCGGTCATGGTCAGCGGAAACAGCGCCAGCCACACGCCGAACTGGACGAATGCGAGCGCGGTATAGAGCGCAGCCGGACCGCCGTAGAACCGGCGCGCGATCGCCAGCTCCTGCTTGCGCAGCGCGCGCAGCCCGGCGCGCTCCGGCCAGTCGAGCCCGGGCGGCGGCGCGCCCGTGTCGATGTGGTCGGCGATCGCAAGGTCGATCCGGCTCATCGTCCGCCCGTTACAGCCAGCGACCGCGCCGCACGGTGAGCAGCCCCCAGCCGCCGCCGAGGATCAGCCCCGCCCAGATGCAGCGCGCACCCGCCGCCGGCCAGATATGGCTGAAAATGGTGATGGCGAGCGGCGCGAGAAAGCCGATTCCGAACAGGAACGGCATCCATTCCAGCGCTCTTCCGATCGCGTGACGGACCGCCATGACCACCCCTAACTGCTTGGTGTCATTGCCTTACCCTGATTTACCTTACCAAAGTGTAAGTGCGCCGTGCCGGTTTTGCGCGACGAAGGGACTTGCACCGCGCAAAACCGGCCTTTAGGCCACCGGCAAACGGGCGTCCGGCCGGACGACACCGGCCGGGTAATGGGATAGAGAGGGGATCATCGCGTGAACTTGGTAACGATTGCAATCGCGCTGGGGCTGCTGGCCGTCGTTTACGGCTTCGTGACCAGCCGTCAGGTGCTGGGCGCAAGCGCCGGAAACGCCCGGATGCAGGAAATCGCTGCCGCCATCCAGGAAGGCGCACAGGCCTATCTGAAGCGCCAGTACGCCACGATCGCCATGGTCGGGCTGGCCGTCGCGCTCGTCATCCTCTTTTTCCTCGGCCCGGTTTCGGCGGTGGGCTTCGTCATCGGCTCGGTGCTTTCGGGCGCGGCGGGCTTCATCGGCATGAATGTATCGGTGCGCGCGAATGTGCGCACCGCAGCGGCCGCGCAAAGCGGCTTGCAGCAAGGGCTGACGCTGGCGTTCCGCGCCGGCGCGATCACCGGCATGCTCGTTGCCGGGCTCGCGCTGCTCGCGATCGCCGGCTTCTTCTGGTATCTCACCGGCCCCGCCGGCCATGCGCCGAATGACCGCGTCGTCGTCACCGCGCTCACCGCGCTGGCGCTGGGTGCCTCGCTGGTGTCGATCTTCGCGCGGCTCGGCGGCGGCATTTTCACCAAGGCGGCCGATGTCGGCGCCGATCTCGTCGGCAAGGTCGAGGCGGGCATCCCCGAGGACGACCCGCGCAACCCGGCGGTGATCGCCGACAACGTCGGCGACAATGTCGGCGACTGCGCGGGCATGGCGGCCGACCTGTTCGAAACCTATGTCGTCACCATCGGCGCGACCATGGTGCTGACCGCGCTGATCCTCAAGGACGCCGCCAATCTCATGACGATGATGAGCCTGCCGCTGCTGATCGGCGGGGTCTGCATCGTCACCTCGATCATCGGCACCTATGCGGTCCGGCTCGGCAGGAGCCAGAACATCATGGGCGCGATGTACAAGGGCTTCCTCGTCACCGCGGTGCTGTCGGTGCCGGCGATCTGGTGGGCGATCTCGTTTGCGGTGGGCGACATGAACGCGCCCATCGCCGACCAGCCCTACACCGGCTGGTCGCTGTTCACCTGCGGCGTGCTCGGCCTCGTCATCACCGGGCTCATCATCTGGATCACCGAATATTACACCGGCACCAATTTCCGCCCGGTGCGCTCGATCGCCCGGGCCTCGGTGACCGGCCATGGCACCAATGTCATCCAGGGGCTTGCGATCAGCATGGAGGCAACCGCGCTGCCCGCGCTCGTCATCTGCGCGGGGATTATCATCGCCTACAAGTTCGCCGCGCTCATGGGCATCGCCTATGCGGTCACCTCGATGCTGGCGCTGGCCGGCATGGTGGTCGCGCTCGACGCCTATGGCCCGGTCACCGACAATGCGGGCGGCATCGCCGAAATGGCCGGGCTCGATGATTCGGTGCGGGTCAAGACCGATGCGCTCGATGCGGTCGGCAACACCACCAAGGCGGTGACCAAGGGCTATGCGATCGGCTCGGCCGGGCTTGCCGCGCTGGTGCTGTTTGCGACCTACACGTCCGATCTCGACAAATTCTTCGGCGGCCTCGTCGTCGATTTCAGCCTGAAGAACCCCTATGTCATCGTCGGGCTGCTGCTCGGCGCGTTGCTGCCTTACCTGTTCGGCGCGCTGGGCATGACCGCGGTCGGCGCGGCGGCGGGCTCGGTGGTGCAGGACGTGCGCGACCAGTTCCGCGAGAACCCGGGCATCATGGAAGGCACCTCGCGGCCCGATTACGCGCGCACCGTCGATCTCGTCACCCGCGCGGCGATCGGCAAGATGATCGTGCCCTCGCTGCTGCCGGTGCTGGCGCCGATCGTCGTCTATGGCGTGATCACCCTGGTTGCGGGGCAGGCCAACGGCTTTGCCGCATTGGGCGCGCTGCTGCTGGGGGTGATCGTCGGCGGCCTGTTCGTCGCGGTGTCGATGACCTCGGGCGGCGGCGCCTGGGACAACGCCAAGAAATACATCGAGGACGGCCACCACGGCGGCAAGGGCTCGGAAGCGCACAAGGCGGCGGTAACCGGCGACACCGTCGGCGATCCCTACAAGGATACCGCCGGCCCGGCGGTCAACCCGATGATCAAGATCACCAATATCGTCGCGCTGCTGCTGCTCGCCGCGCTGGCGGCGCATACGGCGGGGTGAGGAGCGGAAAGGCACCGCCCAGGCGCCGCGCAGGCTGAGCGCACTTTCCGATCCTGAATGATCGGAAAGTGCTCCGGCGTTTCGACAGACGCGGACCACGCGGAGCGCTCGATTGAAAACCCGCGTCGCAAGCGACGGATCCCGCCCGCCGCTCACCCGTTCGGGTGATAGAAATCATACACCGTCCGCGCCACCGCCGCGCTGACGCCGGGCGCGCGTTGCAGATCGGCGAGCGCGGCGGCGCGCACCCGGCTGGCGGTGCCGAAATGGAGCAGCAGCGCGCGCTTGCGCGCCGGGCCGATCCCCGGAATTTCATCGAGCGGGCTCGCGGTGATCGCACGGCTGCGCTTTTCGCGATGCGCGCCGATCGCGAAGCGATGCGCCTCGTCGCGCAGCCGCTGGAGGTGGAAGAGCACGGGTGAATGGAGCGGCAGCATCTTCTCGCGGCCGTCGGGCAGGTGGAACTGCTCGCGGCCGGCGTTGCGATCCGGCCCCTTGGAGACGCCGATCAGGCACAGATCCTCGATGCCAAGCTCCTCCAGCGCCGCGCGCACCGCCGACAATTGCCCCCGGCCGCCGTCGATCAGCACGAGATCGGGCCAGATGCCGGCATCGCCGGCGGTCGCGCGATCGGGGTCTTCGGCCATGGCGCGGGCGAAGCGGCGCTGGAACACCTCGCGCATCATCGCGAAATCATCGCCCGGCGCGGTTTCAGCGCGCCTGATCGTCCATTTGCGATACTGCCCCTTGCGCAAGCCCTCGGGGCCGGCGACGACCATCGCGCCTGTCGCATGGCTGCCCTGGATATGGCTGTTGTCATAGATTTCGACGCGATCGGGTTCCTCGTCCAATTCAAGGAATTCGGTCATTTCGCGCCAGATTTTCGCCCGGGTGCCGGTTTCGGCGAGGCGGCGGTCGAGCGCCTCGCCGGCGTTGCGCTCGGCCTGCTCGATCAGCCGCCGGCGTTCGCCGCGCCGCGGCACATGAAGGTGGACGCGCCCGCCCGCCCGCGCGCGCAGCGCCTCGGCGACAAGCGCGCTCTCGGGCAGCGCGCGATCGGTGAGGATGACGCGCGGCGGCGGCACCTCCTCGTAGAACTGGGTGAGGAACGCCTGCAGCACGTCCTCCTCCGCCAGACCTTCGGTGTGGCTGGGGAAGAAGGCGCGGTGCCCCCAGTTCTGGCCGCCGCGGATGAAGAACGCCTGGATGCCGATATGCCCGCCGCGCGCGGCCAGCGCGAAGATATCGGCATCGCCGAGCGCTTCGGCATTGATCGCCTGGCTGCCCTGGATGAAGGTTGCGGCGCGCAGCCGGTCGCGCAGCATCGCGGCGCGCTCGAAGTCGAGCGCCTCGGCCGCCTCCTCCATCTGCGCCTGGATTCGCGCCTGCACCGCGCCGCTCCTGCCGCCGAGGAAGGCGCGCGCCTCCTCGACCAGCTCGCCATAGGCGGCGGCGCTGATGCGATCGACGCAGGGCGCGCTGCACCGCCTGATCTGGTAAAGCAGGCACGGCCGGTCGCGGCGCGCGAAGAAGCTGTCGGTGCAACTGCGCAACAGGAACAGCTTCTGGAGCGCATTGATCGTCGTGTTGACCGATCCGGCGCTGGCGAAAGGGCCATAGTAATCGCCCTTCAGCCGCCGCGCACCGCGGTGCTTCATGATCCGCGGAAAGCCATGCTCGCCGCGCAGCAGGATGAAGGGGAAGCTTTTGTCGTCGCGCAGCAGCACATTATACGGCGGGCGGAAGCGCTTGATGAGCTGCGCTTCGAGCAGCAGCGCCTCGGCCTCGCTGTTGGTGGTGACGATGGTCATGCCGCGGCACTGGCTGACCATGCGCTGAAGCCGGATCGGCAGCCGCTCGACCTGGGTGTAGCTGGCAACGCGCGCGCGCAGGCTTCGCGCCTTGCCGACGTACAGCACCTCGCCACGTGCATCGACCATGCGATAGACCCCGGGTCGCGTGGGTAGCGTTTGCAGCACCTCGCGAATGGCCGCCTCGCCCGCGGCCAGATCGGGCTTGTCCGAACCGCGCACGGTATCGGTGGCGCGGTCTTCGTGGAAACGCTCGGGCGACTGCGGATCGGACATCGCGCCAGCAGATAGGCGTTCGCCAGCGAAGCGCAAAGCGCCCGCGCCGCCGAGCCTTTTCTTTTGCGCGCTCTGCGCCTATGGCCCGCGCACGAAACCCGATCATCACAGGATAGCAGCAGCCGGATGGCGAAAGAAGAACTTCTCGAAATGCGCGGCCAGGTGGTGGAACTGCTGCCCAACGCCATGTTCCGCGTCCGGCTGGAGAACAATCACGAGATTCTCGGCCACACCGCCGGCAAGATGCGCAAGAACCGCATCCGCGTGCTGGTGGGCGACGAGGTGCTGGTCGAGCTGACCCCCTATGATCTCACCAAGGGGCGCATCACCTACCGCTTCATGCCGGGGCGCGGCGGGCCGGGCGCTTACTGAACCGCGCGCGATGGCGCAGGCGCCCGCGCTGATCCTTGCCTCGGCCTCGGCGCGCCGGCAGGCGCTGCTCGCAAGGCTGGGGATCGCGCCTGCGGCGATCATCGGCGCGGATATCGACGAAACCCCGCATGCCGGCGAACTGCCGCGTGCCTATGCGGTGCGCATGGCGCGCGAAAAAGCCGGTGCGGTGCCTTCGCCCGATGCGCATGTGCTTGCCGGCGACACCGTGGTCGCGCTCGGCCGGCGGATCATGCCCAAGGCCGAGGACGAGGGTTGCGCGCGCCAATGCCTCGCGCTGCTTTCGGGGCGGCGCCATCGCGTGTTCTCGGCGGTGGCGCTGCTTGCGCCCGATGGCCGGCTGCGCGAGCGGCTGTCCGAGACGGTCGTGCGCTTCAAGCCGCTTTCGGGGCAGGAGATCGACGCCTATCTTGCCGCCGGCGAATGGCACGGCAAGGCCGGCGGCTATGCGATCCAGGGCCGGGCCGAGGCGTTGATCGCCTGGATCGCCGGCAGCCATTCGGCGGTGGTCGGGCTGCCGCTTTTCGAGACGCGCGCACTGCTTGGCGCTGCGGGCTTCCCGGTCTGAGCCATGGAATGGCTGGTCGAGCGCGGCATCGGCGAGGATCGCGCGCTGCTTCTCGACCATGGAAGGGCGGTCGCGGCGCGGCTCGCATGGCCGCGCATGCTGAGCGCGGGCACGATCGCCGAGGGCGTGCTCGCCAGCCGCCGCACTGGCGCGAGCCGCGGCACCATGCGCTTTGCCGATGGCAGCGAGGCGCTGATCGACCAGTTGCCGCAGAACGCGCGCGAGGGCGCGCCGATGATCGTCGAGATCCTGCGCGAGGCGATCGCCGAGCAGGGACGCTTCAAGCTTGCGCGCTGCCGGGCGAGCGCCGCACCGCCGCGCCCCGCGCCCACGCTGGCCGAGCGGCTGTCCGCCTCGGGCGTCGCGGTTGCCACCACCCGCCGCTTTCCCGCCGGGCTGTGGGAGGAGGTGCTGGACGAAGCCTGGGACGGCGCGGTCGCCTTTGCCGGCGGCGCGCTGGTGATCGCGGTCACCCCGGCGATGGTGGTGATCGACGTCGATGGAACGCTGCCCCCGCGCGAACTCGCGCTCGCCGCGGTGCCGGCGATCGCCGGCGCGATCCACCGGCTCGACCTCGCGGGCGCGATCGGCATCGACTTTCCCTCGCTCGCGCAGCGCGCCGACCGCCAGGCCGTCGATACAGCGCTGGCCACGGCGCTTGCCGGCTGGCCGCATGAGCGCACCGCGATGAACGGCTTCGGCTTTGTCCAGCTCGTCGCGCGGCTGACCCGGCCGTCGCTACCGGCGATGCTCGCGCGGGATCGCGCCGGCGCTGCCGCACGGCGGCTGCTGCGCGCCGCCGAGGCGGTCGAGGCGCCCGGCGCGCTGCTCCTCACCGCGCATCCCGCGGTCCGCGCCGCGATGCGCCGCGAATGGATCGAAGCGCTGGCGCGGCGCAGCGGGCGGATGCTGCGCTGGCACGAGGATGCCGGCCTTGCGTTGCTCGCCGGCTTCGCGCAGGCGGTGCCACCATGACCGACGCGCGCCGCAAATGCCCGATCTGCCAACGCCCCCGCAGCCCCGCCTTCGCGCCCTTCTGCTCGAAGCGCTGCAAGGACCGCGACCTTCTGCGATGGCTCGGCGATGGCTATGCGCTCCCCGGCCCGCCCGCGCTCGATCCCGAGGAGGACAAGGCCTGACCGCCGCCGCCGCGCGCGCCGGCAACGGCGCGCAAAGAGGCGGGCGCAAAAAGGGTGGACAGGCGTGCCATGGCTCGCCATAGGCGCGCGACCAACCGCGCCGGTCTTGCCAAAGACCCCGCCGCGCCGATGCCCGGGTAGCTCAGTTGGTAGAGCACGTGACTGAAAATCACGGTGTCGGCAGTTCGATTCTGTCCCCGGGCACCATCGCCGCCGCTCGCCGCGCAGGGTTTTGAAACGGGCTGTGAAGCATGGCAGGACCGTCGGCCTTCACGGCACGCGGCCGGGTGTGGTCCGCGACCGGACGATCGGCGGCAGACGCTGCTGCGAATATTCAGGCAATCGTCAGCACGCTCCTGTGGATGAAACGCAAGAGGTCGGCCTGCCCGCGCGCGCCGGTCTTGGCATAGATCCGCTTGGAATAGGTGCGCGCCGATTCGACCGTGAGCCGCAGTTCCGCCGCCGCCTCGGCAATCGACATGCCGCGGCTGAGCGCCAGCGCCAGCCGCGCTTCGCTGGGCAACAGGTCGAAGAGCTGGCCAAGCTGCTCGCAACGGTCCGCCGAGGACCAGCGATCGGCGTGGATATAGGCGATGAGCGCGGGCGCGGGCCTTGCGCTGCGCGGCGCGGCGAGCGCGGGCACCAGCAGCATGTCGAGCCAGGGCTCGCGCGACAGCACGATCGCGCGCGGGCGGCTGTGCGGCGCGGCGTCCAGCGCGGCGATCGCGCCGGTGATCGCCCGGCCGACCGCGCCGCGCGCCGACAGCCTGCCGCCCGCCCCGCGCTGGAGGATGTGTCCCTCCGACAGCAGCCGCGCGCCTTCGGCATCGCTGTCGAGCACCCGGCCGGTTGCATCGAGCGTCAGCCAGGCGAAATCGAGCCGACGGATCGCCGCCCCCGCCACCGCGCCCGCCATGCGCTCGGCTTCGAGCGCGCCATAGGCGGTGAGCGCGGCGCACAGGAACGGCGCGAGCCCCGCGAGGCGCGCCTCCTCGCCGATGGTGAAGTCCACGCGTTCGCGCGACAGCGTCAGCCAGCCCGAAACCCCCTCGGCCGACTGGAAGCGCATCATCCGCAGCTGGTTCATCCCCGAGGGCGCGAGCAGCTGGCGCCGATAGGCCTCATGCGCCGGATCGCTCGCGGTGAGCAGCTCGGCGAGCGCATAGACCCGGCCCGGGGCAAGCGCGTGATAGGGCATCGGATCGCTCGCCCACAACCCGTCGCGATAGGATTGCGCGACGGGCGCGGGCGATTCGCGCCCCGAGGCGATGTGCACCACCCGGCTCGGCGCGCCCTTGCGCGGCTGCGGCGGCCCGGCCTGGCCCAGCGGGCGGAAAGTGATGCTGGCGTAATCGGCGCCAAGGCTCGTGCGCAGAAGATGGACGAAGCGCTGCCACGGCGGCTCCTCGCCGATGCCGGCGATCAGCGCCTCGATCAGCGGTGCATCCTCGTCCTTCATCCGCCCTCTATCCCCATATGGGGATTACGCGAAGGCCGCCCTATGCCACACTTGTCCCGCAAGCAAGCCGCGCAAAGCGAGAGAGTGAGAGAGGAGCCCGATGAACGTCCAGCCCGCCGCCTTCCTGCGCACCACCCTGCCGCTGGGGATCGAGGCGCTGGGCGATTATGACAGCGGACGTTACCATTCGATCTGGCTTCCTGACCATATGGTCAGTTTCTGGCCGGATTCGATCTGGACCCCCGAATTCACCGATCTCGCCACCGTCTCGCCCAGCCCGCACCGCCATCTAGACGGCATGGCGGTGGCGGGCGCGGCGGCGGTGCTGACCCGGCACACGCCGATCGCGACGACCGTGGTCGATACCGTCCGCCGCCATCCGGCGATGCTGGCGCAGACCGCGCTGACGCTCGATCATCTGTCGAAGGGCCGCTTCATCCTCGGGCTCGGCTCGGGCGAGCTCGAAAATACCGTGCCCTACGGCTTCGATTTCGAACGGCCGGTGAGCCGGCTCGAAGAAGCGATCAAGGTCATAAAATTGCTGTGGCACAGCGATGGCCCGGTCGATTTCCATGGCGAATTCTACCGGCTCGAACATGCCCGGATGGATACCGAGCTGTTCGACGGCAAGCCCCCGCCGATCTGGATGGGCGCCGCCGGCCCGCGCATGCTCAAGATCACCGGGCGCGAGGCCGATGGCTGGTGGCCGGCGGGCAGCTACACGCCCGAGGATTACGCGGCAAAGCTCAAGCTCATCACCGATGCGGGCGAGGCGGCAGGGCGCGACATGAGCGGCTTCGTGCCGGCGATCACCCAGATCAGCCTGATCGGCGAGGAGGACGAGATCGCCGAGATGCTGGAAAAGCCGATGGTCAAGTCGATCATCCTGATGCTGACGGCGCAGGATCTGCGCCAATTCGGCTATGACCACCCGATGGGGCCGGACTGGCGCGGGATCATGGATTTCGATCCGGTCAAATTGAGCCGCGAGAAGATCATCGCCTTCTGCGAGGCGGTGAACACCCAGGCGATCCGCGACATCTTCCCGGTCGGCAGCCCGCGGCAGGTCGCCGCCAAGTTCAAGGGCCTCGCCGATGCCGGGATGCGCGTCTTCAAGGTGATGGACTACGGCGGCATGGCCGGCCTTGCCTATGGCGCGAAGTCGGCGGCGAAGGTGCGCGCGGTCGAGGACGAAGTGCTGCGGCTGTGTTCTTGAGCGGATCGGGCGCATGAGCCAGCCGCTCGATGCCTTCACCCTGCTCGCCGGCGCGCAGGCCGCGACCGGGCTTTCCGACTGGGCCGATCCGACCTTTGCCGATCGCTTCGCGCTCGCGCTCGCGCATATCAATGCGATCCCGATGGACGCGGCCGGCCGGATCGCGGCTGCGGGCAACATCCACTGGCTGCTGACCGACCGCCTGCGCTTCTTCGAGGACCGCAAGCGCTTTGCGCTCGCTGAGGAAGTGATCGAGGCGCCGATGTTCGCGACCGGCGAGCCGCGCTCGGGCACCACCCTCATGCACGCGCTGATGGCCGCCGATCCCGATGCGCGCGCGCTGCGCTTCTGGGAGGTGATGCACCCCTCGCCGCCGCCGGGCACGGTCACCGGCGTGGACCCGCGCCGCGCGCTGGCCGATGACGAATGGCGCGAGATCAACGCGAAAATGTGGAAATGGCTTCACTGCCACCCCTACAACGACATGCTGGGCGATGGCCTGCCCGAGGACGAGCGCACCTGGGCCTTCGATTTCCGGGTGATGACCCCCACCGCCTGGTGGCGCGTCCCCATGCAGCACCTTGCGACCGGGCTTCCGACCGACGCGGCGGCGCAATACCGCATCCACAAGGCGATGCTCCAGGCCTGCCAGTATGGGCGCGAAAAGAAGCGCTGGGTGCTCAAGGGCTTCCACGGCCACCGCCTCAAGGAATTCTTCGACGCCTATCCCGATGCGACGCTGGTATGGCTGCATCGCGATCCGGTGCAGGTCGCGGCGTCCTCGACGATGATGATGGCCGACATCATGGAAGGCATCGTCGGCACGATCGACCTCGTTGCCGAGGCCAGGAGCCATCTCGCCCGCGTCCGCGCCAGCATTGCCAACACCATGGCCAACCCGCTGCTTGCCGACCGGCGTATCCATCATGTGCGCTATGTCGATTTCGTCGCCGATCCGGTCGGCACGCTGCGCGGCTATTACGCCTTCGCCGGGCGGGACTTCACCCCGGCGGCCGAGGCGGCGATGCGCGCCTATCTTGCCGACAACCGGCCCGACCGCCACGGCAAGTTCCATTATTCGGCGCAGCTGCTGGTCGATGCGGGCGAGGATATCGACGCGCTCAACGAGGAATTCCGCAGCTTTCGCGAACGCTATGACGTGCCGATCGAGCGGCGCGGCTGATGCATCCGCGCGTCTGCCTGCACCAGGTCGGCTTCCTCGCCGAAAGCACGCCGGCCTTCATCGCCTTCTGCCGCGGCATCGGCGTGGCCCACATGACGCTGGTGAACCCGCATATGCTGGGCCCCGAAACGCTGGACGAGGCGCGCGCGGCGCTGGCGCCGGGCGGCACCGCCGCCACCAACATGACCCAGCCCTTCGCCCGCTATCCCGATGTCGAGCACGACCGTGGCGAGGCGGCGCTCCACCTCAATGACGCGATCGACGCCGCCGCGCTCCTCGGCACGCGCGCGCTGTATGTCGTCTCGGGCGGGCGCGGGCGCCTCGACTGGGAGCCGGCGGCCGAACGCTTCGCCGCGCTGATCGCGCCCTGCCGCCCGCATGCCGCGGCCAGGGGCGTTGCGCTGCTCGTCGAGACCGCCAATCTCCTCAACGCCGACATCCATTTCGCGCATACCCTCGATGACACCATCCGGCTGGCCGAGATCGCCGGGATCGGCGTGTGCATCGATCTCGGCGCCTGCTGGTTCGAGGGCGGGCTCAAGGCGAAATTCGCCCGCGCCATGCCGCTCGCCGGGCTCGTCCAGCTCAGCGATTATGTGCCCGGCGATCGCAGCACCCCGTGCCGCGCGGTCCCCGGCGATGGCATGGTGCCACTCGACCGGCTGGTCGGCGACCTGCTCGATGCCGGCTATGCCGGGGTGTTCGATCTGGAACTCACCGGGCCGCGCATCGTCGAGGAGGGCCACCGCGCCGCCTTTGCCCGCGCCGCCGAGCGGCTGTCCGAAATCCTGACTCGATGGGGAGCATGAGCGATGGCCTTTGGCGACGGCCCGGCGGATGACGCGCTGCGCGCGGCGTGGGAGCGGTTCTGCGGGCAGTTGCAGGCGGCCGGCGCGATGATCTTCAAGGAAGCGAACCCGGCCTGCGAACTGCACCGGGTCGATGCGCTGCGTTTCCTCACGCAGAATCTCGGGCAGGCCTTCGATCTCGCGCTCGAAACGAAGAACCCCGCGTTTCCGCAGATCCATCCCTTCTGCACGCCGACGCGCAAGCTGGGCGGCGATGTCGCCGATTTCACCTATCGCCAGGCGTGGATCGACGGCGCGCACGCCTATCGGCTCAGCGGGCGGCGCGGCAGCGCGCGCTGGTTCAACCTCACCGTGCAGGGGCCGCGCCCCGAGCGGCTGGCGAACGGCAATCCCCCGCTTCACGAACCCTTCGGCGACATTCCCGAATGCAACATCATGGGCAGCCAGCTCGCAACCGATGCCGAGGGCAATTTCGAGCTGTTCATCGGTGGCGAGCGGCAGGGCGCGAACTGGCTGCCGACCACGCCGGGCAGCCGCAAGCTCTTCATCCGCGAGGCGTTCGACGCCTGGGGCGAGACCCCGACCACGCTCACCATCGAGCGCATCGGCATGGACGGGCCGCCGCCGCTGCCCGATGCCGCCCGGATGATCGAGGCGATCGGCTGGGCGGGCGCCTTCCTTTCGGGCGCGATGGAGCAATGGCCCGAGCACAGCTGGGCCAATTCGGGCGGGGTCTGCGATCCCGGCCAGCGCAACCGCTTCCCCGCCGACCGGCACGCCGACAGCGCCGAGGACGCGAAGCGCGGCCGGATGGCGGCGCATATGGTCTGGCACCTCGAAGCGGACGAGGCGCTGATCGTCGAGATGGACCCGCATGACGGCTTCTGGATCTTCAACCTCGGCGGGGTGTTCGTCGGCAGCCTCGACTTTCTGTACCGCCCGGTCAGCTATACCCCGGCGCGCACGCGCATCGGCGGCGATGGCATCGTCCGCTTCGTGCTCGCGCATCACGATCCCGGCATCGCCAACTGGCTCGACAGCGAGGGGATGAGCGACGGCAACCTCACCTATCGCAACCTGCTGAGCCAGAACCCGGCACGCTTCCGGACAAGGCTGGTGAAATTCGCCGAACTGGCAAGCGTGCTTCCCGCCGACACACCGCGCGTCACCCGGCACATGCGCGAGGAAGAACGCCTGCGCCGCTATCGCGCGGTCAAGCTGCGCTATGGCCTGTGATAGCAGTCCGCATGACGCGATAAGTCTTTCCCGCCCGCCCCGAGCCTGTATGCGGCGATGCAGGAGGTAACGAGCCATGCGATACTGGACGATCTGGTCAACCGGCCTGCTGCTGCTGGCCAGCCCCGCCGCGGCGCAGATGGCCGGTGGCATGGGCGGCATGGGCGGAATGGGCGGCGGCATGGGCGGCGGCATGGGCGGGGTCGTGCCGCCCGGCGATGAAGCGCCCGATACCACCCCGCCCGCAGAGCGCCCGCATCTGATGAAGCCGGTCACCCGGGAAAAGTTCGACAAGGCGGTCACCGCGATGTTCGCGCTCGCCGACAGCAACCGCGACGGCATGGTCACCATGGTCGAGCTTCAGGCGGTGCTCGACGCGCGCCGCGATGCGATCATCCGCAACCGTTTCGCCGCGCTCGACCGCAATCACGACGGCCACATCGATCTCGCCGAATTCATCGCCTGGCAAAAGCAGCTCGGCTCGCGCGCCAGCACCGATTGCGCCGGCTATGTCGATCAGAACCACCTCGTCGGCGAGACGCTGGGGCCGCCGCTCGGCGATGGCGAGCAGGACGAGGCGATCGCCGCGCTGATCGAGCCGCTCGGCGCGCTGATGCTCACCCGCGCCAACACCCATTACACCGCGGGCCTGACCCTTGCCGACCTCCTGACCTATGAAAACCAGCGCTTCGCCACCGCCGACACCGACCATGACGACGATGTCGATCAGAACGAACTCGCCGCCTTCCAGCATGCGCAGGGCCGGCATCGTTAGAGCATCGTGCTAAAAGGTGGGCACCGGTTTTTAGCTTTAAACGATGCGACAACAAAAACTTGGAGCCTGTTGCACGATTCAGCTTTCGTGCAACAGGCTCTAGCACTACTTTGGCAGAAGTGGGATCTCTCCTGTAGAAAGACTGCCGCCACAGTGAGGGCAGCAGGTTGGATGTGAGCGCGAGAGGCGGTCAATGATGGCTTGGCGAACTGCCGGCAGGCTGG
>JAGWPW010000045.1 GCA_028870315.1 Sphingomonadales bacterium | reverse complement strand
GCCCCCACGCGAAATCATCCAGCAGGCGGCGCAGCTTGTCCTCCATGCCTTCGATATTGGTGTAATGGCGCAGCCGCGAGCGCAACGGCGCGCCGGGCACGCGCGGCTGGCCGGCATCGATTTCCCAGGGGTGGAAATAGAACACCGCCGGCCGGTCCTCGTGCGAATTGACCTTGCCGATCGCCCAGCGCGAAAAGCGGTAGGGCAGCAGGCGGAAGAAGCCGCCACCGCCCGCGGCCAGCCGGCGATTGCCGAATTGCGCGGTGGTGACCGGGATTTCGAGCAGCTCGGACCAGGGCAGCGGCTTGAAGGCAAAGCGCGGCGCCTCGCGCCAGCCATAGTGATCATGCACGATCGGCGCGACGCTCGAACTATAGGCATAGCCCTGTTCGGCCAGCACCATATAGGCCCAGGGCGTGCGCTGGTCGATCGAGAAGCTCGGCGCGCGATAGCCCATCACCCGCACGCCGCAGGCATCCTCGATCGCTTCGCGTGCTTTGCGAATGTCTTCGCCGAAGCTTTTCGCATCCATCCTGAAGACGCGGGCATGGTCCCAGCCATGGCTGGCCACCTCGTGCCCGGCATCGGCGATGCGGCGCAGCAGCGCCGGATGCCGCTTTGCGACCCAGCCGAGCGTGAAGAAGGTCGCCTTGATGTCGGCCTGCGCGAACAGATCGAGGATCGCGGTGCAATTGCGCTCGATCCGGTCGGCGAGCCCCGCCCAGCTTTCGCGCGCGATCACCCCTTCGAACGCGCCGACCTGGAACCAGTCCTCGACATCGACCGAAAGGCCGTTGACCTGTGGCAGATCGTCATCGGCGTCGGCGCGGGCGGGCGCGCGCGCCGGCTTCTTTTCGGACTTCGGGCGCGCTTGGGCGGCGCGTGCCCCGTCAGGCCGCGGCGAGGTGGGTTTCATCGCATTCGATCCATTCGATCAGCATGGTGAGTGTGTGGCGCAGCGCGCGTTCCTGTTCGATCACGCGGCTTTCGAGCGCCGCGAGCCGTTCCTGAAGCGCGGCGATTTCGATAGCCTGGCGCCCGGATCGGCTGGCTTCGCCGGTTTCGGCAAGTTCGAGAACCGCCTGTTGCAGCTCGGCGATCTGGGCATCGCGGCTGGTCGACGCATCCTCAAGGCCCGGCGCGGCATCCGCTGCGGGCGGCGGCGGATCGGCGCCGCCTTCGGCCGGTGCCGCAGCCGGTTTGCGCAGGTGCGTGGCGCCGGGCGGCAGCGCCGCATCCGCTTCGAGATCGGCGATTGCCTGTTCGAGCATCGGCGCATCGAGATGCGCGCGCTGCTCGACCGCGCCGAGCAGCAGCAGGCGGTTGACGATCTGGTTGATGCGGCGCGGCACCCCTTCGCTCGCCGCATGGAGCGGCGCGAACAGTTCGGTCGCGAAATCGGGCCGGCCCTGCCAGCCGACGCAGCGCAGCCGGTGCAGCACATAGCGCTCCACCTCCTCGGGATCGAGCGCTTCGAGGTGATGCGAAGCGATCACCCGCTGGCGCAATTGCTCGAGCTCCGGGTGCGATTGCAGGCGACTGCGGAATTCGGGCTGGCCGAGCAGCACGATCTGGAGCAGCGGATGCGCGCCGAGCTGGAAATTGGTCAGCGCGCGCAGTTCCTCAAGCGCATCGATGGTCAGATTCTGCGCCTCATCGACCACCAGCAGCGAACGGCGGCCGGCGCGCGCCTCGGCGTGGAGGAACTGCTCGATGGCGTCGAGCAGCACCAGCTTGTCGCGCGCGCCCGCGCCTGGCGCATCGCCAGCCAGCCCGAAGGCCGCCGCGACCGCGGGGATGACGTCATCGCCGTCGAGCCGCGCGCTCGCCAGCCGGCCGACGGTGAGCCGCGCGGCATCGATCGTTGCCATCAGATGCGCGGCAAGGGTCGATTTGCCGGCCCCGATCTCGCCGGTGATGACGATGAAGCCTTCGCCCTGGGCCAGCCCATAGCCGAGGTAGGACAGCGCCTTGCGATGCGTGCGGCTTTCGAAATAGAACGCCGGGTCCGGCGTAAGCTGGAAGGGACGCCCGGCGAAGCCATAGAATTCGCTGTACATTTCCTCAACCACTCCATCCATCAGAAGGTATATCGCACGCCGAGTTCGCCCGATGTGCTCCATACCTCGGCAAGCGCCTGCTGATTGATCGCGTCGATGCCGATCGCCGCGCTGCCCGACAGGTTGCGTCCGATACGCCGTTCATAGACCGCTGTTGCACCCACAGCGTTAAGATCGCCACCCAAAGCCAGTCCGGTTCGGAACCAGTAGGCATCGAGCGTGCCCGACAGCGAGGATCTGCGGTCGAGCGCATAGGTCACGAAGCCGGTGACCCAGCTGTTCTGATCGACCGCGCCATTGTCGATTGCCAGCACCGTGCCGGCCGCGCCGATATATTGGCGGCGGTCGTAGCCCGCGCCGATCCCTGCCTGAATCCGGCCAAGATCAAGCGTGTAGCTCGCGCTCACCCCCCGGCTGCGGAACACCGTCGAACGCAGCGCGCCGAGCATGCCGGTAAGGCAGGTGCCGCCGGTCGCCGAGCCGACGCAGGGCGAGATATTGCCGGTCAGCGCGTTGCGCACGGTCTGGAACTGGGTGGAAAGGTCGATCAGCGAGCTGTCGAGTTCGCCGCCGAAACCGGCCATGTTGTTATAGACCGCGATATTGAGCGCCTGGCGCGAGCTCGGCCGCCACGAGAACAGGCCATAGCCGCCGATATCGCCATAGCGCCGGCCGACATGTGCTTCGAGGCTGGTGCGCGAACTCGGCCGCCACAGCACACCCACGTCCCAGATCAGCCCCGAGGTGTCGAAGGCGATGTAGCGCGGCCCGGTATTGTCGGTGACGATCGAGCCATCTGTGGCATAGACCGGATTGCCCTGCGCATCGAGCACCGCGTTGCGGCTTGAAACCTCGACATGCTCATAGCCGATGCCGCCGACCAGCGCGACATGCCCGGCGACGGGGATCGTCGTCTCGGCGCGCACATGCTCGTCGGTGATGCGTTGCGCCAGCACCGAGATGTCCTCGGCGTACCAGCCCCCTTCGAGCGCGAGACCCACCGGGGCGAGATCGCCGGGATGGCTCGAAAGCCGCGCGCCCGCGTCCTGGACTGTGTCATCCTCGCGGATGGTGCCGATCGCCGGGCCATTTTCGGCGGTGAAGCCGCCCGGCGTGCCGACGTAATCGTAGCCGAGGTGATAATGGGCATCGAGGTGAAGATCGCCGGTGCCGGTGGTGAGCGTCGGCCCGACTACCGCGCCATAGATCTGCGTCAGCCCGGCGTTGCCGGTGGTGATGTCGGGGATCGCGGCGCCATTGCCGAGCACCTCGGTGCTGGTCGCATAGCCGGCGGCATCGATCCGCAGCGTGTCGGGGACGACGCCCAGGCTGACGCGCCCCAGCCCTGAGAAGATGTCGGCGCTCGCCGCGCCGCCACCTTCGCCGATCTGCCGCTGATACAGCAGCGACAGCGTGCCCTGGTTGTTGCGGCCGGTGATCGAGGCATCGACCCCGGCGGTGAGCGCGGTGTAATTGGCGATGTCGGATTGCGGGCTCACCTCGGCATCGATGACCTGCTGCGCCTCGATATAGGGCGCGATATGGCTGTGCCTGCTCCCACCCGCCGCGGCATGGTCGAGGCCATCGCCCTGGCCGCCGGCGCCGAAATCGGCGGGCAGGGCTGGCGATCCGTCCGCAGCGGACGGCGCCGATTGGCCATCCTCGTCGTTCAGCGTGGGATCGCTCGCCGGGGCCGGATCGCCCCCCGTCCCGGACATCACCCCGATCGCCACCGTCGGCGCTGCGGCGGTCGCGGCTTGCGCCTGCATCGCCGGCAGCGCGGCGAGCACGGCGCCGCTCAGCAGCGCGGGGACCAACGGGCAGCGGATGCGGATCATCGCGCCATCGCTACTGGTAATAGGTTCCGAAACGACGGCCGCTGGGGCTGAACTGCACCGCGTTCAGCAGCAGTTGCAGGTTCGGGCAGCCCGACAGCAGCGAGACCGCATCCTCGATCGCCCCCTGGCTGGTGTGGTCGGCCAGCACCACCAGCACCACCTGGCCAACCAGCTTGGCGACCTCGACCGGCAGCGAGGCGGCGAGCGTCGGCGGGGTGTCGAACAGCACGATGCGGTTGGGCGCGCCACAGGTCAGCGCGTCGAGCACCGCATGCGCGCGCGCCGAGGCGAGATATTCATTGTCCATGCTGGTCGAGTGCCCGCCCGGCAGCACCGAAAGACCGGGCATGTCGGTGCGCATCACGCAATCGAGGATGTCGATCGCCGGATCGGCCAGCGCGTCGATGAGCCCCGGCCCGGCGGGCAGGCCAAACATATTGAGCACGGTGTTCTTGGCGGCGTCGAAGTCGACCAGCACCACCTCGCTGTCGCGCTCGGCGGCGATCGAAAGCGCGAGATTGGCTGCGCAGAAGCTCTTGCCCTCGCCCGGCAGCGGCGAGGTGACAAGGATGCGCTGCGCGGCACCGCCGCCGCCCTCGCGGCGCATCGCCTCGGCCTGTTGCAGGATCTGGCGCTTGACGAGACGGAACTCCTCAAGCTGCGCGGTGATGCCGCTTTCGGGGACGATGAGCCCGGCATCGGCCAGCGCGCCACGATCGATGCGGTAAAACCCGCCGCGAAATTCGGACGGCGCCGCCGCGATCGGGGTCCGGACCGCCAGGACCGGAGAAGGGGCGCCGGCGTCCATGGGAAAGATCCCGGCGATCACCGCCGCCAGCTTCGCGGTGCCCGCTCCCTGCGGCGCGTGCGCTGCCACCGGTGCCTTGCCGGCGAGCGATCCCGCCTCGAAGGCGGCGAGCGCCCGGTCGAGAATCGAGGCCGGCGCCACCGGCAGCCGCGCGTCGGCATGCCGCTCGCTCGTGCCGCGCCCTTTCATGCGACCGATCCGCGCAGCACGAATTCGACGACGATCAGCATCATGAACACCACCCCCAGCATCGCCGCCGCGCCAAAGAAATATCGGAGCCGCGTCTGCCGCAGCCGGCAGGCGTCCTCGGTCAGCGAGCGCGAGATCGCGCCCAGCACCGGCAGCCCGGTCATCCGTTCGAGCCTTGCGGTGGTACCGAAGGTCGATCGCAGCTCGCCCACCGCATAGGCGGCGCCGAGCCCCGCGCCGATGCCGACCGCGAGCACCGCGAACAGCAGCAGCGCGCGGTTGGGCGCGATCGGCGAATGCGGCACGGTGGGCGGGTCGATCACCTGGAATTTGGCGCCATCGCCCGAATTCTCGACCGTCCCGCGCAGCTTCAGCGCCTCGCGATCGGCGAGCAGCTTGTCATATTGCTGCTTGAGGACGTCATAGTCGCGGCTGATCGTCTGCGCCTCGGCGGCAATTTCGGGATTGCTGGTCTGCGCCGAGACGGCCTGGTTGAGATCGGCCTCGACCGCGGCATGCCGCGCCTGGAGCGCCATGAGGTTCGACTGGCGATCCGCGCGCAGCGACAGCAGCGCGCTGTAGGCGGGATTGGGCATGCCCCCGGCCACGGGCGCGCTGCCTTCCGAGGCGAGCTCGCCGCGCAGCGCCGTGATCTGGTTCCTCGCCTCGATGACGTCGGGGTGGTTGTCGGTAAGCCCGCGCGCCCGCAGCCCGGCAAGATCAGCCTGTGCCTGCGCCAGCGCGGCGCGGGTGCCGCCGCCGCCGGTAACCGTGCCCGGCAGCGTGGCCGGGGTCGCGGCGAGCTGGGCGTTGACCGAGGCGAGCGAACTTTGCGCCGCGGCGATGTCACCCTCGATGCTGCGCAGCTCCGAACGGCTGGTTTCGAGCTGCTGGACGAGCGAGACGCCGCCTGTGGCAAGCTCGGGATATCGTGCCACAAAGGCGCTGCGGCGCTGATCGGCGGCCTGGAGCGCGGCACCGCGCTGGGCGAGCTGCTGGTCGAGGAAATGCGTCGTCTCCTCGACCGAACTGCGTCCCGCGTTCAGGTCGGCGTCGCGGAAGATCGCGATCACCTTGTCGACGATCGCCTTCGCCAGCCGTGCATTGTCGGCATCGGGCAGGTGCCCGGCGCTGGTCGTCGCCGAGATCTCGAAAAGATTGTCCTGGTCGGCGACGATCTTGATATTGTTGCGCAGCGCCGCGATCGCCGATTCCATCTGCTCGCGGCTGGTTACCCGCTCGCCGAGCCGCGTGCCGCGCACGATCTGTTCGAGATGCGCGGTGCTCGTCAGCGTGTCGCGAACCTGGTCGAGCGTGCTCTTGCGATCGCCCGCGCCGATCCCGACCTCGCCCGAAAGCGGGTCGTAAAGCGTCACATAAACCCTTGCATTCGCCTGATAGGTGTTGGGAATCATCGCCACCACCAGCCAGCCGGCAAGGCAGACCGTCCAGGCGATCGCGAGCGCCAGCCAGCGCCGCTGCCAGATGCTGTAAAGCGTGCTGCGCAGATCGTCGTAAAGGCTGTTCATGGCGCGGCGCTCAGAACACGCTTTCCGGGATGATGATGACGTCGCCCGGCATCAGCATCACATTGGCGCGGCTCTCGCCCTTCTTGATGAGATCGGCGAGACGCAGCGCGAATTCCTCCTGCTTGCCGCTGTGCTTGTCGAAGCGGATGAGCTTGGCGCGATTGCCGGCGGCGGTGTCGTTGAGGCCACCGACCGCGATCATCGCGTCGAGCAGCGTCATATTGGCGCGATAGGGAAGCGAGGCGGCCTTGCCCGAGGCGCCGATCACCCGCACCTGCTGGCTGAAGGTGCCGGCGAACTTGTTGACGATCACCGAGACCAGCGGGTCCTGGATATATTGCGAAAGCTGAAGGCGGATGTCCTCGGCCAGCATCGACGGAGTCTTGCCCACCGCCGGCATGTCGGCGATCAGCGGTGTCGAGATGCGCCCGTCGGGCCGCACCTGCACCTTGGCGCCAAGCTCGGGATTGCGCCAGACGAAGATCGTCAGCTCGTCGAGCGGGCCGATGATGTAATCCTCGCCCGGTCCCTCCTCAGTCGAGACGAAATTGGCCGGCGGCAGATGCGGATCGCCGCCGCTCGCCGCGCAGCCGCCCAATGCCAGCGCGACCATCGCCGGAACGGCAAGCAGACGGGCGGCTTTGGAACTCGGCATCCGGCTGTCCCTCGCGAGGACCCGCGCTCCGGCCGCTGTATCGAGACGGGGCGGAAAGACGGGGTTTTTCAGCCGCGGCTATCGGCGATAAAGGTAAACATCGCGTTAGTTGTGGCGGGGTCGGGCGGCACTGCGCGCGCGGCCATTGGCTTGATGCGGCGCGCGCGCGCTCACCTCACACCAGCATCTCCGCAGCGGGAGAATGGCCCAGAAATGCGGCCGGGCTCGCGCTCGCGCCATAGGCGCCCGCGCAGAACAGCGCGACAAGATCGCCAACGGCGCTTTGCGGCAGATGCGCGCGCTCGGCCAGCCGGTCCATCGGGGTGCACAGGCAGCCGACCACGGTGGCGATTTCCTCCGCCGGCGCGGCAAAGCGGCTGGCATTGGCCAGCGGATAGTTGCGCCGCACCACCGTGCCGAAATTGCCCGAGGCGGCAAGCTGGTGGTGCAGGCCGCCATCGCACACCAGGAAGGTCTCGCCATGGCTGTGCTTGCGATCGACGATCCGGGTCAGATAGACCCCCGCCTCGCCGACGAGATAGCGCCCCAGTTCCACGCAGAACCCCGTATCGGCAAAGCGCGCAGGCAGCGCGGGCAGCCCGGCATCGAGCGCAGCGCCGATGCGCGGGAGATCAAGGCGCTGGTCGCCGGCGAAATAGGGGATGCCAAAACCGCCGCCGAGATTGCAATGCACCAGCGCCACGCCGGCCTCCGCCGCGAGCCGCATCGCCAGCGCCAGCGTCTCGCGCTGCGCGGTGATGATCGCCTCGGCATCGAGCGACTGGCTGCCGGCGAAGATGTGAAAGCCGCGCCATTCGGCGCCTTGCGCGACGATATGGCGGGCCAATGCGGGCACAAGCGCGGCATCGACGCCGAACGGCTTTGCCCCGCCGCCCATCTTCATTCCCGAGCCCTTGAGGTCGAAATCGGGATTGACCCGGATCGCCAGCCGCGCACGCAGCCCGAGGCTTGCGGCGATGGCGAGCGCGCGCGCCGCCTCGCCCTCCGATTCGAGATTGATCGTCACCCCGGCGGCGAGCGCGGCGGCAAGCTCGTCGTCACGCTTGCCCGGCCCGGCAAAGCTGATCCGCCCGGGCGCGATACCGGCGGCGAGCGCGAGCGCGAGTTCGCCCCCCGAGGCGATGTCGAAGCCATCGACCAGCTCCGCCAGCAGCGCCAGCAGCGGCGCGAAGGGATTGGCCTTCACCGCGTAATGCAGCGCCACCCGCGCCGGCAGCGCCTGGCGCAGCTCGGTGACGCGGGCGCGGATCAACGCCGCAGAATAGACGAAAAGCGGGGTATTGCCCGCGCGCGCGACCAGCTCCGAGGCGCGCAGGCCGGCGATCGCCAGCTCGCCATCGATGGCGCCGAAGCCCGCGGGCACCGGCCCCAGCGGCCTGGCGCCGGCGCTCATGCGGCAAGCCCCGCGGCGAGTTCGGCGATGAGCGCGGCGCGGTCGATCTTGCCATTGGCGCCCAGCGGCAGCATCTCGCGCCAGTGGATCGCGCGCGGCTGCATGAAATTGGGCAGCTCGCGCCGCAACCATGACACAAGCCCGGCTTCGGCCGCGTCCGCCGCGAGCGAAGCGCGGCGGCGCACCACCAGATGCACCGCCTGGCCGAGCCGCGCGTCGGCAAGCCCCATGGCCACCGCCTCGGCGACGAACCCCGAGGCGAGCGCTGCCTCCTCGATCTCGGAAGGCGCGATGCGGTTGCCGGCGCTCTTGATCATCGCATCGCGGCGGCCGACGAAGGTGAGCAGCCCCTGCGCATCGCGCCGCACCCGGTCGCCCGACCACACCGCCATGCCGCCATGGCGCGAGGCGGCGGGCGCGGGGCGGAAGCGCTCGGCACTGCGCGCCGGGTCGCGCCAATAGCCCTGCGCGACCAGCGGCCCGCAATGGACAAGCTCGCCTTCCTCGTCATCCGCAGCGACGCGGCCATCGCCGGCGATCACCAGCACCTCGGCATGGGGAACCGCCTTGCCGATCGACGTCGGATAGCGGTCGATCAGCGCGGGATCGAGGAAGGTCGAGCGGAACGCCTCGGTCAGCCCATACATCGCGTAAAGCGCGGCATCGGGAAACAGCGCGCGCAGCCGCCGGACGAGATCGGCGGTCAGCGCGCCGCCGCTGTTGGTGAGCCGGCGCAGGCTCGCCCCCGCCCCGCCCCAGTCGGTCTCGGCGAGCTGCACCCACAACGGCGGCACCGCAGCGAGCGTGGTGATGCCATGGCGCGCCACCGCCTTCACCACATCGCGCGCGGTCAGATAATCGAGCGGTGCCACGCTCGCCCCGCCATACCAGGCGCTGAGAAGCTGGTTCTGCCCATAGTCGAAGCTCAGCGGCAGGACCGCCAGCACCCGGTCCTCGGGTTGGAGCCCGAGATAGGCGGCGACGCTTTGCGCCCCCAGCCACAGATTGGCGTGGCTGAGCATCACCCCCTTGGGCCGCCCGGTCGAGCCGCTGGTGTAAAGGATCGCCGCCAGCGCATCGCGATCGGCAGCGCAGGGCGGCAAGGCTGGCCCTTCGCCCGCTGCCTCCTCGGGCACGACATCGCAGCCTTCGGGGACATCGCCCGCATCGAGGCTCGCCAGCCGCGCCGGCGTTCCAAGCAGCAGCCGCGCGCCGCTGTCGCCGAGGATATGGGCGATCTGCGCGCGCTTGAGCAGCGGGTTGACCGGGACATGCACCAGCCCCGCGCGCGCGGCGGCGAGCGGCATCAGACAGGCAAGCTCGCCCTTCGCCAGCCAGCTCGCCACCCGCTCGCCGGGAGCAGCGCGCGCGGCCAGCCAGCCGGCAAGATGCGCGACACGTGAATTTAAGCCCTCGTAGTCCACCACACAATCGCGCAGGATCAGCGCCGGCGCGCGCCTTGCCCCGCGCAACGCGAGATGATCGAGCGGCAGGCTGGGGACAGGTTCGATTGGGGCGGGCATCGGTCCGGCTGCGAGGGAAGCACTTTGGCAAAGGTCACCTATCACGGCGATCTCAAGGAAGTTCAAGGCATCCCCGCGCTCGCCGCGCTGCTCGCCGCGCAAACCGCGCCCTTCGACCGGGGCGAATGGTTCGCCGCGCTGGCCGGGCATTGCGGCCTCAAGCCGGTGTTCGCGCTCGCCTGCGAGGGTGATCGCGCCGCCTTGCTGCCGCTGATGGAAGCGCGCGACGGGCTGGCCGCGCTCGCCAACTGGTACAGCTTTCGCTGGCATCCGCTGCTCTCGCCTGGCGCCGGGGCGCTGCTGGCGGCGATCGCCCGCGATCTTGCGAGGCGCACGCATCGCCTGCTGCTCGCCCCGCTTCCCGACGAATCCGGCGAGGCGCAGGCGCTCGCGCGCGCGCTGCGCGCTGCGGGCTGGCAGGTGGCGCTGCATCGCTGCGACAGCAATCATGTGCTGCCCGTGGCCGGCCGCAGCTTTGCAACCTGTCTCCAATCGCGCCCCGGCGCCTTGCGCAGCACCCTGAAACGCAAGCGCAAGCGGGTCGAGGTCGTGCTCCATCGCCGCTTCGATGCCGATGCCTGGGCGCATTACGAGGCGATCTACCGCGCGAGCTGGAAGCCCGAGGAAGGCTCGCCCGCCTTTCTGCGCAGCTTCGCCGAAACGGAGGGCGCGGCCGGACGGCTGCGGCTCGGCATCGGCTATGCCGCCGGCGCCGTGCCCCGCGCCATCGCCGCGCAGCTGTGGAGCGTCGAACACGGCACCGCCTACATCCACAAGCTCGCGCATGACGAGACCGCCGCGAGCCTTTCGCCCGGGACCGTGCTGACCGCGGCGCTTCTCGAAGAGGTGATCGAGCGCGACCGCGTCGGCCTTGTCGATTTCGGCACCGGCGATGATCGCTACAAGCGCGACTGGATGGACAGCGTGCGGCCGCGCTACCGGATCGAGGCGCTCAACCCCGGCAATCCGCGCGCATGGCCGGGGCTGGCCCGGCTGGCCGCGCGCCGGCTTGCCCGGCGCGGCACAGGCCTTTAAGGAGGCTCGTGAAAAATCCGCCGGAAGACGGGGATTTTGGCCACCGCCCGCCCCGCTCCCCCGCGCGGGGGAGCGGGGCGGGCGGTGGCCGGGGACCGATAGACTCCAGCCAGACGAGCCGCCATGGACATGCACAGCACCGACCAGCGCCTGCGCCGCATTCTCGCCGATGTCCTCGGGCTGAGCGCGGAGCAGGTGGCCCGCTTCACCCCGGCAACCGGGCTGTTCGGTCATCTGCCCGAACTCGATTCGATGGCGGTCGCCGGGCTGCTGACCGAGATCGAGGATCGCCTGAGCGTGACGATCGACGATGACGAGGTCGATGGCGAACTGCTCGACAGCTATGGCGCGCTTCTGCGCTTCGTCGAGGCCAAGCGCGGCACGGCATGACGCCGGGGGCATGGCCTTCGCCCCAGGGCCCTGAATATGCGCTTGTCTGTGATCGCCGCCGGTCGCGCCGCCTGCTGGTGGTGCCGGCACTGTTCGAGGCCGGCAATCGGCTGCGGCGCTTCACCGTCGAGGTGATGCGCCGGCTCGATGCGGCCGGGGTCGATGGCTTCCTGCCCGATCTTCCGGGCACCGGCGAAAGCCTTGCCCCGCTTGCCGCGCAGACGCCGGCAAGCTGGCGCGCGGCGATGCGCGCCGCCGCCGACCATTTCGCGGCAACCGCGGTGCTGGCGATCCACGGCGGCGCGCTTCTCGCCCCGCCCGCGCTGCCCGGCTGGCGCTATGCGCCTGCGGATGGCGCGGCGCTGCTGCGCCCGATGCTGCGCGCGCGCGTCCTCGCCTCGCGCGAGGCCGGCGCCGAGGAAACCAGCGCGGGCCTGCTCGAACAGGGCCGCCGCGCCGGGCTCGATCTCGCCGGCTACGCGCTCGGCGCGGCCTTCCTCGCCGAATTCGCCGTGCTCGAACCCGAAACCTCGGGGCAGACGGTAATCACGCAGGACATGATCGGCGGCGGCGGGCTGTGGCTGCGCGCCGAACCCGGCGAAAGCCGCGAACAGGCCGACGCGCTTGCCGCGATCGTCGCTCTGGGGATCGGGGGGTGAGCCGAAGCTTCCTCACCATCGCCTGCGAGGGCGCGCAGCTTGTCGCGACGCTCGACGCCGCGCCGGGCGCCAGCGGGCTCCTCATCGTCTCGGGCGGCAACGAGACCCGCGCCGGTGCCGGCAATGGACAGGCACGGCTTGCCGCAAGGCTCGCGGCGCGCGGCGCGCCGGTGCTGCGCTTCGACCGCCGCGGCGTCGGCGACAGCTCGGGCCCCAACCTCGGCTTTCGCGAAAGCGCGCCCGACATCGCCGCCGCGCTGGCCGCCTTGCGCGCCGCGCAGCCGCACCTCACCCGCATCGCCGCCTTCGGCAATTGCGACGCGGCAAGCGCGCTGATGCTGGCGCAGGGTGCCGGTGCCGACGCGCTGATCCTCGCCAACCCGTGGAGCCACGACCGCGACGACGGCGCCCCCGACCCCGCCGCGCTGCGCCACCACTACCGCCGCCGCCTCGCCGACCGCGGCGCGCTGAGCCGCCTTCTCACCGGGCGGATCGCCCTCAAGCCGCTGCTCGCCAGCCTGCGCGGCACGCTCGCCCCCGCTGTGCCCGAAAGCGCGCTGCTCGCGGACATGCGCCAGGGCCTTGCCGGCTTCACCGGCCCGGCGCACATCCTCCTCGCCGAACGCGACCGCACCGCGCAGGCCTTCCTCGCGGCGTGGGACAGGCGCGATCCGCGCCTGCGGCGCTGTGCCGGGGCCAGCCATGGCTTCGTCGAACCTGCCGCGCAGGCCTGGCTGGAAGAGGCAATCCTCCAATCGCTCTGAACGCGGGGCGCGGCGCTCGCGCCGCTCACCAACCGCCGCCAAGCGCCAGGAACAGTGTCACCTGATCCTGCGCGACCGCATCGCGGCCGATTTGCGCGCGCAACTGTGCCGCGAGCGCGCCCGCCCGTCCACCAAGTTCCGTCTGGGCAGGCGCCCGTCCCGCCCGCTTCAGCCGGGCGAGCTGGTCCGACTCGCGCTGCGCCGCCTCGGCCGCGCGGTCGAGCGATATCGCCCGCGCGTGGTCCTCGCCATAGGTCGCCAGCGCGGTTTGCGCATCGCGCAGCGCGGTCAGGACCGTGCCATCGAAGCTGGCAAGCGCGCGCTGCTGGTCCGCACCGGCCGCCTTGACCCGCGCCCGGGCACCCGCGGTTGGAAACGCCCAGTGAATCAACGATCCGATGCTCCAGCTGTTGGCCGCGGCGCTGCCGAGATCCGCAAGATAGCCGGCCGATCCAACCGACGCGGCAAAGCCGATCTGCGGGTAAAGTTCGGCCGTGGCAACGCCGATCCGCGCGGTTGCAGCCGCCAGCTGACGCTCCGCGGCGCGCACATCCGGTCGCCGGGCCAACAGGCTGGCGCCGTCGCCGATCGGGAGCGGGCGGGTCAGTTGGGGCAGGTGACGGCAGGCTTCGGCCGCGCGGGGATAGTCCGACGGGACGCGGCCGAGCAGGAAGGCGAGCTGATACAGCCCTGCCATCGCGCGGGCGCGGGCCTGCGGCACCAGCGCCTCGACCTCGGCCGCGCGGGCCTGCGCCGCCGGCACCTCGGTCTCGCTGATCCGTCCCGCCGCCTGCAACCGGCGCGCGACGCGCAGGAGGTCCTGCTGCACGGCCGATGCCGCCTCCAGCGCATCGACCGTTTCCTGCGCACCGCAGACCCCGACATAGGCCCGGGCGACCTCGCCGGCGAGCGTCACCCGGACCGCGCCCAGCAGCGCGCGGCGCGCCTCCTCATCGGCGCGGGCCGCCTCGACGCTGCGGCGGATGCGGCCGAACAGGTCGAGCTGGTAGCTGACCTGCACATCCGCCGAGCCGAGCGTTGCCGCGGGCAGCGGCTCGGACAGGAGATAGGATTCGCCCGAAAGCTGCGCGCGCTCTGCTGCCGCATCGACCGTGAGTTCGGGCTCGGCGGCGCCCTCGGCGGCCCTGGTCATCGCCTCGGCGCGGGCAAGGTTCGCGGCCGCGATCCGAAGGTCGGTGCTTCCGGCCAGCGCCTGCTTCTCAAGGCCGTCGAGCACGGGGTCATCGTAAAGATGCCACCACCGCGGCGGCAGGTCATCGGCCGCCGTGAGGCCGATCGGCGCGTTCAGCGGCCCGCGCGCCGCGGGCCGGTTCACCACCGCTGCCGCGGGAAGGTGATAGTCGGGTCCCATGGTGCAGCCGGCGAGCGTCAGCGCAACGCAGACGACCAGCGCCGCGCGGCGATTCCCGGTCATCGCCTGCCCGCCTGCGCCAGCGTGACCGATGCCGTGCGCCCGGCGATCAGCGCGATCCGCGCCGGCGACCGGTCGAGATGGATGCGCACCGGCACGCGCTGGGGCAGCCGCACCCAGCTGAAGCTGGGGTTTATCGCGGGGACAAGGCGCGAGGTGCCCACGCGGTCGTGGTCCTCGATCGCCCCGGCGACGGACACCACATGCCCCGAAAACGTCTGATCCTCGCCCATCAGGCGGATCGTCGCCGCCTGGCCGATGAAGATGCGCGGCAGCTTGGTTTCCTCGAAATAGCCCTCGACGCGCAGGCTCCCGCTGTCGATCAGCGCGAGGACCGGCGTGCCGACGCTGACATAGTCGCCAACGCGCAGGGCAACGTCGGACAGCTCGCCATCGATCGGCGCTGCCACGCGCGTGCGGGCGCGGTTGAGCCGGGCAAGGTCGAGCGCGTTGCGCGCCTCGGCAACCCGGGCGTCGGCGGCCGCGAGCGCGGAGCGCGCCTCGCTCGCCGAAGCCTCGCCCTCATCGACCTTCGCCATGCTCTGTTCGGTCGCCTCGCGGGCGACCAGATCGCCCAGTCCGCGATTGCGCGCGGCTTCGCGCCGCGCCTCGTCAAGGGTCGCCTCGGCACGGATGATCGCCGAACGCGCCCGCGCCACGTCGGCCCGAGCCTGCAAAACCTGGCTGTTGGCCTGCCCCACGGCGAGATCATAGCGTGCGGGATCGATCTGGAAGAGCGGCTCACCCTTGCGCACGCGCTGGTCGTGCCGGACGAAGACCGCGACAACCGTGCCGGCCACGTCGGGGGCCACCTGCACGATATCGGCCCGCACCCGCCCGTCGCGCGTCCAGGGATCGGCCTGGTAATATGCGATCAGCGCGCGGGCGCCCACCAGCGCGGCAATCACCAGGACCAGCGTCAGTCCGACGCGAAGCATGCGGCGGGCACCAGGAGAGAAGGTGGAGGTCATGCCGGGGATCCGTGGAGAAGCGGGAGAAGCCAGAGCGAGAGCAGTGCCCAGACGATGATCCACAGCGCCGTATCGGCGAGGATCGGGTGCCAGACCCAGCGGTAGAGCCGTCCGCGCACCAGCAGCCGATGCAGGACGATCGCCACGAGAAGGGCAAGGAAAGCCTCGACCGGGGCGGCGGCGACATAGATCCCGCCGATGGCGTATTCGGCGGTCATGCCGGCACCCCGACAAAGCCGCGCGCATCGGGAAAAAGATTGCGCCGCAGGGCGACCAGCGCCGGACGCCCCTGTTCGGGGCCGACCTGAAACAGCGTCGCAAGACCGGTCGCCTCGGGCGGGGGGACGACCAGGGTCAGGGCAAGCGCACGGTCGATCGCGTCCAGAAGCGCTGCCGGCGGCGGATCGTCGGTCTCGCGCGAAAACCAGGCCGCCGCATCCGCCAGCACCTTCGCCAGCGCATCACCCAAACCCGCCGGGGCAGAGGCGCGCAACTGCTGGATGCTCGCCAGGTTCATGGCGAGGCGCACATCGACGAGGCCCTTCTCGGCGGGGTCGGTGCCGGCCTCCAGCCGCTGCGCGATCAGCGCCAACCGGTCGATCGCGCGGCTCAGCACGGCCACTGGATCGGGCGGCGTCGGCGCCGCGGCAAGATCGGCAAGTTCCCGGCGCATGTGGCGCACCAACCGGGTGATGACGACATCCTGCCCGATCTGGCGCAGCCCCGCAGTCACCCCGGCGGCAAGGATCACGGCCACGACCTGCGCGAGGTTGGAACTGAGGAAATGCGCGAAGTCGGGCGAAAAGCTCTCCTGGATGGCGAGCGCACTGCAAAAGCCGATGGTCGCCGCCTGCGCCGGAATGCCCCAGAACGGATGGGTGCTGAAGCAACCGATGCCGACAAGCGGAATCGCGAGCAGCAGCGCGAGCGCGGCGAAGCCATCGGCCCCGGGCAGGACGGCGAAGAGATAGATCGCCGCCAGCGGGATTCCTGCAAGGATCGCCATTCCAAATCTGAGGATGGTCGGCACCGGGTTGTCCATACCTGCGAACAGGCAGCAGAAGACACCCGTCAGCGCCACCGCCACGCCGCCGTCCGCCCAGCCGGTTCCGATCCACAGGGCGCAGCCGGTCAGCGTCGCGACGGCCGCCGAAAATCCTGAAAGCAGCGCGAATCCGGGATCGGCATGGAGGGTGATCGCGCCGCGCCCGGTGAGCGGTTCGGGGCGTGGCCGGTGCGGATCTTCGAGATGGGCGAGGAGCACCTCGCACTCGCCCAGCAGCGCCCTCACCTGAGCGTCGCGCAGCGCAAGACTTTCCTGGAGCAGCCCGCGCCATTCGCCGTCCGCCGCGACCAGCGCCTTGCGCCGATCCGCCAGCCCCGAAAGGACCGGCAGGATCAGCAGCATCCGGCGCAGCAGCGCCTGCACCGCGCCGGTAGCCTCGCGCCAATTCGAGGTGTCGAACGGCACATGGGTGGCAAGCAGGGTGCATTCCACGACGTCGATCGCCAGTTGCCGGCGATCATCGCCCATCTTCGCCTGCGCCATGGTATCCGCGTGCCAGGCGCGCGCATCCGTCAGCCAGCGCCGCAACAGGGGTTGCAGCGCCGCTGCGACCGAACGCGGCCACAACAGGCTGTGGACGAGCGTGCTGCATGCGATGCCGAGGCCGATTTCGGTCACGCGCGCCGCGGCGATGTCGAAGATCGCCTCGGGCCGGTCCACCGCCGAAAAGCCGATCAGCGTGGCGGTATAGCCCGACAGCATCAGCACATAGGAGCGGGGCGAGCGGTCGAGGAGCGACACGGCAAGGCAGCCGCCCAGCCACAGGGCGAGCGCCAGGCTCAGCAGTTCGGGCCATGCCACCAGCCATGGCACCAGCGCGACCGCCACCGCCGCGCCGACCACGGTCCCGACGACCCGATACACGGCCTTCGAGCGCGTCGCCCCGGAAAGCGGATTGCTGATGATGAACGCCGTGGTCATCGCCCAGAACGGCATGGGAAGCCCAACCCACAGGCTCACCCACAAGGCCAGCAGCGCGGCCCCGACCGTCTTGAGCGAATAGCCAAGGGCCATCCGCCGCGCAGGCGATAGCACCCGCAGAACCGGTTGCGGGAGCGCAGGGGGTCGAAGGGTTCGGGCATTCGTCACGCGGGACTTCCGGCAGCACTTTCAGGCTCACCCTATACGGCAGCGCCCTCCCCTCGGCCAAACAGCACTCTGGCAGGCAGCTATAAGTTATTTTATATGATGCCTTATGCCCTTCCAGCACCTGCGCACCTTCATCGAGGTCTACCGCGAGCGTTCGATCAGCGCGGCGGCGCGCAAGCTCGGGCTCACCCAGCCGGCGGTCTCGCAGCACATCGCCGCCCTCGAAGCGACGATCGAGCGCGACCTTTTCAAGCGCCATTCGCGCGGCGTGATCCCCACTCCCACCGCCGACGAACTGGCGGCAAGCCTGGGCGACAGTCTCGACGTCGCCGAGGCCGCGCTGTTTTCGGCGCGCGCGCGATCGCCCGACATGAGCGGCGCGGTCCGCCTCATCGGCAATGGCGATTTCCTTGCCGAAGTGGTCGTTCCGCGGTTGCTGCCCCTGCTGCGCACGGGATTGCGCGTCCATATCGAGGCGGGCGCGCGCGAGGAGATCCGGGCGGCGCTTCATGAGGACCAGCACGACCTCGCAATCGGCGGCGAACCGATAGAGGATCGCCGGCTGCGCTCGATCAGGATCCACGAAGAAGTCCTCTTCGCGGTCGCCTCGCCGCCGGTCAGCGCCCGGATTCTCGCGGCGGACGCACTGGCTGCCGGCCTCGCTGGCGAGCCGATCCTCGCCTACAATCTCGAGCAGCCGCTGCTCGACAGCTGGCTTGCCGCGAACGCCATCACGCTGCGCCTGCCATCCCCGGCGCTCACCGGCCAGGACCTGCGCTTCCTGCGCAGCCTGCTGCGGCAGGGCTTTGGCTGGACGGTGCTGCCCGGCTATCTGTGCGATGAGCAGATCAGGCGCGGCGAACTGGCCGAGATTCGCGCGCCGATCGGGAACCCGAGACAGGGCTATTATCTGTCCTGGGCGCCGGCGGCGCTGCGTCATCCGCGTGTTTCAGCGGTGCAACGCGCGCTTTCCACCGCGTTCGACGCGGATCAGATCGGGACGGTATAGGCCGGGGTCGCCGGGTGCGCGCATTCAGCCGACGCTGAGCCGGTCCGGCCCTCGCGCATTGCCGGGAGCAACCGGAAACCGCGTCCCGGAACCCTCAAGCCCCGACCAGGACCTGTTTGCCAGCAAATTCGCGCGAGGCGAGGAAACGTTCTGCATCGAGCGCAGCCATGCAGCCGGTGCCGGCGGCGGTGACCGCCTGGCGATAGACATGGTCCATGACGTCACCGCAGGCGAAGACGCCGGGGATCGCGGTTTTGGGGGTGCCCGGCTCGACGATCAGATAGCCTGCGGGATCGAGCGCGAGCTGGTCCTTGAACAATTCGGTTGCCGGCGCGTGGCCGATCGCCACGAAGGCGCCGTCGGCGGGCTCGATGCTGCGTTCGCCGGTGACGGTATCGACCAGGGCGAGCCCGGTGAGGCCCTTGCCATCCTCGCCGAGGAAGGCTTCGGGCGCCTTGTTCCACAGCACCTTGATGCCGGGGTGGGCGTGCAGCCGGTCCTGGAGAATCCGTTCGGCGCGCAAGCTGGCGCGGCGGTGGATCAGGGTGACGTCAGGCGAGTGGTTGGTGAGGTAGAGCGCTTCCTCGACCGCGGTGTTGCCGCCGCCGATGACGACCACCTTCCTGCCGCGATAGAAAAAGCCGTCGCAGGTGGCGCAGGCCGACACACCCTTGCCCGAAAGCTCCTGCTCGCCGGCGATGCCCAGCCATTTCGCCTGCGCGCCGGTGGCGATGACGAGGGTTTCGCCTTCATAGACATCGCCCGAATCGCCCGTGGCGCGGAACGGCGCGGCGGACAGATCGACGCTGGTGATCATGTCCCACAGCATGCGAGTCCCGACATGTTCGGCCTGCGCCTGCATTTCCTGCATCAGCCACGGGCCCTGGATGACGTCGCGAAAGCCCGGGTAATTCTCGACATCGGTGGTGATGGTGAGCTGGCCGCCGGGCTGGAGGCCCTGCACCACGATCGGTTGCAGCCCGGCGCGCGCGCCATAGATCGCGGCGGACAGCCCCGCCGGCCCCGAACCGATAATCAACATGCGGGTGGTGTGCGTCGTCATGCGAATCCCTCCATCGCCGGCCAGATAGGGGCGAGCGACGGCAATGGCCAGACCCTGCCCTTGACCTTCGCCCGGGCGGTCCGCATCTGCGGCGCATGAGCATCGCATTCGGCCCGACCTCGCACAGCTTCATGTCGCAGCGCCTGAGGCTGCATTACGTCGATTGGGGCAATCCCGAGGCGCCGCCGCTCATCCTCCAGCATGGCGGGCGCGACCATTGCCGCAGCTGGGACTGGGTGGCCGAGGAATTGCGGCGCGACTGGCATGTCATCGCGCCCGATCTGCGCGGCCATGGCGACAGCGCCTGGTCGCCCGACGGCGATTATTCGATGTTCGCTTTTCTCTATGATTTCGCCCAGCTCGTCGAGACGCTGGGCTATGACGAGGTGTCGATCGTCGCGCATTCGCTGGGTGGCAATATCGCGACGCGCTTCACCGGGCTGTATCCCGAAAAGGTGGCACGGCTGGTCAATATCGAGGGTCTGGGCATGTCGCCCGAAATCGCCGCGAAGCAGGCGGCGACCCCCTTCGCCGAGCGGCTGCGCGAATGGATCGCCGGCAAGCGCGCCGCCGCCGGCCGGCTGCCGCGCCGCTATCCGACGATCGAGGCCGCCTATGCGCGGATGAAGGCGGAGAACAGCTATCTGTCCGACGCGCGCGCGCGCGCGCTGACGATGCATGCGGTCAGTCGCAACGAGGATGGCACCTATAGCTGGAAGTTCGACAATTATCTCAACGTATGGGGGGTGGCCGATTTTCCCGAGGGCGAGATCGAGAAGCTGTGGCAAGCGATCACCTGCCCGATGCTGCTGCTCTATGGCGCCGACAGCTGGGCGGTGAACCCGGAAAAGGACGGCCGCGCCGCGCATTTCCGCAAGGCGCGGGTGATCGAATATGAAAAAGCCGGGCACTGGCTGCACCACGACCAGTTCGCGCGGTTCATCGCCGATGTGACCGCCTTCCTGCAGGACGAGGGCGAGGGCGAGGGGCATGCCGACCGTCCGATGGTCTGAGCCGGGCCGGGTTTCGGGCGAGGTTTAGCGCATCGCACCAGCAAGCGCGTGCCGGCGCAGTCGGCGTGCACGACGGCACCGGACGAAACGACTCGGCTTCGCGCTACGGGACAGCATCGCAGCCCGAAAAAAAGCTCGTCGAAGTGCGCTCGAACATCCTTTCCACCGCAACGCGCATGGGGGACGTGTCACCGTATTGAACGACGGGTATAAATGCCGCTCCGTTTCAGCCGTCGATGCGCAACTGCGCGAAGGCCGCCGCGGCGATCGGATCGAGCCCCGAGGTATCGCCCATCGCCGCGATCATCCGCGAGTTCCAGAACTGGCGGATGTGTTCGGCGGTCGCGCGCGCTGCCGCCTCACCGCCGGCGATCGCGAAATTGGCGGCGATCTGGTTCGCCATGGTGACGAGCCTTGCCCGATCCATCTAGGCGGCAGGCGCGATGCGGCGGGCGCGAGCGGTGAGGTCGGCATAATCCTCCTGCCATGCGCTGGGGCCGTTCGACGGCGTCACCTGCACCGCGGTCACCTTGTATTCGGGGCAATTGGTCGCCCAGTCCGAATAATCGGTGGTGACGACATTGGCCTGCGTCGCCGGGTGGTGAAAGGTGGTATAGACCACCCCCGGCGCCACCCGTTCGGTGACATGCACGCGCAGCGTCGTCTCGCCGGTGCGGCTGGCAAGCCGCGCCCGGTCCCCCTCGGCGAGGCCGCGGCTCTCGGCGTCGGTCGGGTGGATTTCGAGCAGATCCTCCTCGTGCCAGATCGAATTGTCGGTGCGGCGGGTCTGCGCGCCGACATTGTATTGGCTGAGGATGCGCCCCGTGGTCAGCAGCAGCGGAAAGCGCAGGCCGGTGCGCTCATCGGTCGGGATATAGTCGGTGACCACGAACTTGCCCCTGCCCTTGCCATTTGGGCCCGGCACGAAGCCATCGACATGCATGACCGGGCTGCCATCGGGATGCGCGGCATCGACCGGCCATTGCAGCGAGCCCTCGGCATCGAGCCGTTCGTGGCTGACCCCGGCAAAGCTCGGCGTCAGCCGGGCGATCTCGTCCATGATCGCGGCGCTGCTGTCATAGCGCCAGTCGAGACCGAGCGCGCGGGCAAGCGCCTGCGTCACTTCCCAATCCTCGAGTCCATTCGCCGGGGTCATCACCCGCCGCACCATCTGGATGCGCCTTTCGGCATTGGTGAAGGTGCCGGTCTTTTCGAGGAAGCTGCTGCCGGGCAGGAAGACATGCGCGTAACTTGCGGTTTCGTTGAGGAAAAGATCGTGGACGATGACGCATTCCATCGCCGCGAGACCGGCCGCGACGTGATGCGTGTCGGGATCGGACTGGAGGATGTCCTCGCCCTGGATGTAGAGCGCCCGGAAGCTGCCATCGCGCGCGGCATCGAGCATGTCGGGAATGCGCAGACCCGGATCGGGATCGAGCGCCACGCCCCAGTCCTTTTCGAACAGCGCCCGCGTTGCCCCGTCCGAGATATGGCGATAGCCCGAAAGCTCGTGCGGGAAGCTGCCCATATCGCAGGCGCCCTGGACGTTGTTCTGGCCGCGCAGCGGGTTCACCCCCACGCCGGCGCGGCCGATGTTGCCCGTTGCCATGGCGAGATTGGCGATCGCCATCACCGTCGAGGAGCCCTGGCTGTGCTCGGTGACGCCAAGGCCGTAATAGATCGCGCCATTGCGTTGTGAGGCAAACAGCCGCGCCGCCGCGCGCAGGTCCCCGGCCGGCACGCGGGTCACCGCGGCCAGCGCCTCGGGGCTGTGGCGCGGTTCGCAAACGAAGCGCGCCCAGTCCTGATATTCGTCGCGCTCGCAGCGCGCGGCGATGAACCCCTCGTCGACAAGGCCCTCGGTAACGATGACATGCGCCATGGCGGTCAGGACCGCGACATTGGTCCCCGGCTGGAGCGCGAGATGATGCGCGGCTGCGACATGCGGCGAGCGCACGAGGTCGATCCGCCGCGGATCGACGACGATCAGCTTCGCGCCCTGGCGCAGCCGCTGCTTCAGCCGGCTGGCGAACACCGGATGCGCGTCGGTGGGGTTGGCGCCGATCACCAGAATGACGTCGGCGGCCATCACGCTGTCGAAATCCTGCGTTCCCGCCGAGGTGCCGAAGGTCGCCTTCAGCCCGTAGCCGGTGGGCGAATGGCACACCCGCGCGCAGGTATCGACATTGTTCGAGCCGAACCCTGCGCGCACCAGCTTCTGGACGAGGAAGGTCTCCTCATTGGTGCAGCGGCTCGAGGTGATGCCGCCCAGCGCCTGCGCGCCATGGCGCGCCTTGATTTCCTTCAGCCGCGCGGCGGCAAAGCCGAGCGCCTCGTCCCAGCCGACCTCGCGCCAGGGCTGGTCGATGCGCTCGCGGATCATCGGCGTGGTGATCCGGTCGCGATGATGCGCATAGCCCCAGGCAAAGCGGCCTTTGACGCAGCTGTGCCCATGGTTCGCCTTGCCGTCCTTCCACGGCACCATCCGCACCAGCTGTTCGCCGCGCAATTCGGCGCGGAACGCGCAGCCGACGCCGCAATAGGCGCAGGTGGTGATCACCGCCCGCTCGGGCTTGCCGATCGCGGCGATGGATTTTTCCTCAAGCGCCGCGGTCGGGCAGGCCGCGACGCAGGCGCCGCAGGAGACGCATTCGGAGCCAAGAAAGCTCTCGCCCCCCGGGCTGACCTGCGAGTCGAAGCCGCGCCCGGCGATGGTCAGCGCGAAAGTCCCCTGCACCTCGTCGCAGGCGCGCACGCAGCGCGAACAGACGATGCATTTGGCGGGATCGAAGGCGAAATAGGGGTTCGAGGCATCGGCCGCGGCATCGAGATGGTTCGCCCCGGCATAGCCATAGCGCACGTCGCGCAGCCCGACTTGCGCGGCGGCATCCTGCAATTCGCAATCATTGCTGGCGCTGCACGTCAGGCAGTCGAGCGGGTGATCGGAGATGGTGAGTTCCATCACCCCCCGGCGCAGCCGCTGAAGGCGCGGGGTTTGGGTGCGCACCGCCATGCCCTCGGCAACCGGCGTGGTGCAGGAGGCCGGCGTGCCCTTCATCCCGTCGATCTCGACAAGGCACAGCCGGCACGAGCCGAAGGCGGCAAGGCTGTCGGTGGCGCACAGCCTGGGGATCGCGCCGCCGGCGAGCGCTGCGGCGCGCATCACGCTGGTCCCGGCGGGCACGGTGAGCCGCCGCCCGTCGATGGTGAGCGCGACCATGGTTTCGGACACCGCCTCGGGGGTGCCGAAATCGGCTTGCGGCGCGTAAGGCTGGGGTTCAGTCAGCATGGTGGTCCAACCTGCTCCCCTTTGGGGAGGAATGCGGATCATACCACGCCGCGCGCATCAACCAAAGTCCTGCGGCCAGTGGCGCAAGGCACTCAGCACCGGAAAGGGCGTGAAGCCGCCGAGCGCGCAGAGCGAACCATACTGCATCGTCTCGCACAGCTCCTCAAGGAGCGCGATATCATCGGCCCGGCCACGCAGGCCGCGCGGCGCGTTGCGCATCTGCGGCAGCGCCGCCAGCGCATCGGGAGCAGCGCCGGTGGCGATGCGATCGAGCAGTTCGACCCCGCGCGTCGAGCCGATCCGGCAGGGAGTGCATTTGCCGCAGCTTTCGGCGGCGCAGAATTCCATGGCAAAGCGCGCCATGCGGGCCATATCGACGCGCTCGTCGAACACCACCACCCCGCCATGGCCGATCAGCGCGTCGGCCGCGGCATAGGCCTCGTAATCGAACGGCAGGTCGAAACGCGAGGGCGGGATATAGGCGCCGAGCGGCCCGCCGACCTGCACCGCCTTCACCGCCCGCCCCGAGGCGGTGCCACCGCCGATGGTGTTGACCAGTTCGTCGAGCGTGATGCCGAAGGGCACCTCGAACAATCCGCCATGGCGGATATTGCCGGCGAGCTGGATCGGCATCGTCCCGCGCGAGCGTCCATGCCCCAGCCCGGCGTAATGCGCGGCGCCGCCTTCGCTGAGGATATGCGGCAGCGCGGCCAGTGTCAGCACATTGTTGACCACCGTCGGGCAGCCGAACAGTCCGGCAAGCGCGGGCAGCGGCGGCTTGGCGCGCACCTCGCCGCGCTTGCCTTCGAGCGAATTGAGGAGCGAGGTCTCCTCGCCGCAGACATAGGCGCCCGCGCCGACGCGCACCTCAATATGCAGCGGCGCGATCCGCGGCGCGGCCAGTGTGCAGGCGGCGCGCATCTTCGCCACCGCATGCGGATATTCGCTGCGGACATAGACATAGCCCGCCTCAGCGCCGACCGCATGCGCGGCAATCGCCATGCCCTCGATCAGCGCGAAGGGATCGCCTTCCATCAGCATGCGGTCGGCAAAGGTGCCGCTGTCGCCCTCGTCGGCGTTGCAGACGACGAATTTGCGCGGGGCCTGCGCTTCGGCCACGGTCCTGAGCTTGATCCCGGCGGGAAACCCCGCCCCGCCCCGCCCGCGCAGCCCCGAGGCGATCACTTCGGCGATGATCGCCTGCGGCCCGATCGCCCGTGCCCGCGCCAGCCCCTCCCAGCCATGGGTGGCGGCGTAATCACCGAGGCTGAGCGGCCGGGTGCGCCCGGCGCGGGCAAAGGTCAGCCGCTGCTGGCGGGCGAGGAAGCGGTGTTCGCCGATCCGCCCGATCGCCTTGTCGCTGAGCCCTGCAAGAATGCCGGGGACATCGGCGGCAGTCGCCGGGCCGAAGCCGAGGCCGTCCACCTCGACCAGCGGTTCGAGCCAGTGCATTCCCCAGCTCGACACGCGCTCGACCGTGCAGCCGGCCACGGCAAACGCCTGCGCCAGCGCATCGGCGCCGCAGGCCCGCGCGAGCGCATCGTCGCTGATCCGCACCGTCGTCATGCGCCCGCCACCAGCGCGACGAGCCGCGCCTCGTCGAGCCGCGCATGGACATCATCGCCGATCCGCGCGTTCGGGCCGACACTGCACAGGCCAAGGCACCAGACCTTGCCGATGCGCACGCGGGCTCCCGCCGCACGCTCGGCCGCGGCAACCAGCGCTTCGACGCCGCGTGCCTGGCAGGCTTCGGCACGGCACAGCTCGACGAGCGGGCGCGGATCGGGCGTTTCTGTAAAGTCGTGATAAAAGCCGATGACGCCATGCACCTCGGCGCGGCTCAGATTGAGCGCCTGGGCGATGTCCGCCTGCGCCGCGCGCGCGATGCAGCCGAAGGCGGCCCGGACATCGTGGAGGATCGGCAGCAGCGCGCCTTCCTCGCCCGCATGCGCGGCGATGATTTCGGCCAGGCGCGCGCTGTCATCCATCGCAGCGGTTTAGCGCGAATGGCGGGATTTGCCAGACGTGCCGACCATGCCGCTTTCGCCAGCCGGCGTTCACACCAGCAGGGCGAAATCGGTCTCGCGTGCCTCGGGTTCGGCCACCGCGCCAAGATCGCGGTAAAGTGTGCTGCGCTGGCGCAGCGAGCGGCCGGCGCTTTCGGCGATCCCGGCAAGATCGGCGACGGTGACGTCCTGGCCATGCGCGGCGCCGGCGGCGCGGCTGATGCTTTCGTTCATCAGCACCCCGCCAAGATCGTTGACCCCGGCGCCGAGCATCGTCGCGGCGCCGCCCAGCCCGAGCTTGACCCAGCTCGCCTGCATCGAGCCGATCTGGCCATGGAGCACGATGCGCGCCACCGCATGCATCAGCACCGTCTCGCGCCAGGTCGGCCCCTTGCGCGCCTCGCCGCGGCGATACATCGGCGCTTCCATATGGACGAACGGCAGCGGCACGAATTCGGTGAAGCCGCCCGTCTCGACCTGCAGGCGCCGCACCGCGAGGAGATGCCGCGCCCAGTGCCGGGGCGTCTCGCAATGGCCGAACATGATCGTCGCGGTGGTCGCGATGCCGAGGCGATGCGCGCTGCCGACGACAGCGAGCCATTCCGCGGTCGAAAGCTTGTCGGGGCAGATGCGCGCGCGAATTTCATCATCGAGGATTTCGGCGGCGGTGCCGGGAAGCGAGCCGAGCCCGAGATCGCGCAATCGCGCGAGATAATCGCTGACCGGAACCCCGAGCGTGCGCGCGCCCTGCGAAACCTCCAGCGGCGAAAAGGCGTGAACGTGAAGCGAGGGGCAGGCATCCTTCACCGCGCCAAGGATCGCGGCATAGGTATCGCCGGTATAACGCGGATGGATGCCGCCCTGGAGGCATACCTCGGTCGCGCCGCGCGCCTGCGCCTCGCGCGCACGGCCGGCGATTTCGGCAAGATCGAGGTCATAGGGCCGGTCGCGCAAGCCCGCCTTCGACGAGGTCTTGGAAAAGGCGCAGAAGCTGCACGCATGGGTGCAGATGTTGGTGTAGTTGATGTTGCGGTTGACGACGAAGGTGACGGCATCGCCCATCGTCTCGCGGCGCAGCGCATCGGCCGCCACGACCACCGCCTGCGCCGCCGCGCCGCGTGTCGCGAACAGCGCGACGATCTCGTCTTGCGCCAGTTCGGCGCCACCGGCGGCGCGATCGAGCAGGCGATGGAGCGCAGGCGCGGTCGGGCCTTCGTGCCTCGCCCCCAGCACCGCGCCGGCCCGCCCGGGCGCGGGCGTTGCCACCCCCGGGCTCCAGTCGCCCTCGCGCGCCAGCCCTTCGCTGTCGGCAAGCCGCAGCACGGCCGGACGAAGCGCGGGATCGATCCAGGCGTCATCCTGAACGAAGCGCGGATAGGCGGTCAGCCGCTCGACCAGCGGCCGGCCCCTTGCCGCGCAGATCGCCGCGAGCCGCGCCACCTCGGGCCAGGGTGCCTCGGGATTGACATGGTCCATCGTCACCGGCGAGATGCCGCCCCAATCGTCGATCCCGGCATCGATCAGTTCGGCAAGACGTTCGTCGTTGAGATTGGGCGGCGCCTGCACCGAGACCGCATCGGGCAGCACGATCCGCGCCGCGGCCACCGCGCGCAGGAAATCGGCCTCGGCGCTTTCGGGGGCGGCGGCCATCTTCGTCCCCGGCTTGGGGGCGAAATTCTGGACGATCACCTCCTGGAGATGGCCGCCTTCGGCATGGAGATCGCGCAGCGCGATCAGCGCCTCGATCCGCTCCTTCGCCGTCTCGCCGATACCGACAAGGATGCCGCTCGTCATCGGCATCGCCGCGCGCCCGGCCGCCGCGATCGAGCCAAGCCGCAGCGCCGGCTCCTTGTCGGGCGAACCGAAATGCGCCCCGCCCTTCGCGCACAGCCGCGCCGAGGCGGATTCGAGCATCAGCCCGCAGGAAGCGGCAAAGGGCTTGAGCGCGCGGTAATCGCCCTCGTCCATCAGCCCGGCGTTGACGTGCGGCAGAAGCCCGGTCTCGCGCAGCACCAGTTCGGCGCAATGGCGCACATAATCGATGGTGCGGGCAAAGCCCGCGCGCGCCAGCCACTCGCGTGCCGCGCCATAGCGCCGCTCGGGCGCATCGCCGAGGGTGAACAGCGCCTCCTTGCAGCCCGCCGCCTGCCCGGCGCGAGCGATCTCCAGCACCTCGTCGGGCGAGAGATAGGCGGCGGGAAGCTGCGCGGGCGTGGTCGCGAACGTGCAGTAATGGCAGACATCGGCGCAAAGCCGGCTCAGCGGAATGAACACCTTGCGCGACCAGGTGAGACGTTGTGGCCCGCGCGCGTCGCGCCGCTCGCGCGCCTCGGCCAGCACCTCGCCAAGCGGAGTGCGAAGCAGGCGATCGATGAGCTGTACGTCTGTCATGGGATAGCCAATGCCTTCAGGATTTCGCGCGCAAGCCGCGCCTGATCCCCGGGCGCGTGCATCAGCGTTTGGGTGACTGTCACAAAAAGCCCCGACGCGCGCAATCCCCCGGCATCGGGATCGTCCTGGCGGTCGATGACGAGATGGTCGATCAGCCCGGCATAATGCCCGGCGATCGCGGCATTGCCGGTGCCCGCGCCGCGTTCGGCAAGCAGCTTGTCGAGCGGACCCTTGACCGCCGCACCGCCGATCAGCGGCGAGACCGCGAGCACCGGAACCCGCCGGGACGCAAGCGCATCGCGCACCCCGCCGAGCGCGAGAATCGGATCGACCGAAAGAAAGGGGTTCGACGGACAGACGATGATCGCGCCGAGGTCGGGCCGCGCCAGCGCCCCGGCGAAGGCCGGCGAGGGCGGCGCCCCTGCGCCTGCGAAGCGGATCGCCCTTGCCACCGGCCGGCATTGCTCGCCGACGAACCAGCGCTGGAAATCCATCGTCCCGGCGTCGGTCTCGATCAGCGTCGCAAGCCGCGCATCGCTCATCGGCGCGACGCAAGCGCCGATGCCAAGCGCCCGCGTCAGCCGCGCGGTCACCGCGGACAGCGTCTCGCCTGCCCGCAGGCGCCAGCTGCGCGCGATATGCATCGCCATGTCGCGGTCGCCGAGATTGAACCAGTCGGCCTCGCCCAGCCGGCGCAGCATCGCCATCGCCTGCCAGCTTTCCTCGGCCACCCCCCAGCCGCGCACGCGATCGTTGAGCCCGGCAAGCGCATAGACCACCGAATCGATGTCGGGGCAGATGGTGAGCCCGAGATGCTCGAAATCATCGCCGGTGTTGACGATGATGGTGAGCCGCTCGGGCGGCAGCACCGCGGCCAGCCCGGCGGCGAGCTTGGCGCCACCGACCCCGCCCGACAGCGCAAGCACGTGGCTCACAGGAACAGATCCTCGGCAGCCGGGCGCAGGCCGGCGGTCGCGCCCGGGCCATCCTCGGGCGCGATCCAGCGCCCCACGCCGCGCACGATCGCGACCGGCGTGCCCTCATCGCCCTCGCCCATGGCAAGAACCGCCGCTGCCGCGATCGCATCGGCGACGGCGACCACGGTTGCCTGAAGCGGGCGCCCGAACAGGTCCTCTTCGCCGCGCCGGTCGTGAAGCGCCGCCAGCCCCGCGCAGCCGATCGCGGTGCCAAGCGTGCCCATGCGCCATGCCCGCCCCAGGCTGTCGGCGATGACCACCGCCGGCCGGCCGGCCGGCCCCAGCGCGGCGCGCAGCGCCCTTGCGCTGGCGTCGGGATCGCGCGGCCACAACAACACATGCGCGTCCTCGCCGCCCCCCGAATTGCCGCCCACGTTCGAGGCATCGATCCCGGCGTTGGCCAGCACATGCCCGCTTCTGTGCCGCGTCACGATCACCGCCGGGCTTGCGCGCAGGATCGCGCTGCTTTCATCGCAGATCAGCTGCACGAGCGGCGCCGGCCGTCCGCTGCGCGCCGCGAGCGCGGCGCCGTCCGCGCGCACCGCGACATCGGCGAGCGCCACCCGTCGCCCCTCGACCTTGGAGACGATCTTCTGCGCGACCACCACCGCGTCGGTGGCGCCGATCGGCTCGCCCTGCCGCGCGGCAGCGGCGATGATCGCACAGGCAATATCCATCCCGGGGACAAATAACGGCAAGCCCGAAAGCGCGATCACCCGCAATTCCGCCTGCATCCATGCGCCCTTCGCTCATCGCCCCGCCGATTCCGCAAGAATGCGCCTATCCGAACGCGCCGCGATCGGCAATGAGCACGCGAAACGGCGAAGGGAAGGGCAACATATGGCAAGGATCGGCGTCATCGGCGGCACCGGGCATCTGGGCAAGGCTATCGCCCGCCGGCTGGCCGGGGCGGGGCACGAGGTCACCCTGGGTTCGCGCACCGCCGACAAGGCCGCGACCGTCGCCGGCGAGCTCGCCGGCGACGGGGTCATCGTCGCCAGCGGCGCCAATGCGGCAATCGCCGCCGGGCAGGACGTGCTGATCGTCACCGTTCCCTATGCCGCGCAGGCGGCAACGCTCGCCGAGATCGCACCGCATATCGGCGAGGCGATCCTCGTCGATACCACCGTGCCGCTGGTCCCGCCCAGGGTGATGCGCGTCCAGCTTCCCGCCGCCGGTTCGGCCGCGCTCGAAGCCAAAGCGCTGCTCGGCGAGGGCGTGCGCTTCGTCACCGCCTTCCACAGCGTGGCTGCGCATATCCTTGATACCGACGCGCGCGTCGATTGCGACGTGCTGGTGTTTTCCGATGACGTCGAGGCGCGCAATGTGGTGATCGGCCTCGCGCAGGACATGGCGCTGCGCGGCCTTTCGGGCGGCGCGCTCGCCAATTCGGCGGCGGCCGAAGCACTGACCTCGATCCTCATCTACATGAACAAGACCTATGGCGCGGACGGCGCGGGGATTCGCTTCACCGGGCTTGCCAAGGCGCCGCCCATCGCCTGAAACGCCGCGGATGAGCGTCTGGGCGATCATTCCCGCCAAACCCGCGGGCAAGGCCAAGCTGCGCCTTGCCGGCGTGCTCGACGCCGCCGCGCGCGAACGCCTCGTCGCCGCGATGCTCGATCATGTCGAGGACGCGGCCCGCGCCGCGCGGGGGATCGATCACATCGCGATCATCGGCCCCGCGCGGGCACGCCACGGCGATATCATTGCCATCGCCGATCCCGGCGGCGGGCTCAATGCGGCACTGGCGGCGGGGGTGGCGGCGGCGGCGGCAGCGGGTGCGACGCGGGTGGTGATCGTGGCGGGAGACCTGCCGCGGCTGGTTCCTCGCGACATCGAGGCGCTGGCGCAGGTGGCAGGGGTGGGCATCGCGCCTGATCGGCATGGCACCGGGACCAATGGCCTGTCGCTGCCGCTGCCGGCGGCGGGGGGCTTCACATTTGCCTATGGCACAGGCAGCTTCGCCGCGCATGATGCCGAAGCGTTTCGGCTGGGGCTCGATATCGAGGTGATTTCGACCCCGGGGCTCGCGCGCGATGTCGATGTGCCCGAGGATCTGCGTTTCGCCGCGGGGCTGTGGAGAGAGCGATGATGGATACCGGCAGCCTCAGCCTTGCGGGCCGCGCCGCGCTGGTGACCGGCGGTGGCGGCGGCATCGGCCGGGCGATCGCGCTGTGCCTTGCCGCGCATGGCGCCGATGTCGCGGTGATGGACATCGTGCCCGAGCGCTGCACCGAGACCGCGGCGCGTATCGAAGCCTATGGCCGAAACGCGCTGGGCATTCCCGCCAATGCGATGGAGGCCGAGGCCTGCGCTGGCGCGGTTTCGGTGGCGGCGGCGGCCTTCGGCAAGCTCGACATCCTGGTCAACAACGCCGGCGGGGTGACGCGGCGCGATTTTGCCGCGCTGACCGAGAAGAACTGGCGGCGGCACATCGATCTCAACCTCGTCAGCAACCTTGCCGCGACCTCGGCGGCGATCCCGCACATGATCGCCGGCGGGAGCGGCGGCGCGATCATCAACGTAACCAGCATCGAGGCCTCGCGCGCGGCGCCCGGCTATGCGGTCTATGCGGCGTGCAAGGCGGGAATCAACAACCTCACCCGCACGCTTGGCGTCGAACTCGCCGATCACGGCATCAGGGTGAACGCCATCGCCCCCGATTTCACCCGCACGCCGGGCACCAGCGGCAATGTCACAGGGCCGGTGGACGAGGCGAGCTGGCACCAGCCAAGCCCGGCGCAGGCCGAGGCGATCCGTCGCCGCATTCCGGCGGGACGGCCGGGGATCGATGCCGAATGCGGCCATCTCGCGGTGTTCCTCGCCTCGGGCATGGCAAGCTACATCACCGGCGCGATCGTGCCGGTCGATGGCGGCACCTGGGCATCGGGCGGCTGGGTGCGGAGCAGCGAGGGCACATGGATTCTTCCGCCCGAAGCCTGAACCCCGCCGCACCCCGGCCCGGCGCGGAATGGGCAGCGCATTGGCCCAAGGTGGTGGCCGCGCTGGCCGGCATGTCGTTCTATTCGATGTTCACCTATTCCTTCGGGGTGTTCATCGAGCCGATCCAGCAGGCGTTCCACTGGTCGCGCGCCGATATCTCGATCGGCTACACGATCTATGCGACAGCGCCGGTGCTGCTCGGGCCGTTCATCGGCGCGCTGATCGACGTCATCGGCACGCGGCGGATCGCGATCTGGGGAACGGTGGCATCGACGCTGGCCTTCGGCGCGTTCAGCCTGAACGATGGCCGCATCGCGCTGTGGTTCACCTTGTGGAGCTTGCTGTCGCTCGCCGCGGTGCTGGTAAAGACGACGGTATGGGGCGCGGCGATCACCAGCCTGTTCACCCGCAGCCGCGGGCTGGCGCTCGCCATGGTGCTCTCGGGCTCGGCGGTGGCGCAATCGCTGGCGCCGCTCATCGGCAACTGGCTGATCGCAGGGCATGGCTGGCGCTTCGCCTATCGGGCAATCGCGCTGGGATGGGGCGGATCGACGCTGGTGCTGGTGATCTTCTGCTTCTTCGACGCGCGCGAACTCGGCCGCCGCAACCCCGCAACCCCCGCGGCCGACCTGTCGCGGCTGCCCGGGCTCAGCCTTGCCGAGGCATGGCGCAGCCTTGCGATCTGGCGCATCGGGCTTGCCAATATGGTGATGGCGCTCGCCGGCGCCGGGCTCACCGTGCATCTGTTCGAGGTGCTGGTCGGCACCGGCCTCAGCCGCGGCACGGCGAGCCGCATCCTCATTGCGCAGGGGATCGCGGGCATCGCCGGCAAGATCGTCACCGGCTGGCTGCTCGATCGCTTCGCGGGCGGCTGGATCGCCTTTTCGAGCTACGCGCTTCAGGCGGTCGCCTATGCGCTGCTGTTGGTCGCCGCGCAGGCGCCGCTGAACGCGCTGCTCGCGGTGCTGGCGCTGGGCTATTCGGCCGGCGCGGGGTTGCAGGTGATGACCTATCTCACCAGCCGCTATGCGGGCCTGCGCCATTTCGGCAAGATCTACGGGACGATCGGCAGCCTGCTGATGCTGGGCTCGGGGATCGGGCCGATCATCGCCGGGCATGTGTTCGACGTCACCGGCAGCTATCGCGCACTGCTGATCGTCGCGATCCCGGTGGTGCTGGCGGGCTCGGCGATGATGGCCGGCCTTGGCCCTTATCCGCGGTTCGATGCGCGCATTTCTCCCGAGTGAGGATATGACAGTGGCAAGAAGCATCGGTCTTGAATTCATCAGCGGCCTTGGCATGGCGCCCGCCGATTTCGTGGAACTGGCGGCGCGGCTCGGCTGCACGGCGATCGGCCTCGCGCCGCAGCCGATCGTCGGCCCGCTGGCGGGCGCGGCAGGCTGGACGTTGCGCGACCAGCCCGCGCTTTGCGCCGAACTCGGCCGCGCGCTGGTGCAAAACGGGGTCAGCGTCGCGCTGGGCGAAGGCTTCCTCATCATGCCCGGCCGCGCCATCGCCGATGCGGCGGGCGACGTCGCGATGATGGCCGATCTGGGTGCGGCGCGTCTGAATGTCGTCGTGATCGAAGCCGACCGTACCCGCGCGATCGCCGAGTTCCGCGCCTTCGCCGCGCTCGCCCGCGCGCACCGCCTGCCCGTCACCATCGAATTCATGCCCGGAATGCCGCTCGCCAGCCTTGGCCAGACGCTCGCCTTCCTCGACGAGGCCGGGGTGGACGATGCCGGGGTGCTGGTCGATGCCATGCATTTCTTCGCCAGCGGCGCGCAACCCGCAGAGCTTGCCGCCGCGCCCGCGCACCGCATCCATTACGCGCAGCTCTGCGATGCGCGCGCCGCCGGGCTTTACGAGGGCTATTACGAGGATGCGCGCTGCAACCGGCCGGTGCCGGGCGAAGGGGTGCTGCCGCTTGCCGGCTTCGTCGCCGCGCTGCCCGCCGCCTGCCCGATCGGGCTCGAACTCCCCTTGCTCGCGCGCGCCGAGGCGGGCGAGGCGCTCGAACCGCTGCTCGCGGCCGCGCTTGAAAAGGCCCGCGCGCTTCTTGCCGGCCGGCCCTGAACCCGCGCCCGCCACCCCGTCCCTTTGGAGATTTGCCATGACCGATGCCGAAAGCCTGCGTCAGCTGCTTGCGAAAGAGGCAATCCGCGAGCTGGTGCTGCTCTATTCGCGCGCGATCGACCGCAAGGACGTCGCATTGCTGCGCGATCTCTACACCGCCGATGCGACCGACACCCATGGCACCAGCTTCGATGGCCCGGCCGACAAATATTGCGAATTCATCGCCGCTTCGCTGCCGCACATGAAATACAGCGGCCACCATGTCTGCAACCATCTTATCAGCGTCGAGGGCGATGTCGGCAATGGCGAGGTCTATGCCCTCGCCTGGCATTACATCCCCGATCGCCAGAACCTCGGGCAATTCATCGAGGACTGGATGGCGGTGCGCTATATCGACAATTACCGCCGCGAAGCCGATGGCAAGTGGCGTTTTTCAAAGCGTGTCGTGACCTATGACATGCACATCACCCGGCCGTTTTCGGGCGATGGCCTCTTGGGATCGAGCCCGGTCGATCCCAGCTACGAGGTATGCGGCCAGCGCCTGTTCCAGCGGGGGCCGCGCGGCTGAGCGCCGGCGCTCACCGCCCGGTCCAGCGCGGCGGGCGCTTTTCGGAAAAGGCGGTGAAACCTTCGACAAGGTCGGCGCTGGCGCGCCACGCCTTGAAGATCGGCAATTCGCGCTGCGCCGCCATCGCCGCCTCGATGCCAGCCGCATCGAGCCCGGCAAGCGCGGTCGCCTTCGAGGCCTGAAGCGCGAGCGGCGCGGCGCGCAGCAGGTCTTCGCACCAGCGCCGCACCGCGGCTTCGAGCCCGGCGGCGGGCACCACCTCATTGACCAGTCCCAGCGCCGCCGCCTCGGCAACCGGCATCCGTCGGCTCGACAGGATGAGCCCCATGGCGAGCTTGAGCGGCAGTTGCCGCACGATCCGGTGCAGCCCGCCACCTAGCGCCACCGCGCCGATCACCGGCTCGGGCAGCCCGAACTGGGCATGATCGGCGGCGATGACGAGATCACAGGCCAGCGCCAGTTCGAACCCGCCGCCGAGCGCGAGGCCGTTGACCATGGCGATGAACGGCTTGGGGCAATCGAACCGCTCGGCAAGCCCGGCATAGCCGTGCGGCGGGTAATCGACCGGCAGCCCGTGGGCCACCGCATCGCGGATGTCCGATCCGGCACAGAACGCCTTGTCGCCGGCGCCGGTGACGACGCAGACGCGCTGCTCCGGATCGTCGGCGAAGGCATTGAAGGCGGCTTCCAGTTCGTCATGCATCGGCCGGGTGATGGCGTTCATCGCCGCCGGCCGGTTGAGCGTCACCCAGGTGACAGCGCCCGCGCGGCGGGTGAGAACGGCACGATCGTCGGTCATGGATGCATGACCTGCGCAGCCGCGATGCGCTTGGCAAGCCCTTGCATGCGAACCGGCGATGCTGGCAGAGTTGCCCGGGGAGGATCGGCCATGGCGCAGGCGATACGCATCGGGCTGCTGAACGACATGGCCCGGGCCGGCCCCGCGCCGGGCGATGTCGATGCGGCGCTTGCCCTGGCGATCGACCGGCTGCGGGCACAGGGCCGGCTCGACCGGCCGGTCGAATTCGTCAGGGCCTATGGGCTTGGGCTGCCCGGCGGCAGCGCCGCCGCGGTTGAACGCGCCTTTGCCGCGCTCGATGCCGCCGACGTGCTGATGGTCGTTGGCCCGGCGATCGGCGACAACGCGCTGGTCGCCACCCCGCTCGCCGAACGCTGCCGCCTGCCGACGCTGAACTGGGCGGGCGCCGATCGCGCGCGCGGCGACTTCATGTTTCATCTCCAGGTCGGCTCGCATGAGGATGAATCGCTGGTGATCGCCCGCCATCTCGCGGGGCTCGGCTGTGGCCGCATCGCGGTTGCCTTCGACCGCTCGCCGATCGGGCGGCGGCATTTCGAATTCCTGCGCGACGAGGCCGGGCTGTGCGGGCTGCGCATCACCGCTGTCGCCGCGCTGTCGCCGCTCGCCGAGCACGCCGATGACGAGGTTGCCGAACTGGTCGGCGCCGCGCCCGATGGCTTCGTCTATCTCGGGCTTGGCCTGTCGGCGCCGGCAGTGGCGCGCGCGCTCGCCACCAGCGGCTGGGACGGGCCACGGATCATGAACACCGCCGGCATCCGCGGTCAGGACCCGGCCTTCGCCCGGGTGATCGACGGCTGGCGCTACATCGACATGTTCGCCGACGACAATCGCGAGCTTGCCGCGCTTCGCGCCGGGGAGGCCGGCGATCCCGCCTATCCGCTCGCGCTCGCCAAGGGCCACGATCTTGGCCGGCTGGTCGCCGAAGCGCTCGCGCGGGCGCCGTCGCTGACCCGCGAAGGCGTGCGGCTGGGGCTGGAGGCAATCAAATGGCTGCCCGCCGCCGAGGGGCATGAAGGCACGCTGCTCGGCTTTGGCATCCACGATCGCGGCGCGCTGCATGGCCGCTATCTCGTGCTGCGCGAATGGCGCGAGGGCCGCAGCCGGCAGTTGCCCGGCGCCGCAACCGCTTGCCCACCCGGGTGACGCGCGGCGCGGCGATCAGGTGGCGGGATTGGCGTTGAGGCCATCGAGCACGAAGGCGGTCACCGCAGCTTCGATTTCACCGGCATCGGCGCCGCTTCCGGCATAGATCCAGTCGCCGAACAGCGCCGAGGCAAGCACCGCGGCAAAGGAGACGCGCACCATCACCTCGGGCCGCACCCGGGCGTTCGCGGCATCCGCCCCCATCCGCCGCGCCATCATCGCGCGTCCGCGCTCGAAATAGGTGGCAAGCCCTTCGAGCCCGTCGAGCCCGCCGGTCGCGCCGCGATCATAGGCCTCGGCGACGACCAGGGACATGAGCATGCGCGAATGCTGCGCCATGAAGTCCTGAAGCTCGACGATATAACCGCGCGCATCCTCGCGATAGGACCCGGCGGCGGCGCGCTGGCGATCGTCGAACGCGGCGAAATGCGCGTTGAGCGGCTCGAAGATCGCCGCCCGGAACAGCGCCGCCTTCGAGTCGAAATAGCGGAAAAGCTGGGCCTCGGACACCTCGGCGCGGCGGGCGATCGCCGCGGTGGTGGTGCGCGAATAGCCCTGCGCCTCGAATTCCCCCCCGGCGGCGGCAAGCAGGCGCCGGCGCAGTTCGGCGGGCGCGCGCCGCTTTCTTGGCCGCGCGGTCTGCGGCGCTGCCGGCGAAGGATGCCGCCCCTGCGATTGACCCGTCATAGATAGTATCTACTATCAAGTCTCGCGACTCGCAATCCATCGCGCGTCCACCGGAGAGAAAGATGCCGCAGCGCCTCGAACGGCTGGCGAGCGATGGCGATACCGCCGCCGGGCTGCTGCGCGCCGAACATTTCCAGATGGCCTATGTCACCAATGATCTCGACCGGGCCTGCGCGCTGTTTGGCGAACAGCTCGGGATCGGGGCGTTCGCCGAGCTGGGCGGCGCCATGCCCGAAGGCGGCGAGATCGAGGCGCGCTTCGCCTGGGTGGGCACGCTGATGTACGAGATCATCGCGGCGCGCGGCCCGGGCAGCGCGATCTACATGGACCGCATGCCGCGCGGCTCCGGGTTTACGCTGATGCACCACCACCTCGGCTTTCTGATCGGCAGCGAGGCGGAGTGGAACGGGGTGCTCGCCAATGCCGCGCGGCATGGCTGGGCGGTGCCCTATCGAAACGCAAACCCGCTGACCGAGGTGTGCTTCATCGCCGTGCCCGGCCTGCCGCATTACCTCGAATATCTCTGGGCGAGCCAGCTCGGCCTCGATTTCTTCGCGCAGGTGCCACGGAACTGACCGATGACCGATCGCTTGCCCCCCCTGTTCGACCTGCTCGGCGCATTGCAGGGCGCCGCCGATCTCACCGCGCAGACCTGGCGCCCCGACGATCCCGCCTATCGCGCCGATATCTATCGCCAGATCATGATGCAGCTGAGCTCGGGCTATTTCGCCTGGTTCCACGCCACCCCCGAGCATCCCGACTGGGCGCCCTTGTGGAACCCGGTGTTCACGCTCCAGCCCAATCCCGACGACATCTATCTCTACTGCCCGATCGACAGCGCCTATCGCTACCGCATCAGCGGCCAGCGCGGAACGGTGAAGCTCGTCACCTTCACCACCCAGCGCGGCTTGCCGGGACTGCCCTGGGGAATCGATACCACCGGCGCCGATTACAACGATCTCGACGACGGTGATCTCGTCGTCGCCGACGACGGCAGCTTCGAGCTTCTGCTCAGCACCGAGCGGCCTGCCGGCCATGCCGGCAACTGGCTCAGGATCGCCCCCGATGCGCATGTGCTGATGACCCGTTATCGCAGCTACGACTGGCTGAGCGAGGTCGATCCGGTGCTGTCGATCGAATGTCTCGATCGGGTGCCGCCCAAGCCGCGGCCGTCGGTCGAGGACATCCTCGCGCGGGTGCGCGGCATGGTGGCGATGCCGGCCGACTGCCAGCGGCTGTTCTACGCGATGCAGAACGACATCCGTGCGCGGGTGGGGGTCAACACCTTCGAGCCGGTGAAGCTCGGCGGCTCGTTCACCCGGCAGGTCTATCTGCCCGCGGTCTTCGAATTCGCCCCCGACGAGGCGCTGATCCTCGAAACCGAGCTTCCCGCGCAGCGCCGCTACTGGAATTTCCAGCTCAACGACCCCTATTTCAACGCGATCGAATATGTCTATCGGCTGTCGAGCACCAACGGGCATTTCGCGCGCGTCTCGGATGACGGCAAATTCCGCGCGGTAATTGCGCTTCAGGATCCGGGCGTGCCCAACTGGCTCGATCCCGCGGGCTACACCGAGGGGACGATATATGGGCGCTGGTACGATTGCGACAGCTGTCCGACGCCGGTTCTGAAGCGGGTGAAATTCGCCGAACTTTCCGCCCATCTTCCGCCGGACACGCCCCGCGTCACGCCGGCCGAGCGTGACAGCGAATTGCGTGCGCGCGTGCGCGCCTGCCAGCGCCGCCGCCGGTGGTGACGATGCCCGGCGCTGCCCCCGCCCCGCCGGCGCGCTTTGCCGATGCGCTCGACGCGGCGCACGAAATCGTCATCGCCGAGACCGGGCACGGCGATTTCGGCCCGCCCGATTACCTTGCCGGGCTGAGCGTGCTGCTCGCCTCGATGGATTACGATCCGCATTTCACCCCCGCCGGCCGCCAGCGCGCCTGGGACGAGGTTGTAGGCGTGCTCAAGGGTCGCGCCCAGGCCTTCGCCGCGATGAAGGCCAATCCCGGCTTCGATGCGGCAAGCATCGTCGCCCCCGTGGTCATCACCGGCGTCCCGCGCACCGGCACCACTGCGCTTCACCGGCTGATGGCGCTCGATCCGCGTTTTCAGGGGCTGCAAAGCTGGCTGCTCGATTCGCCGATGCCGCGCCCGCCGGTCGAAAGCTGGGCAAGCTATCCGCAGTTCCAGCGCACCGTCGCGGCGATCGCGGCGCGCTATGAAGGCGCGCCCGAAAAGCGCGCCGCGCATTTCCGCGCCGCCGAGGAAGTCCATGAATGCTGCATGATGCTGCGCCACTGCTTCGTCTCCAACCTGTGGAGCTGCGGCTGGTCGGCGGCGAGCTACGATGCCTGGTGGCAATGCCAGAGCGAGGCGCCCGCCTATGCCTATTACGGGCAATGCGTGAAGCTCATCGGCAGTTCCTCGCCCGACAGGCGCTGGCTGCTCAAGAACCCCGGGCATATCGACACGCTCGATCTTTTGCTCGCGGTCTTCCCCGATGCGAAGGTCATCCAGACGCATCGCGATCCGGCAAAGGCGGTGCCCAGCCTCGTCTCGCTGCTGATGCAGATGCACCCCTTCACCGAGGATGCGGCACGCGGACCGCTGCGCGGCCGGATCATGCTGCGCCGCGAGCTTGCGAAATGGGCGCGCGCGGTCGAGCGCTGCGAGGCGGTGCGCGCCCATCATCCCGGCCAGGTGCTCGACATCATCCACGCCGATTTCCATGCCGACCCGATGGCAGTCATAGAGCGCATCTACGCCTTCATCGGCTATGACATTCCCGAGGTAACCCGCGCCGGCTTCGCGCGGCGGATCGAGGAAAAACCCGAGCTTGCCCATGGCGTCCACCGCTACCGGATCGAGGATTACGGCATGACCGAGGCCGAGGCGCGCGAACCCTTCGCCGATTACATCCGGCGCTACGATCTTCTGGAGAAACGGGCATGAAGGCGGCGATCTATCCCGGCCATGGCGCCGCGGCGGTGATCGAGACCATCGCCGATCCCGAGCCCGGCCCCGGCGAGGTGCTGATCCGCGTCGAACGCTGCGGCATCTGCGGCACCGACCTGTCGATGACCAGGGGCGAGCTGTTCGATTTCGGCCCCGGCAGCCAGTTCGGCCACGAATATGGCGGCGAGGTGATCGCGCTCGGCAAGGGGGTGGACAGCCACCGGCTCGGCGACCGGGTGTCGGTGCTGCCGTCTGGCGCCTGCGGCCATTGCGAGGGCTGCCGCGGCGGCAATCACATCCTGTGCCACGCCGCGCCGGGCGCGATGCGCGGCTTTGCCGAATTCGCAGCCGTGCCCGCGAGCATCGCGATCCGGCTGCCACGCGTCCTCTCCTTCGCCGATGCGGCGCTGGTCGAGCCGCTTGCGGTCAGCCTCTATGGCGTGCGCCATGCCGGGATGCAGCCCGGCGACCGGGTGCTGGTGCTCGGCGGCGGCACGGTCGCGCTTTATGCGATCTACTGGGCGCGCCGGCTCGGCGCCGGGCGGATCGTCGCCATGTCGCGCTCGCAGCGCCGGCGCGACCTGTGCCTCGCGATGGGCGCGGACGGCTTCGTTCCCTTCGGCGAGAACGAGGCGGGCGAGCTGACCGAAGCGCTGGGCGGCGCGCCCGACATCGTCTTCGAATGCATCGGCAGCGAGGGGATGCTGGCGAAATCGGTGCAGCACGCCAGGCTTTACGGCAGGATCGTCTCGCTCGGCTTCTGCACCCACGCCGACCCGGTGATGCCGGCGCTCGCCGCGATGAAATGCGCGACGATCCAGTTCCTCGTCGGCTATGGCCTCAGCGATTTCCACTACATCGCCGACCAGATCGACAAGGGGCATGTCGATCCCAAGACCATCATCACCAACGAGATCGGGCTAGGCGCGCTGCCGGCGATGATGGCCACGCTGCGCGGCGCCAACAACGAGACCAAGGTGCATGTCAACTGCCGCGCCAGCTGAGCCGGCGCGGCGACCCATGCTTGTCGAAGCCACCCGCCAGCCAGGCGTGAAGGAAAGCGCATGACCACCAGCCTCCTCGACCTGCTCGCCCCGCTTCAGGGCGCGATCGACCGCATCGGCGAAACCTGGCGCCCCGACGACCCGGCCCTGCGCGCCGATCTCTACCGCCAGACGATGGCCAGCCTTTCCTATGCCTATTTCATGTATTTCCATGCCGATGCCGAGCATCCCGACTGGGCGCCCTTGTGGAACCCGGTCTATACGCTGCAACCCAACCCCGACGACATCTATGTCCAGTCGCCGATCCGCGGCGACCTTTCCTACCGCATCTCGGGCAATCGCGGCACCTGCCGCATCCTCTCCTTCACCAGCCAGGCGGCGCTTTCGGGCACGCGCGACGAGATGCCGCGCCCCAACGGCCATAACGAGGTGGATTGCGACGATCTCGGCATCGCGCCGGGCGAGAATTTCGAGATCCTGTTCAGCGCCGAACGGCCCGCCGGCCACACCGGTCTTTGGGCGCCGATCGCGCGCGAGGCGCGCGGCCTGTACACCCGCTATCGCATGTACGACTGGGAGAACGAGGTCGATCCGGTGCTGTCGATCGAGTGCCTCGAACCGGCGGCGCCCAAGCCGCGCCTCACCCCTGAGGAGATCATCGCGCGCATCGGCGAAATGGCGCGCTTTCCCGCGCGCAAGACCGGGCTCTATTTCGGCATGCAGAACGCGGTGATGGAGCGCGTCGGCTGGAATGTCTTCGAACCGATCCGCATGCCCGGCGCGCTGGTCAAGCAGACCTATTGGCCAGCGAATTTCCAGTTCGGCGATGGCGAGGCGCTTGTCATCACCAGCGATCTGCCCGAGCGGCGCCCCTATTGGAACATCCAGCTCAACGATCCACTGTTCAACGCGCTCGACTACGTGACGCGCCAGTCCAGCCTCAACGGACACCAGGCGCATGTCGGCTCGGATGGCCGTTTCCATGCGGTGATCGCACTGGAGGATCCGGGCGTGCCCAACTGGCTCGACCCCTGCGGCTATCGCGAGGGCGGGATCTATGGCCGCTGGTACGATTGCGACCGCGAGCCGCTGCCGACGATCACACGGGTGAAGCTGGCCGACATCGCCGCGCATCTTCCCGCCGATACGCCGCGCATCACGCCTGTGGCGCGCGCCGAAACGCTGCGCCGCCGCGCCCTCGCCTGCCAGCGCCGCCGGCGGTGGTGAGCCCCGCCACGACGATGACTGCGGCCCCGCCCTTGCCAGCCCCCGCGCCGGCCTGCTTGACACAGGCGCCGCTTCAGGAGCCCCTGCCATGAACCCGCCGCGCCCGCGCCCCAAGCTCGACGACGATAACCGCGCCTTCTGGACGGGCGGCGCCGAGGGCAAGCTCAACATGATGCAATGCGCCGACTGCGGGCGCTTCACCCATCCGCCCCGGCGCATCTGCCGCCATTGCCAGTCGGAAGCGATGGCGCCGGTCGCGGTCGCCGGCACCGGCGCGATCGAGACCTATACGATCAATTCACAGCCGTGGCTGCCGGGGCTGGAAGTGCCCTTCGTCATCGCCCGCGTCCGGCTCGATGGCGTGCCCGATGTCGTCCTCACCACCAATATCGTCCATTGTCCGGTCGAGGAGGTGGGCTTCGACGATCCCGTCAAGGTCACCTTCGAGGAACAGGACGGCATCTGGTTTCCCCTGTTCGAAAGGGTGCGCTGAACCATGGCCATGCCCGAAGCCTATATCACCGGCGTCGGCCAGTCCGAGGTCGGGGTCCGCCTCACCCGCTCGCCGATGGGGCTTACCAAGGATGCGATCGTCGAGGCGCTGGCCGACGCCGGGCTGACCCTGGCCGAGATCGACGGCGTTGCCTCCTATCCGGGCAAGAGCCACGGCTATCTCGGCTTCTCGCCCTGCGGGGTCGATGAGGTGATCGAGGCGATGGGGATCAGCGCGCGCTGGCATTTCGGTGGCGGCGAAATCCCCGCGCAGCTTTCGGCGATCGCCGAGGCGGCGAATGCGGTCAGGACCGGGCAGGCGCGCCACGTCCTGTGCTTCCGCACCGTCTATGAAGCCGCGGCGATGAGCCGGCCCGAGGAATTCCCGGCGCTGCGCCGCGACACGGTCGACGGCTATTCGCAATGGACCGCGCCGTTCTTCGCGCTTTCGGCGGCGTGCTGGGTGGCGCAATATGCGATGCGCCACATGCACCGCTATGGCATGACCCGCGAGCAGCTGGCTCAGGTGGCGCTCAACGCCAACCGCAACGCGCTGCTCAATCCCGCGGCGCGCGCGATCACCAAAAAGCCGCTGAGCCTCGATGAATACATGAATGCGCGGCCGATCACCTCGCCCTTCTGCCTTCATGACTGCGACCGCTTCACCGATTGCTCGACGGTGATCATCGTCTCGGCGGGCGATGCGCTGGGCGATGTCCGCTCGACCCCGATCCGCATCGCCGCCAGCGCCGGCAAGGTCGATCGCTGGAGCTGGGACCAGGCCGAATGGATGGCCTCCTACGCCACCGGCCCCGACCTCTGGGCGAAGACCGACTACAAGCCCGGCGACGTCGATTGCGTCCAGTTCTACGATGGCTTCGCCTTCTTCCCGATCACCTGGCTCGAAGCGCTGGGCTTCTGCCCGGTCGGCGAGGGCCATCGCTTCATCGAAGGCGGCAAGCGCATCGCCCGCGACGGCGAACTGCCGCTCAACACCGCGGGCGGCCAGATCGGCGCCGGCCGGCTCCACGGCTTCGGCTTCGCGCATGAGGCGGTGGTGCAACTGCGCGGGACGGGCGGTGCGCGGCAGATCCCGGGCGATCCCCGGGTCGCGGTCGCGACATCGGGGGGCGGACCGCTCGCCGCCGCGCTGCTGCTGGCCAAGGATTGATCTCCGGCGTACCGCGCCAAACGGGACGTGGCGGCGTTTCGGCGGAAGCGGTCGGACGATGACCGCCGCAATATCCGATGCCATCGGACCGAAAGACGCATTGCAAACCCTGCGACGGCGATGGCATCGGCTCCTGCCCCTCCCCGGCGGGGGGCAGGCTTGGGAACGGTACACAGCGACCCGCGCCAACCTGCTAAACCGCGCTCATCGCGGCTTCGCCAAGCTCGGCGAAATAGTCCGCCATGCCCATCGCCGCCTTTTCGGTCAGTGTTATGAAGGCGCGGCGCCGGTCGGTCTCGTCCTCGTGCCTTTGCAGCAGCCCCGCTTCGGTCATCTGCCCGATCCAGCGCAGCGCCGTCGTTGGCGGCACGCCCGAGGCGATGCACAGGCTGGTAACCGAGACGCGCGATTTTTCGGCGCGCGCGGCGGTCAGATCGAGCAGCATGTCCCAGGCGGGATCGGCAAACAGCTCGGCATCGAAAAAACGCGCCCGCATCTGCCGCTGGCGGATTATCCGGCGCATGAGCCGCGGATCGGGAAGCGCCGGCCTGACGAGCTGGTCACCCGCTTGCGCCGCCGCCGGCTGCCGCGCTGCGCCAGTGGCGGCGGCAGTGAACCGGAACAGCGGTGACGCGCCGTCCTGCGCAGGCGGGCCGGCCGGGGATCGCCGCACCTCTTGTGGACGCAGTCCTTCCATACGCTCGGCGATCAGCGCCACCTGCTCGCTGAGCCGCAGCAGAACGAGGCGATCCTCCTCGGACAATTCGCGCACCCGGCGCCCCGGCAGCCGCGCCAGCACCTGCCCCAATGCGATCAACCGCTCCGCGCGGCCCGGATCGACGAGAATCTGGGGCCGCGACTGGTCGAGGCAGGCAAAGACATCGTCGAGTGCGGCAAGGCTGGTCGAGACGATCACCATCGCACCCGCATGCGCGGCGCGCAGGTCGATCCGCGCCAGCGAGGCGAGCACCGCGCCATCGACCACCGGGCAATCGAGCAGCACCACTTCCCCCAGCGGCCGCACCGCCCCGTCACGCAGCGCATCGAGCGCCGCAACCTCGGCAATGCGGAATCCCGCGCTTTGCCCATCCTCGCGTAGTTCACCGCGCAGATGCGCGCGGTCAGCGAAGATCGACAGCGACAGCCCCAGGCCAGCGGCATCGCCGGCCGGGGCGCCATAATCGAAATTATCGGCAACGGGGGCAAGACGGGCGATGGGCATGGCGGCGTGACTCCGGATTTACCCGGCAAGTCTGCGCGCGTACGCCGCGCCCGTCAAGTCAAAACGAGAACATAGCAAGATCGAAAGCGGAGCAAACCCGTTCCATTATCGACCCGTTCCGATCGGCACCTCAATCCGCGAAGGGATCGCGCACCAGGATCGTGTCGTCGCGCTCGGGGCTGGTCGAGACCAGCGCCACCGGGCATTCGATCAGTTCCTGCACGCGGGTGATGTATTTGATCGCCTGCGCCGGCAGATCGGCCCAGCTGCGCGCGCCGGCGGTGGTCTCGCGCCAGCCCTCGATCTCCTCGTAGATCGGCTCGACCTCGGCCTGCTCGCTCGCCTGGCTCGGGAAATAGTCGAGCACGCGGCCGCCGAGGCGATAGCCGGTGCAGATCCGCACCCGGTCGAAGCCGTCGAGCACGTCGAGCTTGGTCAGCGCGACGCCGGTCACCCCCGAAATCGCGCAGCTCTGGCGCACCAGCACCGCATCGAACCAGCCACAGCGGCGCTTGCGCCCGGTGACCGTGCCGAATTCATGGCCCTTTTCGCCAAGGCGCTGGCCGACCTCGTCCTCAAGCTCGGTCGGGAACGGGCCGGCGCCGACGCGGGTCGTATAGGCCTTGACGATGCCGAGCACGAAGCCGGTCGCCCCCGGACCGAGCCCCGAACCGCTCGCCGCGGTGCCGCTCACCGTGTTCGAGCTGGTGACGAAGGGATAGGTTCCGTGATCGACGTCGAGCAGCACGCCCTGCGCGCCCTCGAACAGGATGCGCGCACCCGCGCGCTTCACCTTGTTGAGCCGCTGCCATACCGGCTCGGCGAACTGGAGGACGAAGGGCGCGATTTCCGCCAGCGCGGCAACCAGGCCCGCGCGATCGACCGGCGCTTCGCCGAAGCCCGCGCGCAGCGCGTCATGATGCGCGCAGAGCCGGTCGAGCTGCGCGGTGAGCGAATCGAGATGGCCAAGGTCGCAGACCCGGATCGCGCGGCGGCCGACCTTGTCTTCATAGGCAGGGCCGATGCCGCGGCCGGTGGTGCCGATCTTGCCGCTGCCCGCCGCCGCCTCGCGCAGCCCGTCGAGTTCGCGGTGGACAGGCAGGATCAGCGGGCAATTGTCGGCGATCGCGAAATTGTCGCGGTTGATGGCGACGCCCTGCGCTTCGAGCCTGGCGAATTCATCCTTGAGCGCCCAGGGATCGAGCACCACGCCATTGCCGATGATCGACAGCGTTCCGCGCACGATCCCCGAGGGCAGCAGGCTCAGCTTGTAGGTCTGGTTGCCGACGACCAGCGTATGGCCGGCGTTATGCCCGCCCTGGAAGCGCACCACGGCATCGGCGCGGCTTGCCAGCCAGTCGACGATCTTGCCCTTGCCTTCATCGCCCCACTGGGCGCCGATCACGGTGACGTTGGCCAAGTCTCGCGGCCCTTCCTGCTACAAGATGTTCGGGAACGGCCGGCAGGTAGCCAAAGCCGGTGGCAAGGGCAAGCCGCAGCCGCGTCTCAGAGCGCCACCGCCGCATCGCCGGCAAGGCGATGCGTGCAGCCGAGCGCGCGCGGATCATCGCCTGGCGAAAGCGCGGCGAGCGTGCGCCAGCCCGCGCCGCGCAGCCGCGCCGCTGCCGAAAAATCGTGATCGAGCGGCAGGAACAGCATCGGCTCCGCCGCGTCGCCTGCCACGGCGAGATGCTCGATCAGCGGATCGGGATAGAGCGAGAAACCGACCGCCGGCTCGCGCGCGCCCTGCCCCTCGCCGAGAATGGTGTAGCTGCCGCCACGGCCCAGCGCGCCGCGCAGCCCTTGCGCATAGATGACGAAGCCGAACCAGCTTTGATATTCGAAGCCATGCCGTTCGGAGGGATCGAGGGTCAGCCGCGCGCTCTGCCCGAGGCGCGCGGCGATGGCGCGCAGCGCCGCGATGCGCGGGCCGAGCACCGGCCCGGCCGCGGGATGGGCGCTGGCGATTCCATCGAGCCGGGCGATCGCGGCCTCGAACGGCCCGGTCGCGTGCAGCAGCGGCAGATAGGCGCGCCCGCCCGCCGCAACCAGCGCGCCCGCATCCTTGGCGTCAAGCTCGCGGCGCACCGCCTCGCGCGCCGATGCCGGCAGCGGCAGCGCGCCGTCTGCCAGCGCATCGACGAGATCGGGCAGGGTGAAATCGACCGAGATCGCGCGTGCCCCCGCCGCGCCCAGCGCCTCGATCGCCAGCGCCACCGCTTCGCCTGCCGCCGCCACGCTGTCGCTGCCGATGATCTCGGCGCCGATCTGCAAGCGCTCGCGCGCTGGTTCGAGCCCCGCGCCGGTGATCGTCACCACCTGCCCCGCATAGCTGAGCCGCAGCGGCCGCGCCGCGCCTGCAAGCCGCGTCGCGGCGATGCGCCCGACCTGCGGCGTGATGTCCGAACGCAGCGCCAGCGTGCGCAGGCTCGAAGGATCGACGAAGCGGAACATCCGCCGTGGCTCGATCCCGGCCATGCGGCTGGCGAGCGAGCGTTCGAATTCGATCGCCGGCGGCTGGAGCGGCGCATAGCCATGGCTCGCCATCACCGCGGTCATCGCCGCGGTAACGCGCGCGGCGGCGGCGGCGGCGGCCGGCAGCCGGTCTTCGAGCCCCTCGGGCAGCAGATCGCGATCGGTGTGGTTCATCGCCGCGGCCTGTAAAGCCCAATCGCGGGAGTGTCGATGCCGCGCGCGCCTTGCGCCCCGCCCCCCCGTGAAACCGGGCGCGCGCTGCGATCTAGGCGGCGCGCAACCGGTCGGCGGCGAGCTTGCGCAGTTCCGCCGTCTTCACCTTGGCCGAGCCGGTCGTCGCCAGTTCGTGCTCGGCGAACAGCAGCACCCGGCGCGGCAGCTTGTAGCTTGCGAGCCGGGTCTTCGCGAAGGCGCGCACCGCCTCCTCGTCGATCACCGCGCCGTCATGCGCGACGATGCAGGAGACCACCATCTCGCCGAGCAGCTCGTCGGGAACCCCGACGGTCTGGACGATCTTCACCCCCGGGCATTCGCGCAGCACTGCGTCGATTTCGAGCGGCGAGACATTGGCGCCGCCGGTCTTGATGATGTCGTTCAGCCGGCCTTCCCACACCAGCCGGCCGGCCTCGTCGACATAGCCGCCGTCGCTGGTGCGCAGGAAGCCTTCATCATCGAGCGATTCATCGAGCGGCACCCCGAGATAGCCGAGCATCAGCGTCGGCCCCTTGACCGCGATCTCGCCGCGTTCGCCGCGCGCGAGCGTGACGCCGGTGAGCGGATCGACGATCTTGATCGTCGATCCCGCGGTCGGCACCCCATGGCTGTCGCCCGAAACCTCGGCTGGCGTGCCCGAGGCGAACACCGTGATCAGCGTGAAGGTCTCGGTATTGCCATAGGCCTGGCCGGGTTCGAGCCATTGCGTCGTCACCGTCGGATGACGCGCGAGCGGCATGCGCATGTCGATGTAATGCAGCGATGAAAGATCGGTCGTGGCATAATTGGGCGCGGCGGTCAGTTGTGCCCATTGATGCGGCCAGGCGAGCGGCATGGTGACCTTTTCCGCCTCCATCACCCGCAGCGCGTCCTCGGCATCGAACCAGCGCTGGAGCACCAGCGAACCGCCCGAGGACAGCGTGCCGCCCAGCGCCATGACGAAATTGCCCGACCAGAAGAAACCGTTCGCCGACCAGGTCCGCGGCGGGGTCTGGATATTGTACCATTTCGGCCAGCGCCAGAGCTGGAGACAGACCGCGCGGTTCGCCGAAAGGATGCCCTTGGCCTTGCCGGTCGAGCCCGAGGAAAACAGGAGCAGGCCCGGATCGCTGGGCTTCACCGCCGCCGCCGTCGCCGCGATCCGCGCCTCGGACACGCCGTCGCCGCGGGCGAGAAAGCCCTTCCAGTCCTCGACGCGCCCATCCGCCGGCTCGGCGCCGATCATCGCGATGCGGCGCAGCCAGGGAAAGCGCAGCGAGGCGAGTTCCTGTGCCGGGCTGCCCGACAGGATCGCCGGCTCAAGCCCGGCGAGCATGGCGACGAAGTCCTTCCTGAGCACGCGGCGTTCGACCAGCAGGATCGAGATTCCCGCCGCCTGCACCACCTCGTCGAGTTCGGGTGCGGTGTAGAAGGTGCTGATCGGTGTCGCGAGGCCGCCGGCGAGCGCGGTGCCGAGCACGCAGCCAAGAAATTCGAGCCGGTTGGTCATGAGGATGCCGACCCGCGTCCCCTTGCCTATCCCGCAACCGACCAGCGCCCGCGCGACCGCCATCGCCTGCGTCCACAGATCATCGTAGGTCCAGCGTTCGACCGCATCGCCCTCGCGCAGCACCGCGGCCTCGGCCGGGCCGTAGCGATCACGGATCTCGCGCAGCCAGCCGGCAAGGGTCAGCGCGCCGATGCCCTGCTCCTCGTCGAGCGGAATGCCGCGCAGCAGCGACAGCCCCCCGGCGCCCTCGTTCATCGCGCCCGCCCGGATCAGCGGTTGACGTCGACGATGACGCGGCCGCGCACCTTGCCGGCGACGATCGCCGAGGCCGCCGAGATCGCCCCTTCCAGCCCGGTCTCTACGCCGATGACGTCAAGGAGCGCCGGATCGAGATCGCGCGCCAGCCGTGCCCAGGCGGCCATGCGCGGCGCCCTTGGCGCCATCACGCTATCGACCCCGACAAGGCTGACCCCGCGCAGGATGAAAGGCATGACCGTGCCGGGCAGATCGGCACCTTGCGCAAGGCCGCAGGCGGCCACGACGCCCTGATATTTCGTCTGCGCCAGCGCGTTCGCCAGCGTGTGGCTGCCCACCGAATCGACCACCCCCGCCCAGCGCTCGCGCTGCAGCGGCTTGCCCTTTTCGCTCAGTTCGGCGCGGTCGATGATCGACGTTGCGCCGAGTTTCTTGAGGTAATCGCCCTCGCTTGTCTTTCCCGAGGAGGCAGCAACGGTGAACCCCGCCCTTGCGAGCAGCGCCACCGCGACGCTGCCGACCCCGCCGGTCGCGCCGGTCACCAGCACTTCACCCTGCTCGGGCTTCACCCCATGGCCGACCAGCGCATCGACGCAGAGCGCGGCGGTATAGCCCGCGGTGCCGATCGCCATCGCCTGTTTCGGCGTGAACGCCGCGGGCAGCGGCACCAGCCAGTCGCCCTTGAGCCGCGCCTTCTGCGCGAGCCCGCCCCAATGGCCCTCGCCCACGCCCCAGCCGTTGAGGACGACGGTATCGCCCGGCTTCCAGTCGCCATGGCTGCTTTCGCGCACCGTGCCGACGAGGTCGATGCCCGGCACCATCGGGAACTTGCGCACCACCGGGCTGGTGCCGGTGATTGCCAGCCCGTCCTTGAAATTGATCGTCGAATATTGAACGTCGATCGTCACATCGCCTTCGGGCAGCTGGCTTTCATCCAGGCTCCTGACGGCAACGGTCTGGCCGGCGTCGGTCTTGTCGATCACGATCGCGGAAAACATGCGCTGAGGCTCCTTGCGGTGTGGCACCCGATCGACAAGCGGCAGGCGCCGCCCGCGGGCAAGTCAAAAGGCACTTTGCCGCGCGCGCACCGCCCGCCATCGCGCCCGCGATGCGGACGGCCCGGGCTACCGGCCCCCGGGCACCTTGCCCGCGGCGCGCAGCCGGGCCGCGACTGCGGGAAAGCATTCCGCCCGCATCGAGCCATACATCGAAAGCCGCAGGCATTCATCGGCGATCCGCCGCGCCTCGGCCGCGCGCGCCGCCGCATCGCCGCCGCGCGCGCGCGCCCACACCGGCCACAGGAACAGCCCCGACAGGGTCAGCACCGCGAGCGCCTGCGAATCGACCCCCGCCACCGCCATGTCGGTGCGGGCAAATCTTTCGAGCGAGCCCTGATATTCGCGCCAGAACATGTCGGCCGACGGATCGGGCGAAGCGAGAAGCTGCATCAGCCACACCCGGCACAGTTCCGGATTGTCCATGGCATAGCGCGCGACGCGATCGGTGAGGTCCTGCGTGTCCACCTCTTCGACGCGGCGCTCGCCGATCGTCTCGGGATCGCCAAAAGCGGCGCGGAACAGCCGGTCCGAAACCCATTGGACGGTCGCCTGGATCAAATTCTCGCGCGTTTCGAAATGCTGGTAGGCGGTCCCGCGGTTGACCCCGGCGAGATGCGCGACCTCGGACAGGCTGATCCCTTCGGGTCCATCCTTCGCCAGCAGGTGCCCCGCCGCTTCGAGAATGACCTCGCGCGTTGCCACCGGATCGCGCGGGCGACGCCTTGTCGATGTTGCCATGTCGCTGCCCCGCTTGCCGGCCAAAGTCTCCGGCCGGCACCGAGCATAGCCCGACGCGGCATGCACGCAAATAATAATCAGCAATGTTGCCTATTATCTTCGGCGGTCGGCGGGCAATCAGCGCCATATTGCTGGCGCAGCGCGCGCTTGTCGAGCTTGCCGGTCGCGGTATGCGGCAGGTCGGCAACGAAGATCACCCGGTCGGGAAGCCACCATTTGGCGACGCGCCCACCGAGCCAGGCGATGAGTTCGGCTTCGCTCAGGCTCGCGCCCGCGGCACGCACCGCGACGAGCAGTGGCCGTTCACCCCAGCGCGGATGGGCGATGGCGATTGCCGCCGCCTCGCGGATCGCCGGATGGCTTGCCGCCGCGCATTCGAGGTCGATCGAGGAAATCCACTCGCCGCCCGACTTGATCACATCCTTGGCGCGATCGGCGATGCGGACATAGCCGAAGCGGTCGATCGCGGCGATGTCGCCGGTGTCGAACCAGCCCTCGGCGTCGAGCACGACGCCGCCCGCCCCGCGCCAATATTCGGCAACCACGCAAGGCCCGCGCACCTGGAGCGCGCCGGTGTGGACATCGTCGCACGGCAGAACCTCGCCATCGGCGCCGACGATCCGCGTCTCGACCCCGTAGAAGGGCGCGCCGGCCTTCAGCCGCTGGTCGATCTGCTCGCGCGGGGAAAGCCCGGCCATCGCCGGTTTCGGCGCAGTGGTGGTGCCGAGCGGGCTCATCTCGGTCATCCCCCAGCCCTGCGCCATGGTGATGCCGATTGCGGCGAAGTCCTCGACCATCGCCCGCGGCACCGCCGCACCGCCGACCAGCAGCCGTTCGAGCGTGCCGCGCCCCTCGGCGCGCAGCCGCGGGATGGCATCGATCCACACCGAGGGCACGCCGAATGCCATGGTGACGCCTTCCTTGCGCATCAGGTCGCAGATGCTCTCCGCATCGAGCCGGTTGCCGGGCAGCACCAGTTTCGCACCGACCATCGGCGCCGAAAACGCCAGCGACCAGGCATTGGCGTGGAACATCGGCACGATCGGCAGGACGACGCTCATCGCCGACAGCGCCATGACGTCTGGGCCATGGGTGATGAGCGCCTGCAGGACGTTCGAGCGGTGCGAATACAGCACGCCCTTGGGATCGCCGGTGGTGCCCGAAGTGTAGCACAAGCCGCAGGGCGCGTCCTCGGGCAACATGAGTCGCGGCAGATCGTCGGCCTCGGCGGCGATGAGATCCTCGTAACACAGCAGGTCGAGCGGACTGTCGGGCATATGCCCGGCGCTGGTAAGAAGGATGATCGTCCGCCCGCGCAGGCAGCTGTCTTGCAGCCGTTCGAGCAACGGCACGAAGCTGAGATCGGCGAGGATGACACGATCCTGCGCGTCATTGACGATGAAGGCGATCTGGCTTTCGAACAGCCGCGGGTTCACCGTATGGTAGATCGCGCCGATATGCGCCGCGCCATACCAGGCCTCGACGTGGCGATGCGTGTTCCAGGCGAGCGTCGCGACGCGATCGCCCGGCCGCACCCCCAGCCGCGCGAGCGCGGCGGCGCATTGCCGCGCACGCCGGGCGATTTCGGCATAGGTGGTGCGGTGGATCGGCCCCTCGACGCTGCGGCTGACCACCTCCTGCGTGCCGTGCTGGCGCTCGGCATGATCGAGGATCGTGCCCACGAGCAGCGGCCAATGCTGCATCGACCCCTGGATCATGCCGCAACCTCCCGCCGGCAGCATGGCGCGAAAATCGGCGTCAGTCGAGCGCGGCGATCTCTTTGAGCACCATGTCCGCATGTTCCTTCCGGCAGATGAGGAGGTCTGGCATGTAGACATCGGCCTGGTTGTAGACGAGCGGGCTGCCATCGATGCGGCTGCAATGCAGGCCATGGGCCAGCGCCACCGCGACCGGCGCACAGCTGTCCCACTCGTATTGGCCGCCAGAGTGCAGATAGATATCGGCCTCGCCCCGGATGATCGCCATCGCCTTGGCGCCGGCCGAGCCCATGGGGACGAGTTCGGCGCCGAGCTTCTCGGCCACCTCGGTTGCCTCGCGTGCCGGGCGGGTGCGGCTGACGACCATGCGCAGGCGCGCGGGCGCCGGCGGCACCACGCCGGGGCGGTCGCTGCGCAGAACTTCACCAAGCCCCGGCAGCGCCACCGCGCCGAGCGCCGGCGCGCCATCGGTGGCGAGCGCGACATGGACGGCCCAATCGGTCCGTGCTTCGCCATATTCGCGCGTGCCGTCGACCGGATCGACGATCCACACCCGGCTCCGGTCGAGCCGCGCGGGATTGTCCTTCTCCTCCTCGGACAGCAGGCCATCATCGGGCCGCTGCTCGCGCAGCGCGTGGCAGAGGAACTGATTGGCGGTGGCATCGCCCGCCTTGCCCAGCGCCTTGAGACTCAAAAGGCCGCTTTCGCGCACCGCGATGAGCAGCTTGCCCGCGGTGTCGGCGAGATGCGCGGCGAGATCGCCGTCGGTGAGACCCGTGCTCATTTCAGCGGCATCAGCTTGCGGATGATGTATTCGGCGGCTTCGTCGGCGGTCATCTCGACCGTGTTCACCCGGATTTCGGGGTCTGTTGGCTGCTCATACGGGCTGTCGATGCCGGTGAAGTTCTTGAGCGCACCGCTGCGCGCCTTCTTGTAAAGCCCCTTGACGTCGCGCGCCTCGGCCACCTCGAGCGGGGTATCGACGAAAATCTCGACGAACTCGCCTTGTGGCAGCATCGCCCGCACCAGCTCGCGATCGGCCTTGAACGGCGAGATGAAGGCGGTGAGCACGATGAGCCCGGCATCGGTCATCAGCTTGGCGACCTCGCCGACGCGGCGGATGTTCTCGATGCGGTCGGCCTCGGTGAAGCCCAGGTCCTTGTTGAGCCCATGGCGGACATTGTCACCATCGAGCAGGAAGGTGTGCCGGTTCATCAGGTTGAGCCGCTTTTCGACCGCATTGGCGATGGTCGATTTGCCCGAGCCCGAAAGCCCGGTGAACCACAGCACGCGTGGCGTCTGGTTCTTGAGGCTGGCGTGATCGGCGCGGGTGATGTCGGTCGCCTGCCAATGGACGTTCTGGCTGCGGCGCAGCGAGAAATGCAGCATGCCGGCACCGACGGTGCTGTTGGTCATCTTGTCGATGAGGATGAAGCCGCCAAGGCTGCGGTTCTCGGCATAAGGCTCGAAGGTTACGGGCTTGTCGGTTGCGAGTTGCGCGACGCCGATCGCGTTCAGTTCCAGCGTCTTGACCGCAACATGCTCCATCGTGTTGACGTTGACTGCATATTTTGGCTGCTGGACGCTCGCCGAGACCATCTGCGTGCCGAGCTTCAGCCAATAGGCGCGGCCGACATGCAGCGGCGCATCGTCCATCCACACGATCGTCGCCTCGAACTGGTCGGCGGTCTGCGGCGGATTGTCGGCGGTGGCGATGACCGAGCCGCGCGAGCAGTCGATCTCATCGGCAAAGCACACCGTGACCGACTGGCCGGCAACGGCTTCGTCGAGGTCGCCATCGAGCGTGACGATGCGCGTGACGGTGCTGGTCTTGCCCGAGGGCAGCACCCGCACCGGATCGCCCGGCTTGACGCTGCCAGTGGCAATGAGACCCGAAAACCCGCGGAAGTCGAGATTGGGACGATTCACCCACTGCACCGGCAGGCGGAAGGGCTTTGCCGCATCGCGCGCCGAATTGACCTCGACGCTTTCGAGATGCTCGATCAGCGAGACCCCGGCGTAATCGGCCCCTTTGTACCACGGCGTGTTCGCCGAAAGGCTGGTGACATTGTCGCCCTTGAAGCCCGAGATCGGCATGGCGGTGAAGCTCTCGATGCCGATCGATTTCGCGAACGCGGTGTAATCGGCGACGATCTGGTCGAACACCTCCTGGCTGTAATCGACGAGGTCCATCTTGTTGACCGCAAGGACGAGGTTCGTAACGCCGATGAGGTGGCACAGATAGCTGTGCCGCCGGGTCTGGACGAGGACGCCCTTCCTTGCATCGATGAGGATCACCGCGAGGTCGGCGGTCGAGGCGCCGGTGACCATGTTGCGCGTGTACTGCTCGTGACCCGGGCAATCGGCGACGATGAACTTGCGCTTCTCGGTGTTGAAGAAGCGATAGGCGACGTCGATGGTGATGCCCTGCTCGCGCTCGGCGGCGAGGCCGTCGACGAGCAGCGCGAAATCGATCTCCTGACCCTGCGTGCCGACCTTCTTCGAATCCGCGGTCAGCGCGTCGAGCTGGTCCTCGAAGATCATCTTCGAATCGTAGAGCATCCGCCCGATCAGCGTCGATTTGCCATCATCGACACTGCCGCAGGTGATGAAGCGCAGCATCGTCTTGTGCTGGTGCTGGTCGAGATAGGCGTCGATGTCCTCGGCGATCAGCGCCTCGGTGACATAGACGGGATCGGCGGGGCCAGGCGACGATGTCTCGGTATCGGTCATCAGAAATATCCCTGCTGCTTCTTCACTTCCATGCCGGCGCCGCCCGCGTCCTTGTCGATGGCGCGGCCCTGGCGTTCGCTGGTGGTGGTGAGCAGCGTCTCCTGGATCACCTCGGGCAGGGTCTTCGCCTCGCTCTCGACCGCGCCGGTCAGGGGATAGCAGCCCAGCGTGCGGAAGCGGATCGAGCGTTCCACCGGCACCTCGCCCGGCTTCAACGGGAAGCGGTCGTCATCGACCATCAGCAGCATGCCGTCGCGCTCCACCGTCGGGCGCTTCGCCGCGAAATAGAGCGGCACGATCGGGATGGCGTTCAACTGGATATATTGCCACACGTCGAGCTCGGTCCAGTTCGAGATCGGGAAGACGCGGATCGATTCGCCCTTGGCCTTGCGCGCGTTGTAGAGGTTCCACAGCTCGGGGCGCTGGTTCTTGGGGTCCCAGCCGTGGCTGGCGGTGCGGAACGAAAAGATGCGCTCCTTCGCCCGGCTCTTCTCCTCGTCGCGCCGCGCGCCGCCGAACGCCGCATCGAAGCCGTATTTGTCGAGCGCCTGCTTCAGCCCTTCGGTCTTCCACATGTCGGTGTGGAGCGCGCCGTGGTCGAAGGGGTTGATCCCCTTCTCCTTCGCCTCGGGGTTCTGATAGACCAGCAGGTCCATCCCGCTCTCTTTCGCCATGCGGTCGCGAAGCTCGTACATCGCCTTGAACTTCCACGTCGTATCGACGTGAAGCAGCGGGAACGGCGGCGGCGAGGGATAAAACGCCTTCCTCGCCAGATGCAGCATCACCGCCGAATCCTTGCCCACCGAATAGAGCATCACCGGCTTTTCCGCCTCGGCCACAACCTCGCGGATGATGTGGATCGATTCGGCTTCCAGCCGTTCAAGATGAGTGAGCGTATTTGCCATGATATCCTTTTCCCTGGCCACCGCCCTGCCACCACGGTATCGGGCGGACAACCAAGACCTTCTTTAAGATAGTAAGCGCTTATCTTTCACCCGGCGAGCGCGGGAGCGAGTTCGGACAACCGCGTCTCGCAGGCGGCGATCTCGGAACGCAGCCACATCGTCTCGCTGAGGTTGCTCCCGCCGCTCGCCGCGAGCAGCGCCTCGCTGGCATCGCGCCGCACCTTCCAGGCCTCGATCGCGTCCGGCTCGGCACCGAGCGCGACATCGACCAGATGCAGCGCTTCGAGCGGCGCGCCGGCAGCGAGCCGCGCCCGCGCGCGCGCAGCGATCCGCCCCGCACCGCCCGCAAGCTCGGCGAGATCGGCATCGATGCTGCGCCGCGGCACACCGTAGAGCGCGGTGGTGCCATCCTCGTAATGCAGCCAGCCTGAATATTCCTCCCAGATCGTGCGCACCGCCCAGCTTGCCTTGCCATGGAACTCGCCGATCGAAAGCCCTTCCGGAAAGGCGAATTCGCGCATCAGCTGGTGGACGTCGTGCCCCGCGTTCATGCCGGCAAGCGTGTAATCGCGCACAAAGCTGACCGCGGCGTGCATCCGGTCGAGATCGCCGCGAATCCGAGCCGCGCCGCGGATCGGCTCACCATGGCCGGTGATGAGGATTTCGGCGCCGAGATCGCGCACGCTCGCCAGCGACCTGAGATAGGCGCGCACCGAGCGCGGCTTGTCGCCGCGCAGCGTGCACAGGAACGGCATCGAGGCGAACACGGGGCCGAAGAGATTGCCGGTGAAGGCGATCTTCTCCTCGGGCATCCACACGGTGAGGCTGTCCACCGTCTCGCCCTCGGGGGTGTGGATCAGCACGAAGCGCCGCTCGCCAAGTTCGATCGTCAGCCGGCGATCGACGAGGATGTCGGGCACGACATGCGGCGAAGGCTTCGGCGCGGCGCCGCGCTGGAGCGTGCTTCCCCAGAGCTTGCCGCTGCGCGGGCCGAAATAGGGCTGAAGCCCGATCATGTCGTCGCGCGCCTCGTTGAAACCGGGGCCGCCGATCACCTGCGTTTCGGGCTCGCGAAATTCGGGCACGCCGCCGTAATGATCGGCATGGCTCTGGGTGAGGATGATAAAGGCGAGCGCGCCGGTGCGATGCGGCTTCAGCAGCGCGACATTGCGTTCGGCATTGTCCATGAAGCCGGTGTTGACCATGAGGTCGCCGGCCCCGGTCGTCACCAGATAGGCGTTGGAGATGTCCTTCGCCATGAAGACGAAGGGGGTGCCAGGCCCACTGGCAATCGCCTCGGCCCCGGCCTGGCCATCGCCGGCGCGGACCAGCGTGGCGAGCGCGGGCTGCTCGCCGCTCATGCGCCCACGCCCTCGATATGCACCATGACCTTCGCCGATTGCGGCGTTGCCGCAAGCTTCAGCCCCTCGATGACGTCATCGAAGGCGACGCGGTGGCTGATCAGCGTTTCGAGCTTGCCCTTCAGCCGCGGCATCGCCGCGATCACCTCGGGCATTTCGGTGGGATAGCCGACCGCGGTGGTGATCGTCATCTCGCTGGTCAGCATCCGCCCGACCGGAAATTCGATCGGCTTCATATAGGCGGCGGTGATGACCAGCCTTGCATGGAATTTGGCAACCGCGATGACGTCCGAAAGGATCGAAGGCGCGCCGGCGGCGTCGATGAAGGCATCGGTGCCGACCGCCGGACGGTAATAGCAGGTCTCGCGCCCATGGAGTTCGCCAAGCTTGTCGAGGAGGTTCTCCTGCGTCGGGTCGAAGGCCGCGCGCGCACCCAGCGCCAGCGCCCGCGCCCGCCGCTCGGGCGCGAGATCGAGCGCGACGACATCGGTGATGCCACGATCGGCCAGCCAGATCACCATGCCCAGCCCGATCGGGCCGCAGCCGAACACCACCACCTTGTCGCCCGGCTTCACATCGGCACGGTTGACCCCGTGCATCGCGACCGCCAGCGGCTCGCACAGCGCGGCGATCTCATAGGAAATCCCTTCGGGGATCGGCAGGATCGAATCGCCCAGCCGCGCCTCGCGCACCAGCAGTTCCTCGGTGAAAGCACCCTCCGGCCCGCCGCTGCCGACATTGCTTGGCGTCATCATCGGATTGACGATCACCGGCTGGCCGACATGCAGCCCCGCGACTTCGGCGCCGACTTCCATCAGTTCGCCCGCGCCTTCATGCCCCAGCGCGGTCGGGCCGCTTTGGGTGATGCCGCCGATCTTGATGTAGGAAAGGTCGCTGCCGCAGATACCGACCGCCTTCATCCGGACCACGACATCCTTCGGCCCCGCCCTGGGCCGCGTGTAATCATCGAGCCGCACGTCGCCGACGCCGTGGATGTTGAGCAGGCGCATCGTTGTTCTCCTGGTTACGGGCGGATCATGTAGCCGCCGTCGATGATGATCGTCTCGCCGGTCATGAAGGACGAGGCATCCGAGCACAGATAGGCGCCGATACCCTCGAAATCCTCCGGATAGCCGAGCCGCCTGAGCGGGGTCTGCGGAGCATAGGCGCCTTCGAGATGCTTTTCGACCGCCGGATTGTCGCCCATCATCGGGGTGATGATGAGCCCGGGCGCGACGACATTGGCGCGGATGCCATATTGGCCCAGTTCCGCCGCAAGGCAGCGGATCACCGCCGCGACCGCGCATTTCGAGGCGGCATATTCCATCTTGCCGGCAAGCCCCTGGAACAGGGACAGGCTGCCACAGGCGACAAGGCTGCCGCCGCGCTCGCCCGCCTCGGCGCGCGCCTTCATGTGCCTTGCGCCCTCGCGCAGCGTGAAGAAGGCGCCGTGAAGCGCAACCTTCTGGAATTCGAACCAGTGCTCGTCCGGCATGTCGAACACCGAATCATACCGCGGCGAGGCGCCCGAATTGGCGAAAACGCAATCGATCCGGCCGAAATCGGCGATCAGCCTGTCATATCCGGCAAGGATCGCATCCTGCGAGCCGACATCGACCGCATAGGCCTCGACCCGCTTCGCGCCCGCATCGAGCAGCTTCGCCTTCGCCGCCGCGCTTTTTTCGGCGTTGCGCGCCCAGATCGCGATATCGCCACCCATCTTCGCCACGCCCATGGCAAAGCCGAAGCCGATGCCGCCATTGCCGCCGGTCACCATCGTCACCTTGCCGCTACAGTCGAACAGGCCCATCGCATCCCCCGCTATCGCCCGGCAATCGCGCCGGCTGGTTGGCGCCCGATGTCCGCCGCCAGCGCCATGCTCGCAAGCCGGCTTGTCATCGGGATCGGGCCGGATTATCGCGTTCGGGACATAAACCGGGTCCATGGCCGCGCGCCGTGGCGATAGCGACATGGGCGATGGCAGACGATCCGCAACCCAGCATGGTCATCGAAGCCGAGCTCGCCGGCCGCGCCTTCGCCGCACAGATCGTGCGCTTCGACATCCCGCGCCCGACCGACTCGCTGATCGCCACCGACGCCCGCTACCAGATCAACATGTGCCTCACCCCGCGCCCGCTGCACGCGCGTGCGGGCTATGAGGCGCGCTGGGGCCGGCACCGCTTCGAGCGGCTGGGCGACATCTTCATGGTCCCGCCCGGCGAGGTGCTGCGCTGCCGCGGCGAGCGCGGACAGCAGACCTCGCTGACCTGCCAGATCGATCCGGAGATGCTAGATACCTTCGGCGCGCCGCAATGGGACGACCGCCAGCTCGCCGCGAGCCTCGACATCACCAGCGCACGCATCCGCGCGCTGCTGTTCCGGCTGACCGGCGAAGTGCGCTACCCCGGAATCGGCGCCGAGCGGATGCTGGCGCTGCTCGGCGAGGAGCTGGCTATCGAGATCGCCCGCCATTGCCGCGAGGTTCACGAGCGCCCGGCGACCGGCGGCATCGCCTCGTGGCGGCTGCGGCTGATCGACGAGCGCCTTGCCGAGGATGGCGCCGCGCCATCGCTCGGCGAGCTTGCCGCGCGCTGCAACCTTTCGGTGCGGCAATTGACCCGCGGTTTTCGCGCCAGCCGCGGCTGCTCGATCGGCGATTATGTGGAAACGCGGCGGATCGAGGCGGCAAAACGGCTGCTGGCAGGCGGCGACAGCGTGAAGGGGGTCGCCTTCGCCATGGGCTTCGCCTCGCCGTCGAGCTTCACCTTCGCCTTTCGCCGCGCGGTCGGCGTAAGCCCGCGCCAGTTCCGCCAGCGGCAGGCACCCGGCGCAAGGCTGGGGCCGAACTGAACCTTCTGGGATCGAAGCTGGCCTGATAGCGATAGTTCGGCCCGCCTTCGCAATTGCCAAGCCGCGCTTAAAATCCTTAGCTCGCAGCAACGATCAACGGGAAGGATGCCATGGCGAAAAGCCTCAACGCCGATGCGCTCGTCACCGAGGCGAGCGCGAAAACCGGCCTCAGCGATACCGACGGCGACTGCTATCGCGAGGGGCTCGACGTGCTCGTCGATGACGTCAACGCGGGCATCGCCAAAGGCTGGTTCACCGACAGCGGGATCGATCGTGTCCACGCCGATTCGCTGCATTACCTCACCACGCGGCTCAAGATCGTCGAGTACCGCCGGCAGAACCCGGACCTCGTCGGCCGAAAGATCGAGAAGCCGGTGTTCGTCATGGGGGTGCCGCGCACCGGCACCACGCTGATGTCGAACCTGCTTGCCGCCGATCCCGCGCGGCGCAGCCCGCTGACCTGGGAAATCGACGATCCGGTACCGCCCGCGACCAGCGCGACGCTGACCAGCGATCCACGCGCCATCGCCCGGCTCGAAGCCGAGACGGCGATGCTCGCGGCGAACCCGTCGATGGGAAAATATTATCGCGGCTCGGCGATCTATCCCAATGAAGACGTGTTCATCATGGCCGGCGACTTCAAGACATTGATGATCGAATCGAAAGGTCGGCTTCCTGCCTACAAGGACTTCATCTTCAGCTGCGACATGGGCTCGTCCTATGCGTATCATCGAAAGTTTCTGGAAGTTCTCCAGCACCACGCGCCGGGCGTCTGGAACTGCAAGAAGCCGAGCCATGCGCTTTTCCTCGACTATCTTTTCCAGGAATATCCCGATGCGCGGGTGATCTGGACGCACCGCGATCCGTTCAGCGCCACCGCCTCGTTGTGCTCGATCATCTCGCTCAGCCACATGGCGCACATGGGCCGGATCGACAGCGAATGGCTGGGCCAGGATTACAGCTGGCAGGCGGCCGAACACGCCAACCGGATCATGGATTATCGCGAGCGCAAGCCCGACGCGCGCATCCTCGATGTCCATTACATCGACCTCATCGAGCGGCCGATGGACACGATGAAGACCATCTATCGCTGGCTCGGCGACGAACTGACGCCTGAAGCCAGGGGCGGCATCCAGGGCTGGCTCGACGATAATCCGCAGAACAAGTTCGGCAAGCACGAATACAAGCTCGCACAGTACGGGCTGTCGATGGCACAGCTCGAACCGCTCTTCGAGCGCTATCTTTCGCGCTACGATGTCGCCCGCGAAGGTTGAGGAGACCACCCATGCTCGAAGGCACGCATTACCAGAACGGCTATGTCTGCGACGATCTCGACGCGGCGATCGCCGCCTTTCGCAAGCGCGGCCTTGCCCGCGATCCGCATGTCATCCCGGTCGAGCAGACCGTCGATACCCCCGCCGGCCCGCGCGACCAGCAGTTGCGGATCACCATGTTCTGGCTCAACGGCCTGCAATATGAGCTGATCCAGCCGATCCGCGACGATGCCGGCGTCTATCTGAACGCGCCCGCGAACGGCGGCGTCATGCGCTTTCACCACATCTGCCTGCGCGTCCCCGACTGGGCCGGATTCCGCGCGCGCGTCGACGCGCAGGACCTGCCGGTGGCGATGGAGCGCGACCTTGGTCCCGACAAGCTGCGCTTCGCCTATCTCGACGGGCGCAAGGCCTTCGGCCATTATCTCGAATATACCTGCATGTCGGATGCGATGTGGGAGCAGATTGCCGCGTTATAGCGCGCAGACCTGACAAAGCGCTTGTTTCGACCGCTCCCCCGGCAGTAGCATCGCCGACGGCGGGAGGGAAAGGCCATCAGGTTCAATCCGCGCGATATTCTTACCGGACTGGCGCTCGCCGGGCTGATACTGCCCGAAGGTGTCGCCTATGCCGGGATTGCCGGGCTCGCGCCGGGGCGGGCACTGGCGGCGGCGGTCGCCGGCGGGCTCGCCTATGCGATCATCGGCCGCAGCCGCTTCGCGGTCCTGTCCTCGACCTCGTCCTCGGCGGCGATTCTTGCGGCAACGCTCGGCGGCCTCGGCTCTGCCGGGGCGCCCGAGCCTGTGCGCGCGGCGCTCGCGGCGATGATCGTCGCGCTGGCCGGGGCGATATTCCTCGTGTTGTCGCTGCTGCGGCTCGGCAGCCTGTCGAGCTTCATTTCCCGGCCGGTGCTGCGCGGCTTTGCCTGGGGGCTGGCGGTGACGATCATCGTCAAGCAGCTTCCGCATGTGCTCGGCGTGCCCGCCTCGGGCGATATCTGGCACATTCTGGGCACGCTGCTCGTCGCATTTTCGCGATGGAACTGGCCAGGCCTCGCGCTCAGCCTTGCCGCTCTCGCCGCGCTGATCGGCTTTCGCCGCGCGCCGCAATGGCCGGGCGCGCTGACGGTGATCGTCAGCGGCATCGCGATCGGCGTCCTCGGCAGGCCCGAAAACTATGGCATTGCGCTCGCGGGATCGGTGTCGCTCGCCATGCCGCACTGGCAATTGCCGTCGCTGGCGCTGCTGCCGCGGCTGGTCGAGATCGCCGCACCGATCGCGCTGATCCTGTTCGCCGAAAGCTGGGGAACGATCCGCAGCCTCGCGCTCAAGCATGGCGATGCCATCGACGCCAACCGCGAACTGGGAGCGATCGGTGCCGCCAACATCGCCGCCGCGCTCGTCCAGGGCATGCCGGTGGGCGCGGGCTTCTCGGCGGGCGCGGCGAATGAGGCGGCGGGCGCGACCGACCGGCTCGCCGCGGCGGTCGCCTCGGTGGCGCTGCTCGCGCTCGCGCTGTTCGCCGCGCGCTGGATCGCGCGGATCCCCGAGCCGGTCCTCTCCGCGGTGGTGATCGCCGCGCTGACCCACGCGCTCAGCCTTGCGCCGCTGCGCCAGCTGTTCCGCATCGGGCGCGACCAATGGGTGATGGTCGGCGCGGCGCTCGGCGTGCTCGCGCTCGGCGTGCTCTACGGGATGCTCGCGGCGATCGCGCTGTCGATCGCGCTGCTGCTTTATGATTTCGCGCGGCCCGCGATCAGCGAACTCGGTCAGATCGACGGCAGCAGCGATTTCGTCGATCAGGGCCGGCATGGCGACGCGCATGCCATTCCCGGGGTGGCGATCTATCGCCCCAACGCGCCGCTGTTCTTCGCCAACGCCGAATCGGCGCTGCACGCCATCGCCGCACGCGCGCGCGACGGCGACGTCCGCACCGTGGTCCTAAGTCTTGAGGAGAGCAACGATCTCGACAGCACCGCGCTCGAAGTGCTCGGCGAATTCGCCGAATCGCTCGCCAAGGCGCAGCGCCGGCTGATCCTTGCACGCGCACATGACCGGGTCCGCGATCTGCTCGCCGCCGCCGGCTTCACAGCGCTGGCGAGCACCAGCACCTACAGCGTCGCCGATGCCGCGCGGCTCGCCACGACGCCGCCTCCGCCACCCTGAACCGGAAGGAACCCGCCATGGCCATGGCCCATTCGATCGAGCCCATCCTCAACCCCGTCGCGCTCAAGTCGCTGCGCCCGACGCAGATCACGGTGGGCTTGCGCGAAGTGACGCGCAAGCGCCACGCGTGGCGCGCGCGGCAGGAGCGCGACGGCGGCCGGTTTCTGGGCCATCACATGATCCCGGCGGTGATCGGTCCGGGGGGAAGCTATTGGCTGATCGACCATCACCACCTCGCGCGCGCGCTGATGGACGAAGGGGTGGAAGAGGTGCTGGTCGCGGTGATCGCCAAGCTTTCGCAATTGCCGCGCAAGCGCTTCTTCGCCTTCATGGACAGCCACAACTGGCTGCACCCCTACGATGCCGAGGGCCGGCGCCGCGATTGGGACGAACTGCCCCGCCACCTCGGCAAGATGACCGACGATCCCTATCGCTCGCTCGCCGGCGAGGTGCGCGAGGCCGGCGGCTATGCCAAGAGCCCGGCGCCCTACAGCGAATTCCTCTGGGCCGATTTCTTCCGCGACCGCATCACCCGCGCCAGAATCGAGGATCATTTCGAAAAATCGCTCGACAAGGGCATCAGGCTCGCGCGTGGCAAGGCGGCGGCGTATCTGCCGGGCTATTCGGGGCCGAACGGCGACGACGGCGATTGAACCGCGCGGGAGTGCCGGGCCCGCGAACCTCCGCCGTGCGTGCCGCGTCAGTCCGCGATGCCGACCAGAATATCGGCGCCCTCGACCTTCACCGGATAGAGCGCGAGGTCCGATTTCGCGGTCATGGAAAGGAACAGCAGCTTGGGGTCCCTGCGGACCTCGCCGGTCGAAAGATCGAACTTCGCCTTGTGCATCGGACAGACGACGGCATCGCCGTCGAGCGTGCCCTTGCACAGGTTGAACCCGAAATGCGGGCATTTGCGGCTCGCCGCGCGATAGGCGCCATCGACATTTGCCAGCAGCAGCTTGCGCCCCTGCGCCTCCACCGGGATCATCTTTCCCGGCGCGACATCGCCCACTCCGGCTACCCGCACGAATGTCATCCTGTTCCTCCCTGTTTTTTCAGCCTTCGACCGGAACCCCTTCGCATTCGACCACGGTCGCGATGCGCATCGTCGCGCGGTCGAACAGATTCTTCTCGTCCTCGACCACCGCCTCGGGCATCACCGTTTCCGAAAGATAGGCGACCGTGCCGCGCCACATCGCCTCGTCATCGAACCACAGTTCGGTGATGACGTCATAGGGCAATTCCTCGTTGGTGCCGCTTTCGGCATGGCGCTGCGGTTCGAGATAGCGGCGGACATAGCGCGAAAGCTTCACCCCGCCACCATGCTTCATCGCCAGCGGAACGTGGTGGTTTTCATAATAATCGCGAAATTCCGCCATCGATATTCCGGGCTTGCGCTTCATCAGCAGCAGGATTTTCCACGTCGTCTCGCTCATGCGCCTTCTCCCCGGGGTAAATGCCGCATTCCCGGCACCCGCCGGCGCGGCAGGAACAGGAACAACACACAGCCCGCCGCCACCGCCGCCGCCGAAAGATGGAGAAACGGCGAGAAGCCGCCCCAGCGCGCTAGCGTCGCGCTCATCAGCAGCGCGCCAAGCGCCGAGCCGAGCAGCGTCGCGCAATAGACAAGGCTCATCGCCGAACTGAACACCTCTATCCGGAAATAGCGCGCGACCAGAAACGAGGGAATGTCGGCATCGGCGCCGAACGACACGCCGACGAGCAGCATCGCTGCCGTCACCACCGGCACCGCGCCATGCGCGCTCACGATCAGCAGATAGCCGAGCGCGGGAAGCACCATCGCGCCGGCCGCGACCAGAGGTGCGGGAAGCCGGTCGAGCGCCAGACCGCAGCCGGCGCGGCCGAGGATCGAACCCAGCGCAAAGGCGGAAATGGCATTCGCCGCGCTCGGCTTGTCGAGCCCGCTGTCGAGCAGCATCAGCATCATCTGGCTGGCGTGAAGCTGGGTGGGCAAGGCGCACAGCAGGATCGCGCCGCCGATCAGCCAGAAGGCGGGCTGGCGCAGGATCTCGCGAAAGGCGGGCTGGCGGTCGGCGGCGCCGGGCGCGCGCGCGCGTTCGCCGCGATGATCGAGCCCGCGCTCGTGCTGCGGGGCCAGCGCCACCGCCACCAGCCCGCCGACCAGGAACCAGGCGGCAAGCACGCGGTAGCCGGTGCGCCAGCCGGCATGGTCGTTCGTCCAGACGAGCACGCGCGGCAGCACCGCACCGACCAGCGCCGGCACCCCCGTCACCACGAACAGCGCAAGCCCGCGCGCCTTGACGAAGCATTCGGCGACCAGCCGGCAATAGACCACCGGGCTCGTCAGGCTGCCCGCCGCGAGCACCCAGGCCGACATCGCCAGCAATTGCCAGAACGCCCCGGTCATCAGGCTGTAGCCGACAAAGCCGAGCGGCATCAGCAGCGCGCCCGCCAGCGCCATCCGCCGCACCCCCAGCCGGTCGGTCAACCGCCCGATCAGCGGCAGCACCAGAAGCGTGCTGAACATGGTGAGGCCGATCAGCGAGAATTGCGCCTTCGACCAATGGAAGTCCCTGAGCAGGTAGGGCGAGAACACCGAGGTGGTATAGGCCGCGACCATCAACCCGCTGCCGCTGCCGATCGCCGCGGCGGCGAGCGGCCGGGCATGGGCGCGAAATTCGCCGAGATAGCCCGCGGGCGCGTCGGTCATGGGCCTTCGCGCGCGTCGAGCGCACGCAGCAGCATCACCTGGCCACCGCGATCCTCGTCGCGCAACGAGAAGCTCGTGTCCTCGAAGGTGACGCCGGGCAGCGTCTCCTTCACCCGGGGATTGCCGGTGGCGAAGATCACCCGGCACACCCGCTTCCTGATCCGCCAGCCGGCATGGGTGAGCACCAGTTCATCGTCGTACCAGCCGGTGCCGTCCCACAACGGCCCGCCTTGCGCCGCGTGGCGGACCAGCCGCCAGCTGCCATAGGTCAGGCAATGGGCCTGTTCGCCATGCAGCCGGACGACATGCGTGGTCATCATATGCTGGGTGGCATCGAAGGGGGCGTGGAAGGCGGCGAAATCGCGCCTGAAATCGGCCAGCCCGCGCCAATGCGAACCCGGCCCGTAATCGGCATCGACATAATCGGTGAAGATCGCCTCGAACAGCTCCCAGCGCTGGCTGTCCATGGCGATGCCATAGAGATTGACCAGATCGATGATATCCTGGCGCGCGCCCGACATGCCTGCCCTCTCTCGTTGCCGGGCGGTCCGGTTCCGGCGACCGGCTTCTTTCCGGCCGGTGGCAGCAAGGCATAACTGCTTCACCTGTGGCGGACAAGCATCCGGCCCGGCGAATCGTCGCGCATCGCGGCTCCAGCGTGCGGGCGATGACGGCGGCACCATCTTGCGCTTCATTCCGGTGTTTCTAAAGCGAGGGGCACGCATCGTTGCGGGTTCGCGCTTGCCGGGAGTGAAGAGATGAAGATCGACAACAGCATCGCCGCCATCGTCACCGGCGGCGCCTCGGGGCTTGGCCGCGCCAGCGCGCAGGCGCTCGCCGATGCCGGCGCCAAGGTCGCCATTTTCGACATCAACGCCGAAGCCGGCGAAGCCTTCGCCAGGGACATCGGCGGGGTGTTCTGCGCCGTCAACATCATGGACGAAGCCAGCGTTCAGGCGGGCTTCGACAAGGCGCGCGCCGCGCATGGCCAGGAGCGCGTGGTGGTGCATTGCGCGGTCGTCGCCGGCGGCGGCAAGACGATCGGCTGGGACAAGGAAAACAAGCGCTTCAAGCGCGCCGACACCGAAGGCTTCGAAAAATCGATGCTGGGCATCGCGGTCGCCACCTATCGCATCGCCTCGATCGCCGCGCTCGGCATGGCCAATTCCGACCCGGTCAATGAAGATGGCGAACGCGGCTGCCTGATCTTCACCTCAAGCGCCGCCTCGCAGGACGGACAGATCGGCCAGGTCGCCTATGGTTCGGGCAAGGGCGCGGTCAATTCCATGGTGCTGCCGATGGCGCGCGATCTCATGGATGTCGGCATTCGCGTCAACGCGATCCTGCCGGGCACATTCGCGACCCCGCCGATGCTCAGGGTCAAGGATTACAACGCCGCGGTCTTCGCCGGTCTCGAAGCGGCGGTGCCCTTCCCGCGCCGGCTCGGCAAGCCCGAGGAATTCGGCAGCCTGGTGATGGAAATCGCGCGCAACACCTATTTCAACGGCCAGCTGATCCGGCTCGACGGCGGCATCCGCATGCCGCCGAAATAGGTTTGCGTCATCGCCGGGTCGAATCCCCCAGCGCCTGGTTAATCGACGCTTTACCCCATTCGGTTATCCCGGGTTCACCCAAGCCGGTGGACCCGACGATGACCTGCCCCGAGTTGCAGACGATCAACCCAGACCAGCGCGGCGCCGAGCGCGCGACGCTGCTGCTGCGATCCGCCAAGCTCGTCTGCCAGAGCGGCGAATATGTCTGCATGCTGCGCGACGTTTCGGCGACCGGCGTGCGGCTGCGGCTGTTCCACCCGGTGCCGCCCGAAGACTTCGTGTTCCTCGAACTCGGCAATGGCGAGATCCATCCGGTCGAGAAGCGCTGGACCCGGGACCAGGATGCGGGCTTTCGCTTTGCCCAGCCGGTCGCGGTCGCGGCGTTCATGGCCGAAGCCTGCGCCTTTCCCCGCCGGCCGATGCGCTTGCGCCTTACCGCCGGCGCGCAGCTTCGCAGCGCCGGCCATTGCGTGCCTGCACGGCTGCGCGATCTTTCGCAGGCCGGGGCGCGGATCGAAACAACGCTGTGGCTCGCGCTGCACCAGCCGGTGCGGCTCACCATCGACGGGCTTGCCGAGCGCAGCGCGGTGGTCTGCTGGCGCAACCGCTATGAGCATGGCCTCGTCTTCCAGAACAGCCTGCGCCTCGACGAATTCGCCCGCCAGGCCTTGACGCTCCAGCCGCTGAGCGCAGCGCCGCCGGCGCAACCGATGCGGATTGCCGACGAGCCGATGCCGAACCGCGCGCAGGCCTGACGCGCTACAGCAGCCGCACGCCGATCAGCGTCAGCAACGCCACCAGCACGCCGCCGCCCGCCACCGCCGCAGCGATGCGCAGCGCCCGCGCGCTGTTCATGGCCATCGCTACCGCCAGCAGCAGGATCGCCAACTGCAAGGCGCTTTCGGCCAGGCCATAATTCGCGCTCGCACGCGCGAGATCGGTGCTGCGCCGGCGCAGCCGCGTCCCCTCGTCCTCAAGCTGGTCGATGCCATGGCCGCGCGCGTCGGGCTGGCGCAGCCGCACCGCTTCGCCCAGCTCGTTCGCGCGCGTTTCGCTCTCCAGCCCCGGCATCCGCGAGGCGGTGAGCAGCACGGTCTCGCGCACCACCTTCGCCTGCATGTAGGCAAAGCTGTCCGAGGCCTCGATCGAGGCCAGCAGACTGTCACGCGCCGCCGCCGCCGCGAGCAGGTGGACGATTGCCAGCAGCACCGCGAACACACCGACCAGCAGCGCCGCGTGATCGCCAAACCGCCGTTCCGCGAGGGTTCCGGCTGGCGCGGCCGTCACCGGATCGCGCGTCTCGGCGGGCTCCACGATCCGCGCCCCGGCCCGGCTACGCGGCCTTCCGGCCGCGGTCGGCGGCCTCGAGGTTCAGCATCTCGGCAAGCAGGAACGCCAGTTCGATCGACTGGGCGGCGTTGAGCCGCGGATCGCAATGGGTATGATAGCGGTCGGCGAGCCGCGCCTCGGTGACATCGACGAGGCCGCCGGTGCATTCGGTGACATCCTGCCCGGTCATCTCGACATGGATACCGCCGGCATGCGTGCCCTCGGCGCGATGCACCGCGAAAAAGCCCTTCACCTCGCGCAGGATGCGATCGAACGGCCGCGTCTTGTAACCGCTGTCGGCCTTGACGATGTTGCCGTGCATCGGATCGCACGACCAGACGACCGGATGCCCCTCGCGCTTCACCGCGCGGGCCAGCGGAGCAAGCCCCGCCTCGACCTTGTCGTCGCCGAAACGGCTGATGAGCGTGATGCGGCCGGGTTCGCGCGCCGGGTTCAATGCGTCGAGCAGCGCAAGCAGCGCGTCGGGGGCAAGGCTGGGGCCGCATTTCATGCCGATCGGATTGCCGACCCCGCGCAGGAATTCGACATGCGCCGAGCCCGCAAAGCGCGTGCGATCACCGATCCACAGCATGTGCGCCGAGCAGTCGTACCATTCGCCGGTGAGCGAATCGCGCCGGGTCAACGCCTGCTCATAGGGCAGCAGCAGCGCCTCGTGGCTGGTGTAGAAGCTCGTCCCCTGAAGCTGCGGCACGGTGCCGGGATCGACCCCGCAGGCGGCCATGAAATCGAGCGCCTCGCCGATCCGGTCGGCGGTCGCCGAGAATTTCTCCGCCCAGGGGCTGCGGGCGATGTGATCGAGCGTCCATTTGTGGACCTGGCGCAGGTTGGCATAGCCGCCGGTCGAGAAGGCGCGCAGCAGGTTGAGCGTGGCTGCCGCTTGCGAATAGGCACGCAGCATCCGCTCGGGATCATTGCGCCGCGCCTCGGCATCGAACTCGATGCCGTTGATGATGTCACCGAGATAGCTCGGCAGCTCGACGCCCGCCTGCGTCTCGGTCGGCGCCGAACGCGGCTTGGCGAACTGGCCCGCCATGCGACCGACCTTCACCACCGGCTGCTTGCCCGCGAAGGTGAGGACAACCGCCATCTGGAGAAGGACGCGGAAGGTGTCGCGGATATTGTCGGGATGGAATTCGGCGAAGCTTTCGGCACAATCGCCGCCCTGGAGCAGGAAACCCTTGCCCGCCGCAACATTGGCAAGATCGGCCTTGAGCGCCCTCGCCTCGCCCGCGAACACCAGCGGCGGAAACTTGGCCAGCGTCGCCTCGACCCGGCCGAGCGCTTCAGCGTCGGCATAGGCGGGAAGATGGCGCGCTTGCGCCGCTTTCCAGCTCTCGGGGTTCCAGGCCGATGAATCCGTCACGTCAACTTGCTCCCTATCGCGGACCGGCGCCCATACATGGCCGGGGCACCGAATGCAAAAGCGCGATCAGTGCGGCGGCGCCGTCGCCGGTAGCACTTCTACCCTCAGCGCCTTGCCCGGCACGAGATATTTCTGCGCCAGCGCCTGCATCTCGGCGGGGGTGGTGCGCGTCGAATCGGGCATGATCGAGCCGAGGCTGCCATAGCGGCGCGGATCGAGCGTGGCGCCTTCGAGTTGCCACATGAAGAAGGCGGTGCCGGTCGCGGCTCGGTTGAGCTGCTGGCGCAAGGGCTCGGTGACCAGCGCCAGCTCGTCCGCGCCCGGCGGTGCCGCGCGCAGGTCACCGGCGATCTGATCGACCGCGGCGAAGAAGCGCGGCGCCATCTGCGGGGTGAGCTGCGCCTGCGCGGTGATCGTGCCGCCGCTGTCGAGGTCCATCGGCCAGTCGGCCGAGACCTGCGGCGCGTAGCTTGCCCCCATCTTTTCGCGCAACGAAGCGAGCAGCCGGTTCCAGAACAGCTGGGCAAGGATGCCAAGCTGGCGCGATTCGCGCAGCTGGCTTTCCCCGCCGCCGGTCGGCCAGCTGACCACCGCCGCCGCCTGGTTCGCATCGCCCCGGTCGGTGAGCACCACCGGGTTCGCAGCTGGCGCAGGAAAATGCACCGCAACCGGCGGCACCGCGACATCGCGGCGCGGCGCGAGCGCACCGAAGGTTGCCGAAAGCGCGGTGATCACCGCAGCCCGGTCGAAATCGCCGAACACCTGCACCTCGATCGGACCGGAGGCGAGCAGCGGCGCCCAGACCTTGCGGAAGCCCTGCGGGGTGGCGGCGGCAAGCTCGGCATCGCTCGGCGCCCGAAAACGCGGATCGCGATCGCGCTGGAGCCATTTGAGATCGCGGGCCAGCACGCCATCGGGCGAGGCGCCCTCGGTTTCGAGTTGCAGCCGGGCCGCCGCCTTGGCGCGCAGCACCGGCTCTGCATCCCAGCGCGGCATCGCGAGCTTGGCGGCGAAGAGGTAGAGCTGATCGGCAAGGTCCTCGCGCCGCGTATCCGCCGAAAAGGTGAAGGCGCCATCGCCGATCGCAAAGTCGAAGCCGAGCTTGCGCCCGGTCGAGATTTCGTCGAGCTGCTCCTGCCCGAGCCTGCCTTCGCCCGAGCTGACCAGCGCCAGTGGCGCCAGCGCGACATAGGGCGCATCATCGCCGGTCAGCGCGTTATAACCGCCGCCGAAGCGCACCTTCACCGTCACCCGCCCGGGATCGTCCTGGGTGGGCCAGATGATCGCCTTGACGCCATTGGCGAAATTGAGCTGCTCTATGTTGAGAAGCCCGGTCGGAATCGCGCGCTGCAGCGTGCCCGGCGCGCCGATCGCCGGCTGGTCGGCAAAGCTGATCGGGTGATCTTCGACGCGGATATGCCCGTCGGCGCGGATCGGTTCGAGCAGCGCGGCACGCAGCTTCGCCGCATCCGCCTCGCCCGTCGCCGGGGTGACATAAAGCGCGCGGATCGCGGTTCCCGCGAACAGCTTGCGGCTGTGCGCCAACACCGCCTCGGGGGTGAACAGCGGGATCGAGCGCTTGAAGATATCGAGCACGACCTCGGGCGCGGCGACGGTCTCGTGGATGTCGAGCGCCTGGACGAGATCGTCGGACAGCTTGCCGCCTGGCGCCAGCGTGCGCTGCTCGACCTGCGATTCGAAACTGACGTTGATCTCGGCGACCTCGCGCGCGATCTCCTCGGGTGTGGGCGGATGCGCGAGCGCATCGGCGATCACCTGCCGCACATCGTGGAGCGCTGCCTGCCAATGCGCATCGAGCGGCGAGATGGTGACGAAGGTGCCGTCGATCGAGCGGCTGATGTTCTCCTGGCCGACCTGCGCGGTGAGATAGGAGGCGCCCGCGCGGGCGCGCTGTTCCAGCCGCCGGTTGATGATCGCCTGCGCGACCTGATCGATCATCAGCCCTTCGTTATAGACGATGGTGTCGTTCTTCTCGTGCCATGGCCGCACCACCGCATAGGCGAGCGAGCGCGGCAGCCCGGGTTCGACCAGCACCCGCGTCAATCCGACCGGATTGTCGGGATCGCTCCCCGGCGGCGGCGAAGGCGCGCCGAAATCGGGCGCGGCAACATGCCCGCCGGCGGGGTGCCAGCCGCCGAACCATTTGGCGATCAGCGCCGCGAGCAGCGCCGGATCGGCATCTCCGGCGGCGATGATCGCGGCATTCTCGGGCCGGTACCAGCGATCGTGAAACGCGCGCACCGCGTCCTGATGCGCACCCTCGATCGTCTCGATCGAGCCGATGGTCGCATGATCGGCGAGCGGCTGGCCGGCGAACAGCGTCTCGCGCATCGCATCGGCGACCCGTTCGGCGGCGCCGCCATGTTCGCGCTTTTCGGCAAGCACGATCGGCACCTCGGTGCGGATGTCGCTTTCCGACAGCGTCGGCGCCTCCATCATCCCCGACAGCAGCTTGAAGCTTTCATCGAGCGCCGCCGGACTGGCATCGGGCAGGTCGATCTTGAAATCGGTCATCGTCGGGCTGGTTTCGGCATTGGTGTCGGTGCCGAAGCTCGCGCCGAGGCGCTGCCAGGTCGGGATCGCCTGCGCCTCGCCGAGATATTTCGACTGGCGGAAGACGAGATGTTCGAGCAGATGGGCAAAGCCCGCCTCGGCCGGCTGCTCGTACAGCGAGCCGACATCCATGCGGATGCGGATCGAGACCTGTCCGGGCGGCACGCCGTTGCGCCGCACCGCCCAGCGCAGGCCGTTGGGCAGCGTGCCGAACACCCATTCCTTGTCGTGCGGCACGTCGCTTCCGCGGTAGAGCCAGGGATTGTCCTGGGGCGGCAGCGGCGGCAGTGCCCCGGAGATCGGCGCGGCGGCCGGCGGCGCGGCGAGAACGCCGGGCGCGGTCTGGCTGGCAAGGAGGACGAAGCCGAGCACGCAGCGGCTGACGGCACGGACGCGAGGCTTCATGCGCGGTCCTATAAAAGCGGGCGGGATTAAGCTGAAGTGAACAGGCGCGCTCAGCCGCCCCGCGTCAGCGGGATGAGCGCGCCGGTGATCGCGCGCGCGCCCGACGAGGCGAGGAACAGGATGACGTCGGCGACTGCGGCCGGCGTCACCCAACCCGAAAAATCGGCGTCGGGCATGTCGGCGCGGTTGGTGGGCGTGTCGATGATGCTCGGCAGCACCGCATTCACCGTCACCCCCTTGCCCGTCAGTTCCTCGGCGAGCGCCTCGGTGAAGCGATGCACGCCCGCCTTGCTCGCGGTATAGGCGCCCATCCCTGCGCTGGCCTTGAGCGCGGCGCCCGCGCCGATATTGACGATGCGCCCTTCGCCCGAGGCGATCAGCGCCTTGAGCGCGAGCCGGGTGATGGTGACCGCGCTGGTGAGGTTCATCGCCTGCATCCGCGCCCAGCTGTCGATGCTGCCACCTTCGAGCGTTTCCCAGACGAAGCCGCCGGCGATATTGGCGAGGACGTCGATGCCGCCATGCGCCGCGGCCACCTTGTCGAGCGCGGCGGCGGTGGCGGCAGCGTCGGTGAGGTCGACCCCGCCGAGATCGAGCGCGCCGGGAAGCGGCGCGCGCGGCGCGGTGGCGAAATCGATCCGCGCCACCTTGTCGCCGGCCCGCGAAAACGCTTCGGCGACCGCGGTGCCGAGTGCGCCGAAACCGCCCGTAACGATGACCGACCGCGTCATGATGTCTCCCCGATTGCCAAAGCTGCGCGCAGAAACCAGAAAATCGGCGGCGTGTCTTGTCCCTTCTTGCATCGCGCCCCTTCCTGCCTAAATGCGGATCATGTTCATCGAGACCGAGACGACTCCCAATCCCGCGTCGCGCAAGTTCCTGCCCGGCCGCGAGGTGATGCCCACAGGATCGCGCGAATTCACGAGCAGCGAGCAGGCCGAAGCCTCGCCGCTCGCCGCCGCGCTGTTCGCGCTGGGCGATGTCACCGGCGTCTTCTACGGCCGCGATTTCATCACCGTCACCGCCGCGCCGGGGGTGGACTGGGCGCAGCTCAAGCCGCAGGTCGTCGCGCTGCTGCTCGATCATTTCGTCAGCCAGGCGCCGCTGTTCGCCGGCGGCAGCGCCGGCGCGATCGCGGTGCCGCCCGAGGGCGGGGAAATCGCCGACGATCCCGCCGACGCCGACATCATCGACCAGATCCGTGATCTCATCGAAACCCGCGTGCGCCCCGCGGTCGCCAATGACGGCGGCGACATCGTCTATCGCGGCTATCGCGAGGGGGTGGTGTTCCTGGCGATGCAGGGCGCCTGCTCGGGCTGCCCCTCCTCGACCGCGACGCTCAAGCAGGGGATCGAAAGCCTGATCCGCCACTACGTCCCCGAAGTCACCGAGGTACGCGCGATCTGAGCAGCGGGCGCCAACAGGTGGCGACGGCGCGCCGGCTGGCGATCGAATGCACGACCGAGGCGTGCTCGGTGGCGCTGTTCGAAGCAAACGCGCTGGTCGCGGGCGAGCGCCAGATGCTCGGTCGCGGCCATGCCGAAGCGCTCGTCCCGATGATCGCGCGGCTACCGGGGCGCGGCGCCGCCGCCAGCATCGTTGTCGGACGTGGACCGGGCAGCTTCACCGGGGTGCGCATCGGGCTTGCCGCGGCGCGGGCCTTGGCCTTCGCCTGGCGCGCCGAGCTTGCCGGCTATTCGACGCTGGCACTGGTCGCGGCGATGGCGCGCGCCGCCCGGGGGGCGCAGCCGGTGCTGGTGGCGATGACCGGCGGGCATGGCGAATGGTTCGTCCAGCCCTTCGCCGCCGATGGCACGCCCACCGCCGCGCTCGCCTCGCTCCGGCCCGAGGACGCCGCCAGCATGCCCGGCGCGCTTGTCGCCGGCAGCCAGGCCGAGGCGCTCGTTACGCGACGCGGCGCGGGGGAAGCGCTGGCGATCTGGCCCGATGCGCGCGCGCTGGCGCGGCTTCCCGATGCGGCGCTCTCGCAGGAACTGGCACCGCTCTATGGTCGCGCGCCCGATGCGCGGCTTCCCGCGGGCACGCGGTTATGAGGCCGCCCGCCGTCGATCTCGACCGGATCATGGCGATCATGGCCGCCGCCTTCGATCCGCGCTTCGGCGAAGCCTGGACGCGCAGCCAGATCGAGGGCGCGCTGCTGCTCGGCAATGCGCGCTACCGCCTGATCGCGCAGAGCGGCGCGCTGCCGGGCGACGGCGAGGCGGCGGCCGGCTTCGCGCTCACCCGCTGCGTGCTCGATGAGGAGGAACTGCTGCTCTTCGCGATCGTGCCGGACAGCCGGCGGCGCGGACTGGGCGGCGCATTGCTCGGCGCGCTGATCGCCGATGCCCGCCGCCGCGGCATCCGCCGGATGCTGCTCGAGATGCGCGCGGGCAATGCCGCAGGCTCGCTTTACCACGCGCATGGCTTTCGCGCCGTCGGGCGCCGCCCGAATTACTATCGCAGCGCCAATGGAGAGGCGTTCGACGCGATAACATTTTCCCGAACCATCGACTAAGGCGCCGCGGATGCGCCCCCTGTGTTTCAGGCCGCTCGCTATTTTCACCGTTTTTCATCACCGTGACTTGAAAGCGGCTAAAAACTGGTCCACTGACCCGCCAGCCAGGAGATCAGCGCTACCGCGATGATTTCACCTGCTCACCGCGGCCGACAAAAGATCAAAGGCCGCATGTGTCCCTCGGGTCGAATAGAAGAGGACAAACAATGGAAAGCACCATGGGCGATCTAAACGAAACGCTCGTCACTCTGACTTCGGACATCGTTGCTGCGCATGTCAGCAATAACGATGTCAGCGTTGCCGATCTTCCGGCGCTGATCAGCAATGTCTATGGTGCGCTGGCCGATCTCGGCAAGGCCGCGCCGGTTGTCGCGGAAGCCCCGCCCAAGCCGGCGGTCTCGCTGCGCTCCTCGGTAAAGCCTGACCGCATCGTCTGCCTCGACTGCGGGATGGAACTCAAGATGCTGAAGCGGCATCTGATGACTCACCACAGCATGACCCCGGAACAGTACAAGGCGCGCTGGAATCTGGCGTCCGATTACCCGCTGGTCGCGCCCGAATATGCCGCGAAGCGTCGCGATCTCGCCAAGAAGATCGGCCTCGGCCGCAAGCCCGGCGCGCGGCGTGGCCGCAAGCCCAAGGCCGGCGCCTGACGCGGGCGCGCGCGGGGCCACGCCAAGCGGCGTTCCCGCGCATTCGTCCTTTGCGCAAAATGCCTCGCCGGGCTACACCCGGCGGGGTTTTTTGTAGGCCGGCTCGCCGCGTCGGGCCGGCGGCTTCTATCGGGCAGACCAGACGTGCATCAGCCGATCGACATCGAGGCGCTCTGCGCGGAGCGCGGTCTCAGGATCACCGAACAGCGCCGGATCATCGCGCGCGTGCTGTCGGAAAGCATCGATCATCCCGACGTGGACAAGCTTCACGCCCGCGCGGTGGCGATCGATTCGGGAATTTCGATCGCCACCGTCTATCGCACCGTGCGCCTGTTCGAAGAGGCGGGCATTCTCGAACGCCATGATTTCGGCGACGGCCGCGCGCGCTACGAGGCCGCGCCCGAGGCGCATCACGACCATATGATCGATGTCGAAAGCGGCACGGTCATCGAATTCGTCGATCCCGAACTCGAAGCGCTGCAACGCCAGATCGCCGAACGGCTCGGCTACCGGCTGGTCGATCACCGGCTCGAACTTTTCGGGGTGCGGCTCGGGCGCGAGCATGCCGGAAAGCAAGGCAAGCCCGAGGAGTGAGCCTGCTCGCCGCGCTGGCCGGCAAGCTTCGCATGGCAGCGCGGCTTGCGGCGATGGCGGCGCTGCTGGTGGTCGCGGTGACGCTATACCGCTGCTGGCAACTGCTGCCGGGGCCAAACCCCTGGCCGCGCCGGTTCCTCTCAGTAATCGGCCGGCTTGCCGGGCTGCGCATCCGGACCGTCGGCACGCGTGCGCCGGGGCGCGTGCTGCTGCTTGCCAACCACGTCAGCTGGCTCGACATTCCCGCGCTCGCCGGCACCACCGGATGCGGCTTTGTCGCGCATGACGGGCTCGCCGAAGTGCCGCTGGTGAGACGCCTGTGCGCCATGCATCGCACCGTGTTCATCGCCCGTCACGACAAGGCAAGCATCGCCCGGCAGGTCGGCGCGCTGCGCGAGGCGCTGGCACTGGGAGAAGCGCTCGCCCTGTTTCCCGAGGGCACCACCAGCGATGGCACGCTGCTGCTGCCGTTCAAAAGCGCGCTGCTCGCCGCGCTCGACCCGCTGCCGCCGGGACTTGCGGTGCAGCCGGTCTGGCTCGATTACGGCGCGGCCGCGCAAGAAATCGCCTGGGTCGGGGATGAGCCGGGCATCGCCAATTGCAAGCGCATCCTGGCACGGGCGCGGCCGATACCGCTTACCCTGCACTTCCTGGCGCCGCTTCCCGCGGCCGCGCTCGCCGGGCGCAAGCCGATGACTGCCGCGGCGCGCGGCGCGATTGCCGATGCCATGGGTCAGCCTCTTCAAATCGCCGCGCCGCTGGCGTAAGGCGCGCGCGCATGCCCAGTTTTCCCGTCCCCCGGACCTATCGCGTCAAGAGCTTCGGCTGTCAGATGAATGTCTACGACGGCGAACGCATGGCCGAGCTGCTCGATGCGCAGGGCCTGTCGCCCGCATCGGGTGAAGACGCCGACGTCGTCGTGCTCAACACCTGCCACATCCGCGAAAAGGCCTCGGAAAAGGTCTATTCCGAAATCGGACGGCTGCGCCGCGAAGACGGCAGCGCGCCGCTGATCGCGGTCGCAGGCTGCGTTGCCCAGGCCGAGGGCGAGGAAGTCATGGCGCGCGCGCCGCTGGTGCGCATGGTGGTCGGGCCGCAAGCCTATCACCGCCTGCCCGCGATGCTGGAGCGCGCGCGTGGCGGCGAGCGGGTGCTCGATACCGACATGCCCGCCCAGACCAAGTTCGCCGCGCTGCCCGAACGGCGCAGGGCCGGGCCCACCGCCTTCCTCACCGTGCAGGAAGGCTGCGACAAATTCTGCACCTATTGCGTCGTGCCCTATACCCGCGGCGCCGAGCTTTCGCGCCCCTTTGCCCAGCTTGTTGCCGAGGCGGAGCGGCTGGTCGGGGCGGGCGCGCGCGAGATCACGCTGCTCGGCCAGAACGTCAACGCCTGGCGCGGCGAGGATGAAAAGGGCCGCGAGGTGGGCCTCGAAGGGGTGATCGCCGCGCTCGCCCGCCTCCCCGATCTTGCGCGGATCCGCTATACCACCAGCCATCCGCGCGATATGCGCGAGCCGCTGATCGCCGCGCATGGCGAGATCGACAAGCTGATGCCCTTCCTCCACCTGCCGGTGCAATCGGGCAGCGACCGGGTGCTCAAGGCAATGAACCGCGGCCATCGCGCCGAGGATTATATGAAGCTGCTCGATCGGGTGCGCGCGGCAAGGCCCGACATCGCGCTTTCGGGCGATTTCATCGTCGGCTTTCCCGGCGAGAGCGAGGCCGAATTTGCAGAGACGCTGGCGCTGATCGATGCCGCCGGCTACGCGCAGGCGTTCAGCTTCAAATACAGTGCGCGCCCGGGAACCCCGGCCGCGACCATGCCCGGGAAGATCGCGCCCGAAATCATGGACGAACGGCTGCAACGGCTGCAAGCGCGGATCGGGCAGGGGCAGCTCGCCTTCAACCGGCACAGCGTCGGCCGGCGCTGCGCCATTCTCATCGAACGCCGCGGCAAGCTCCCCGGGCAATGGCTCGGCAAATCGCCGTGGCTGCAATCGGTGCATGTGATCGGCGATGCCCGGATCGGCGATCTCGTGCCGGTGGAACTGACGGGCGCCTTTGCCAATTCGCTTTCCGGAACGGCGATCGCCGCCAGCCCCGCCCCTGCCCCGGCATGACGTCGCCCCGCGGCGACAGGGGATAAGAGGTCACAATCGCCAAAAATTCGTATGCCGCGGTGCAGCATGCCGCTTGTTTGTCAAAATCGCCGATATATCCTTGCGTGCAGGGCCGAGTCCCGGCCCGGTTCGAAAGGAGCGCATGGCCCGCAAGACGATCCGCGCCCATGATGTGGTGCCATATTCGCCGCTCGGCCCCCGTCGCGACGACAACCGCCGCGCCCGCGCCGAGATCGAGATCGACGAGCCCACGGTGCTTGTCGCGGTCTTCGGCCAGTACGATTCGCACCTCGTCCAGATCGAAAGCCGGCTTGGGGTCACGATCGCCGCGCGTGGCGACCGGGTCCGGATCGAAGGCCCCGAAGACGCGGTGGCGCGCGCGCGTGACGTCATCAAGGGACTCCAGACCCGCGTCCTTGCCGGCCACGACATCGATTCGGGCGCGGTCGAATCGCTGATCGCCATGTCGAACGAGCCGATGCTCGAAGGGATCATCAACGGCGACAACGAAACCCCGCCGATCATGATCCGCACCCGGCGCAAGACCATCGTCCCGCGCTCGGCAACGCAGATCGCCTATATGCAGGCGCTGGCGAGGAGCGATATCATCTTCGCGCTCGGCCCCGCCGGCACCGGCAAGACCTATGTCGCGGTCGCGCAGGCGGTGAGCCAGTTGATGGCGGGCAGCGTCCAGCGCCTCATCCTCTCGCGCCCCGCGGTCGAGGCGGGCGAGCGGCTCGGCTTCCTGCCTGGCGACATGAAGGAGAAGGTCGATCCCTATCTCCGCCCGCTTTACGACGCGCTGTACGACTGCATGCCGCCCGAGCAGGTCGAACGCCGCATCGCCAGCGGAGAGATCGAGATCGCGCCGATCGCCTTCATGCGCGGACGCACGCTCGCCGATGCCTTCGTCATCCTCGACGAGGCGCAGAACACGACGCCCGCGCAGATGAAGATGTTCCTCACCCGCTTCGGCCAGAACAGCCGCATGGTGGTGTGCGGCGACCCGCGGCAGGTCGATATCCCCGGCGGTGACGCACAAAGCGGCCTTGCCGATGCGGTGCGGAGGCTCGAAGGCGTCGAGGGGATCGCGGTGACGCGGTTCACCAGCGCAGATGTGGTGCGCCATCCGATCGTCGGAAGAATCGTCGAGGCTTACGAAGGGAAGGGGTAACGCCGGGGCCGCGGCCCCCGGCATCAAATCTCCTGAATAGCCTTATTGATTAGCGCCTTATCCGCTGAGGCGCCGAAATTCGCCGCAATCAGCCCGCGCGCGGCGGTGCTCGCCGCCTCGGCGATTCGGGCGCGCAACTCGGCCAGCGCCGCGTTTTCGGCGGCGGCGATCTTGTCGGTGGCCATTTTCTCGCGGCGGGTGATGACCGCGGCGGTATCCGCCTCGGCCTTGGCAACGATCGCCTCGGCCTCGTGACGGGCGTGATCGAGCATGGCGGCGGCGTCTCTTTCGGCGCCGGCGATCTTGTCGGCATATTCCTGGCGCAGCGCCTCGGCCTCCTCGCGCAGCGTCCTTGCTTCATCGAGCTGCTGCCGGATCTCGGTGATGCCGGCGTCGAGCCCTTTGGTCAGCATCTTCGGGACCTTGAGGAACAGGCCGATGAGAATCAGCACCGCCATCGAGAGCGCCACCCACATCGGCGCGGTCAGGCCGAGCGAGCTGGGCTCGGCGGCTTCACCCGCACCGGCGGCG
>JAGWPW010000044.1 GCA_028870315.1 Sphingomonadales bacterium | reverse complement strand
TTCGATGCGCTGCTGCGCCAGCGCCCCGAAGTGCTGCGCGTGCCGGGGGTGCTGAGCCCGTTCCGCGACGATGGCGCCGCCGAGGCGGCGTTCATCGACCGGCTGGCGGCGCGGCCGCCGTGGCTCGGCTGGTTCACCGGCGCGATCGATCCCGTGCCCGATGCCGAACTCGCGCGCCGCGTGCCCACCCTGCTGCAACTGCGCCGGCGCAAGGTGGTGCTGGGCTGCGCGCTGGTTGCCGGGCCGGCGAAGCAGCTGCGCGCGGCAGGCAATTCCCGCGCCGCCGATGCCCTGCTTGCGGCGCATTGCCCGGCCGGCTGACCGGCAACCGCAGGCGAAACGCGCTTCGCCAACCCCCTGCCCACCGGGGGTTGGGCAAGCGGGCGTGTCCTCAAACCGGAAGGCGCTGGCCGGCGCGCTTGCGGCCCTTCTTTGCCGCGCCCAGCCGGCTCAGCGGCGCGACCAGCCCCTCATACAGGCCGAACAGATGCTCCACCCGCTCGCGATCGCCGGCGAAGGGCGCGGGCCGATACAGCCGGTCCACCGCCGCATCGAGCGCGCCATGCGCCTTCCTCAGATTGGCGGGCATGGTGTCGGGATCGTAAAGGTCGGCAAGGCTGGCGGCCGGCCATGCCGCCCGCGCATCGAGCACCGCCTGCGCCAGCGCCTCGATTTTCGCGCGCTGCGCCGGGGCGGCGTCGGGCCAGGGGAAGGTGTTGTAAACGAGGCCGATCGAATAGCGGAAGCGGCTTTCCAGTCGCCCGCCGATGTGCGCGAGCCATGCCATATGCGCGCGGCTGGTCAGGATGGCGAAGTCGAATAAGCCCGCTGGTTCAAGAATTCGAACGAGGTTGCTCGGAATGACCGGGGGTTCAAGCCACCCTAACGGGATATATTCGCGCCGTTCCGAACTGACTTCGGGAATCACCAGAAATGATCCGGCAGGAATAACTGTGACATGAAAGGCGGTAGGTGTAGATGCCAGCGCTCTCGACGACACGCCTGGCGAATCTTTCTTTTCTTCTCCTTTTCCCTTCGGCGGAATTTCACCCTCGCGAAACCGGCGAACCAGTGCCACCCGTTCCATAAGCCGGGGCAAATGACGAAGCTTTTCCGGGGAGGCTGATTGCAGCGCGGCGATCCAGCGCATACCGCCATTGATGAACTCTTGGGCACCTATGAACGGACGGAGGAATTCGCTTGCGGCTGGCTCGGCAGCCAGCAGGTTGGATCGTTCGTCGGCGTCGAAAATCAGATAGCCGCCATCGATCGGCTTCGAGCCGATGACCACTTTTGCCGCCCCATTGATCGGCCGCGCCTCCTCCTTCACCACCAGATGCCGGTTGGTCACGCCGCGCGCATCGAACAGATAGGCGCTCAGCGCCTTGTGCCGGCTTTCGACCGGGCTGCCCTTGATGTCGGGATAGCTGAACAGGCGCTTTTCCGCCGGCTCGTCGTCGCGATGGGCAAGCCCGATGATCACCACATGGACATGCGCCTTGCCGCGCGCCTCGCTGCCCCAGGCGAAGGTGCGGTGCGCGAAGGCGATTTCAAGGCCGCAGCGGTCGAACAGGATCGGCCATAATTGCGCCACCTGCTCGCCCTGGCTGATCGAATTGGTGGCGACGAAGGCGATGCGGATGCGGCGGTTGGCTTGCAGATATTGCCCGGCCCTGATGAACCACGCGGCCACGTAATCGAGCGTGCCGCCGCTGCCGCCCAGCCCGGCGATGCGGCGCACCTGCGCGCGTTGCCCGGTGGTCTGGAACTTGGCGCCGATGAACGGCGGATTGCCCATGATATAGCTGCACCGCGCCGGCGGCAGCAGGCTGGCCCAATCGGCCTCCAGCGCATCGCCATGCAGGATATGCGGCGAATCCTTCAAGGGGATGCGCGCGTAGTTGAGGCGGAAGGCCTCGTTGATCTCGTTGTTGGCGATGTGGTCCATCATCCACAGCGCCACCTCGGCGATGCGTGCGGGAAATTCCTCGAACTCGATGCCGTAGAACTGCTCGACCGTGACGCGCGACAGCAGCGCCGCGTCTATCTGCTGGCTGCCGTATTGCGCCTTCAAACATTCGAGTTCCAGCCGGCGCAATTCGCGATAGGCGATGACAAGGAAATTGCCGCAGCCGCAGGCGGGATCGAAAAAGGTGAGCCGCGCCAGCCGCGCCTGGAATTGCGCCAGCGCGCGCTCGCGCCCGGTGCGCCGCGCGTTGATCGCGGCGAGTTCGGCTTTCAGGTCATCGAGGAACAAGGGGCCGATGACCTTCAGGATGTTGGTCTCGGTGGTGTAATGCGCGCCCTTCGCGCGCCGCTCCTTCGCGTCCATCACCGATTGGAACAGCGAGCCGAAGATCGCCGGCGAAACCCCCGACCAATCGTGCCGCGCGGCGTCGAGCAGCTGTTCGCGCATGCTGGCGGTGAAATGCGGCGTCCTGAGCCGTCCGGCGAACAGCCGCCCGTTGATATAGGGAAAGGCGTTCAGTTCGCCTTCGAGATTGCTTTGGCGCGCGGGCTCGGGGGTGTCGAGAACGTCGAACAGATCGTTGAGCACGCGGCCGACGTCGCCGCCGTCGGGGCGGGTGTCGCCGTCGATGAGCTGGAGGAAGATGTTCATCGGCTGGAAGATGCCGGTGCGGTCGGCGAACAGGCAGAACAGCAGGCGGACGAGCAATTGTTCGAGATCGTGGCCGATATAGCCCGATGCCTCCAGCGCATCGTGCAGCGCGCCCATCAGTTCGGCGGCCTTGATGGTGACGGCGGCCTGATTTTCGAAGCTGACCCGGCGCCCCAGCATGAAATCGAAGGCGGTGACATGCTTGTGAAGGTCGGCAAGCGCGAAGCTGGTTTCGCGCCCGTTGTCGTCGAGATCGATCAGCTTCCAGCGCTGGAAATCGCAGACGAGGATGAAGCGCGGCTGGTCGCGCGGGGGCAGCCAGTTGAAATATTCGCTGGCCTGCATCTGCGCGGCGAGCAGGTCGCGCCCCGCGCTTTTCTGCTCGACGATCAGCGTGCCGGGCCAGAACAGGTCGATGAAACCGCGCCTCCCGGCATCGATTCCGCCCACCATCTTTTCGAAATTGGCGACCTGTCGGCGCTTTATGCCGAAAATGTCGAAGAAATCATTGTAGAAGCTTTGCGTTTCGCCCTTTTCATAATGGGCGTCGCGCCATTCCTGGCTGAAAGCCTTGGCCCGGCGTCTTATCTCGTCCCAGCCAAGCCGCATCCTATTCCCCGAAGCGCCGTCGCACGGCCGGCACACAACGACGGCAGTAGTGAGCGCGCGAGGGGGTTGCCCCTCGCGTTATTGACCCAAATTGCCTCAATTCGCCTTGAGGTAGGCGATCACATCCGCGCGGTCGGCTGCGTTGTCGATGCCCGCGAAGGTCATCTTGGTGCCGGGGACATCGCTGCTCGGGCTGGTCAGCCATTTGTCGAGGCTGGCCGCGTCCCATTTGCCGCCAAGCTTGGCCAGCGCGTCGGAGAAGGCGTAGCCGCCCCGGCCCTTGCCGATGGCATCGCCGAAGATGTGGGCAAGGTTGGGGCCGATGCCGTTGGCGCCGCCCGGGTTGATGGTGTGGCACGCGGCGCAGCGCTGGAAGACGGCCGCCCCCTTCGTTGCATCGCCGGCCGGAGCGGCAGCGGCGACAGCGGCGGGCGCAGCGGCCCCGGCGGCAGGCGCCGCGGGCAGCGGCAGGTTCGAGCCCTGCGAATTCAGATAGACGATGACATTGGCGCGGTCCTGCGGATCATCGAGCCCGGCAAAGGTCATCTTGGTGCCCGACGCGAAGGCGCGCGGATCGGTCAGCCACTGGTTGAGCAGCGCGAAGGTCCATTTGCCGCTGTGCGCCTTCAGCGCGTCGGAGAAGGCGAAGCCGCCGCGCCCCTGGGCGATGTTGTCGCCGACGACGCCATAGAGATTGGGACCGATGCCGTTGGCGCCGCCCTGAGCGATCGTGTGGCACGACATGCAGCGCTTGAAGACATCGGCGCCCTTGGCCGGATCGGCCTTGGCGAGCAGCGCCTCTATCGGCACCGCGACGGCGCCGGCGCTGGCGCTGGCCACGCCGGGGATTTCATAGCCCATCTTTTCCGGGCGCTTGTCCTTGTCGGCGCGGAAATAATGGCTGCTGATGCTGCCAAGGCCAAGCGCGACAATACCGGAGGCAAGCACCCATCCGGCTATGGTGTTGAAACGGTCATCCATCTAGAGCCCCGCGGGAACTGCCCAAGCTGCGCGGTCGCTCTAGCAGCGCTTCGCGCTTGCGCAAGGGGGTCGCGTGTGGCGACGCAATAACGCCATGCGCGTTTCCGGGCTCGGTTCGCGCCAAAGAAACCAGCCACGTTGCCATTGCGGGCCACCTGCTGGCGCATTAGGGGCCGGGCCGCCATGCACAGCTTTCCCGCGCCCGCGCTTTCGCTCGTCACCGCCATGGCCGCGGACGCCGCGGCCGATCCCGCGCGCGCCATCGCCTTTCAGGGTGCGCCGGGGTGCAACGGCCATCGCGCCGCGCTCGAATATGCCCCCTGTTGCCTGCCGCTGCCCTGTTTCAGCTTCGAGGATGCGCTCGATGCGGTGAAGGACGGCCGTGCCGCGCGGGCGATCATTCCGATCGAGAATTCGCAGCACGGCCGCGTCGCCGACATTCATTTCCTGCTGCCCGAAAGCGGGCTCGCCATCGTCGGCGAGCATTTCCTTGCCATCCATCACAGCCTGATGGCGCTGGCACCGGGGCCGTTCGCCGCCGCCTACAGCCATCCGCAGGCGCTGGGGCAATCGCGCCATTACCTGCGCGCGCGCGGCATCGTGCCGATGGCCTATGCCGATACCGCCGGCGCCGCGGCGCTGGTGCGCGAAATGGGTGATCCGCGCGCCTGCGCCATCGCCCCGCCGCTCGCCGCCGGGCTTTATGGCCTCACCATCGTCGAGGACAATGTCGAGGATGCGCATGACAACACCACCCGATTCGTCGTGCTTTCGCGCGAGCCGCTGGCACCCGCCGCGCTGCGCGCCGAGGCGGGCGAGGGGGTGCTGATGACCACCTTCGTCTTCGAGGTGCGCAATGTGCCCTCGGCGCTTTACAAGGCGCTGGGCGGCTTTGCCACCAACGGCGTCAACATGACCAAGCTCGAAAGCTACCAGCACGGCGCGAGCTTTGCCGCGACGATGTTCTTTGCCGATATCGTCGGCGCGCCGGGCGATCCGGCGGTGGACCGCGCCTTCGAGGAACTGGCTTTCTTCTGCCGGGAACTGCGGCAACTTGGCAGCTATCGCCAGGCGCGTGCGCGCGGCTGATCGGGCGCCGGGCCGCGGGCGACGCCTTCGGCCCGGCGCGCATTCTTGCGGTCGGGCGGTTTGCGGCGCGGCTTCGGATCGCCTATAGCTGCCGCCCATGTCCTCGATCAGACCCTGGCGCGACATTGCGCGCCGCAACAGCCGCCAGATCATGGTCGGCCGTGTCCCCGTTGGCGGCGATGCGCCGATCACCGTCCAGACCATGACCAACACGCCGACCTCGGATGCCGGCGCGACGATCGCCCAGATCCGGCGCTGCGAGGCGGCGGGGGCGGACCTCATCCGCGTCTCGTGCCCCGATGTCGAAAGCACCGCGGCGCTCGCGCAGATCACCCGCGCCGCAGAGGTGCCGATCATCGCCGACATCCATTTCCACTACAAGCGCGCGCTCGAAGCCGCCGATGCGGGGGCGGCATGCCTCAGGATCAATCCCGGCAACATCGGCTCATCCGCGCGGGTCGCCGAAGTGGTGCGCGCGGCGAAGGCCAACGGCTGCGCGATTCGCATCGGCGTCAACGCCGGCAGCCTCGAAAGGGACCTGCTCGAAAAATACGGCGAGCCGTGCCCCGAGGCGCTGGTCGAAAGCGCGCTCGATCACATCAAGCTTTTGCAGGACCATGATTTCCACGAATACAAGGTGGCGGTGAAGGCCAGCGACGTGTTCCTTGCGGTCGCCGCCTATATGGGGCTGGCAGAAGCGGTCGATTGCCCGCTGCATCTCGGCATCACCGAGGCCGGCGGGCTGATCGGCGGCACGGTCAAGAGCGCGATCGGCATCGGCAACCTTCTTTGGGCGGGGATTGGCGATACCTTGCGGGTCTCGCTCTCGGCCGAACCCGAGGAGGAGGTGCGCGTCGGCTTCGAGATCCTCAAGAGCCTTGGCCTGCGCACCCGCGGCGTGCGCGTCGTCTCCTGCCCGAGCTGCGCGCGCCAGGGTTTCGACGTGATCCGCACGGTCGAGGCGCTGGAAAGCCGCCTGTCGCATATCAAGACGCCGCTGTCGCTCTCGGTGCTCGGCTGCGTGGTCAACGGCCCGGGCGAGGCGCGCGAGACCGACATCGGCATCACCGGCGGCGGCAACGGCAAGCACATGGTCTATCTCTCGGGTGTGACCGACCATCACGTCCAGAGCGATGACATGCTCGATCACATCGTCGCGCTGGTCGAGGCCAAGGCGGCCGAGATCGAGGCCGCGACCACCGATGCCGGGCATGTCACCGAAGCCGCCGAATAATAAGCCAGCGCCGGCGTTGGCCATGCGGTAACCTTTCCATGGCATGATCGGCGGCGATGATGCGTCTTGCCGCCTATGCGCTGAGTGCGGTCCTGGCGATGATCGCGCTGTCGCTGCCGATCCGCGGGCTCGCGCCGGGGGCGAACCGGGCGCAGGCCGTCGCCGCGCCGGTCCCCGCCACCGCCAATCCGTGGAGCAGGGACGCGCCCGCGCCGCAGCGCTGGCAGTTCGTCGCGGGCACCGGCGCGTCGGCATCGGACGCCGGGCCGACGGTGCTCGCGCGCGATGCCACCGGCCATTTTCATGTCGCCGCGACGGTCAATGGCGGCAGCGCCGATTTTCTCGTCGATACCGGCGCCGATCTCGTCGCGCTCAGCCGCGACGAGGCACAGCGGCTAGGCCTTTTTGTTCAGCCCGAGGATTTCCATCCGATGCTGCGCACCGCCTCGGGTATCGCCGGCGGCGCGCGGGTGAAGATCGACCACCTCGCGGTTGCCGGCAGCGAATTGCACGACGTCGATGCGGTGGTGGTCGATGGGCTCGCGGTCAACCTGCTCGGCCAGTCGGCGCTGCGCCGCCTGGGCCGCGTCGAGGAGCACGGCGACAGCATGGTGATCACGCCCGATTAGCGCATCGCGCCGCAAAGTGGGTACCCGCTTTCGGACAAAAAGCGATGCGACAGCAAATATCTATGGCCTGTTGCGTGATTTCTGAAATCGCGCAGTTCGCTCCAGATATCCGCTGATGATGCATCATCAGCCGCGCCGCGCATGACGCAAAAACCCTCGTCCCGGGGGCAGTGGGACGAGGGTTCCTTGGAGCGTTCGTCACGCTGTATCAGGCCGGCGTTGCGAAGCTGGGGCAACAGGGGGGAAACCCGCCTCGCGCCGTCCTGACCCGATTCTTCTAGCGCGGGGGGGATTGCTGGCAGGTGAACGGGATCGGCAGGATTGTCACGGCTTGTCGCGGTCCATGCACATATCGCGACGAACCGTTGCCGCCCGCCGCCCCGTGGCGCGCCGCGCCGCGTTGAAACTTCGCGCGAATGCGCAAAGCGCCCGGCGCCCGGTCAGTGATGCGGGCCGGCGTGCGGATCGCGAATGCGGAAGAGATCGTCGCTCGCGGCGATGCCGTATTGCTGATTCGCAAGGCGGATGACGGTCCGCTGGTTCTGCGAATCGATCGTGACCCAGCCATCGAGCTGAAGCCCGCCCGGCGCCGAGGACTTGCGGCTGAACACCAGCGTCAGCGTGCCGAATTCGGGATGGGCGGGATCGCGCACGGCAACGCCGATCGCGGCGGGATCGAGCATCGGCTGGAGCGAGCCGTAGCGCGCGACATCGCGGCCCGGATCGAGCAGCGCGCCGAGCGGGCTGTTGGCGATCGGCCAGCGCTGGTACTGGTTCACCGCGCGGTCGAACAGGGTCAGCGCCCGCCCGTCCGAGACGATCAGCATCGGCGTGCCCGCACCATACTGGAAGCGGATTCGCCCCGGCCGCTTGAGCGTCAGCACACCGCTGAGGCGCTGGCCATTGGCGCTGGTCTGGGTGAAATCGGCGCGCATCGAGACGATCGCGCGCAGCGCCGCGACCGCGCGGATGACCTCTGGTGCGGGAGCCGGGGGCGCCGAGGTTGCAGGCGCCGGCGCCGCGGCCGTCAGCAACAGGGCCGCAGCCGGCGCGGCGAGCGCCGCCAATTTCCGCATCACGCCTGTCATGCCGCCGCCTGCCTCCTGCATTCGCGCAAGGCGCCTTCGCCTTCGCGCGGGGGTTAGGCGCGGCGGGCTGAACCCGGGCTTACTTGATCTTCGCTTCCTTGAATTCGACATGCTTGCGCACGACGGGATCATATTTGCGGAAGTTCATCTTCTCGGTGGTGTTGCGCGGGTTCTTCCTGGTCACATAGAAGAAGCCGGTGTCGGCGGTGGAAACCAGCCGGATCTTGACGGTTGCGGGCTTGGCCATGATACTTTCCTGCGAAAATCGGAAGCGGCGCCGCGCGGCGCGAGCGAGCGCCCTTGCGTCAGCCCCCCCGGAAAGTCAAGCCTGCGATGCTTCCGTTAGCCCCGTTATGGGCGTTCATTTTGCCGCGGCTGGAGTTGGGTTGCTTACAACCATTGGTTGCGGTTGGCTGGATTGAAATGTGAGAGGCACGTCCTCGTCAACAAAGGCTTTGATACCAGCCCCTATGGGAATCGTCGCGCTCGTCCCTGTCGTAAAAAAACCCGCAACTGGAATAAAAGCTACAGCAGCTACCACGCCGCCAGTCCCCGTGGTTCCTTTTTCGTCAAAGTCTCCACTAAGTCTTATCTGCCGCCCGTTCACTTGAGCGTATAAGACTCGAGCAGAGATATGACCAGATTTACCCCACATGCCTTTGTAACGGACGTCAGTTACCTCGCCAACCGCCGGACTTCCGATTGGAATTACTACGACGCCGTCTACTTTGATATCTTCCGCAACTTCCATTCTAAAACGCTGACCAACTCTGATTGCCTTTTGTTTCGTTGTTAGCGGCTCGCTCATTTTCAACGGCACGGCCGTGCCAACTCGCAAAACTGCCTGATTAGGTGTGGCGATGGGTGCGATCACCGCCTGTTGGGCGACCACATTGGTTGAAAAAATGACGGCAAATGCAGCGGCCGCGTAAAGCTTCATCGTGATTCCCCCCCAGCATTGTGTCAGGAAGCTTCGCCCGATGAAGCGTCCTGTTAGGCTTATTACACAAACATCTTGATAAGCCGTTTATTTTGGTTTGTTTTGTGAACTTTACCTTTGATCAAGCGCACGGCTTCAGGCTTCGCTTTAGGCTATCCGCAGGTCGCGGTCCAAGTTCCTGTTAGAATGCTATCAGCGCAGCAGAAAGAACAGCGCCGCGCCGCCGGCAAGGATCCGGTAGATCGCGAAGGGCGCAAAGCCGTGGCGGCTGATATAGGCGATGAAGGCGCGGATCACGACCAGCGCGACGATGAAGGCGACCACGAAGCCGATCGCGATCTCGCTCCAGCCGACCTCGCCCGTGCCCGCGGCGAGCGCATGGCGGTTGTCCCATAATTGCAGCGCCGTTGCCCCCAGCATCGTCGGCACCGCGAGGAAGAAGCTGAACTCGGCGGCGGTGCGGCGTTCCACCCCCATCGCCAGCGCGCCCATGATCGTCGCGCCCGAGCGGCTGACCCCGGGGATCATCGCGAGGCATTGCATGAAGCCGACGCCAAGCGCCTTCATCGTCGAAAGTTCGCCGATGCCGACGTAATCGCCGGGCCTGGCGAGTTTTTCGACGACAAGGATGGCGACGCCGCCGACAATCAGCGCCCAGGCAACCACCAGCGCGCCATCGGCAAGCATCGCATCGATATGCTTCTTGAAGATCAGCCCCAGCACCACCGCCGGCAGGAAGGCGACGAGGACATTGGCGACGAAGCGCAACGCCTTGGGCTCGCGCCGGATGAGTCCGTGCGCCACCGCCCAGAAGGTGCGCCAGAACTGCACCACCACCGCCAGGATCGCGCCAAGCTGGATGACGATGTTGAACACCGCCCAAGGCGCCTCATCATAGCCGAACAACCGCGTCGCGAGAATGAGATGCCCGGTCGAGGACACCGGCAGGAATTCGGTCAGCCCCTCGACGATGCCAAGGAGAATGGCGGTGATGGTCAGCGTCATGCGCGCCGGCATAGCCGGGGACATGGGGGAAGAAAAGGGCGGGGGTGCGGCCTTGAATGCGCCGCGACCACCGGTGTGGACCGGTTCATCGCGTGATGATCGGCGAAATCCACGCATCGCTCGCTGGCGGTGGCACCGGGCGCCGCGCGTGCCATTTCGCGTGGCGCGCGCGGGACGTGCCGGGCAGCGACCAGAAAAAAGGCCCGGTCGTTGCCGACCGGGCCTTGAAGTTTTGGGAGAGGATGCCTGAAAGGCAGGCTCTGAATGGCCCCCGGGCCGAATTTGTGCAAGTGCGAAAAACGAGACTTTTATTGCGTTTTTCGCAATTGACGAAAAATTGACGACATGCCGCTGAAATATATCGGTGAATCTGGTTGTAAGGATCGCATTCCGACAGGGTTCGACAGGATTTGCGCCGTCATCGCTGCGGCGCTGTTGCGGTGCAGCGCAGGTTAATGTGCGACCAGCAACGCCGGCATCCCGCTATCGGCAAGCAGGTTGCGCGTCACTCCGCCGAACAGGAACTCGCGCATGCGGCTGCGGCCATAGGCGCCGAGAACGAGAAGTTCGGCCTGGAGCCGCGCCGCGGCGGCGGTGAGCGATTCGGTGGTCGATCCGGTCCGCTCGACCGCGACGAACTCGGCATTCACCCCATGGCGCGACAGGTAGCGCAGTGCCGCGGTCGACGGAAAGGCGCCGCGCTCCTCCTCGAT